>CAYLII010000001.1:0-1581 GCA_964383645.1 uncultured Methanosarcinales archaeon
TGCTTATCAAGGAAGAGCTTAGCAGTCTGGAAAGATGATGGATTTTTAGATGTATAAAGAAAATTTTATATAAGGGGTTTTCTTTTGATTTGAACTGAATATGGACACTTTCGAGAGCGTGTACTGGCTTAAGAGGAGGGGGCTTTTTAATAAGTGCGCCTCTTACGCCCAGAAAATGAAGGTGGTGTTCACAGAATGCCTCAGGACAAGGGATGAGGATGTGCTTGTGATTGGGGATGCTGGTACTCAGGATCATCTTGTGGCCCCTATTTTTGCAGGCGCATGTTTTCTGGCTGCAAGAACGCTCAACCTCAACGCGAAGCTTGTGCTCAAGGAGGACCCGAATGACAAGGCCAATGACGAGGTGAGGATCCACCTGGAGAGGCTTAGGCCGGAGAGCGCTGTTGTGCTTTCTACGAGCGGAAAGGTTGGGGGCATCAGCAACGTGGGAAAGCCTTTCAAGCAGCTTTGCAAGGAGAAGAGGCTGAGGTATACAAGCACTCCGAGCCTTGGCACCCTCAAGACTAATATGATAAATCATCTCATAGATTCTGTGTACCTGGACTATCCTGACCTGAGGCAGAAGCACAGTGAGATAAAGAGGATAATAGATGCAGGGAGGGTTATGCACATAAAGACAAAGGCAGGAACTGACTTAAGCGTGCCTATTGAGGGATGCACTGCAATCTCTTCAGACGGGCTGTTTGCGACGCTTGGGAAGGGTGGGAATATTCCGGCGGGCGAGGTTTTTATAGCGCCCATGAAGAACAGGGTGTCTGGAAAGATTGTGATTGACTGCAGCTCAAAGGTGTGGGAGACTACCCAGATTGTAAAAGAGCCTATTACCCTTATTGTGGATAAGGGAAAGGTGGTGAGCATAAGGGGGGGAAAAGAGGCAAAGGCTCTTGAGGAGCACCTCAGGTTTGCAGACCAGAACGCAAAGAATGAGTGGGGGCACTGGATGATAGGCGAGGTGGGGATAGGATTAAATCCGAGCGCAAAGATCTGCGGCTCTATGATAATTGACGAGAAGGTGAAGGGCACTGCCCATGTGGCGCTCGGCTCGAACCACTGGTTCGGCGGGCATATCTATTCCAATATCCATCTTGACCAGGTGTTCAGGAATCCGGATATTACTGTGGACGGAAGGCTTCTTAAGATTTAAGATATGATATCAAGGAAGATTAAAGAATGCCTTACATAATTTAGTACCTTACCTAATTCAATAGCTTAAGATTTCTGCTGCGATTTTAGCGCCTAATTTGACTGTCATTCCGCTCTGGTCTTTTGAGGGGTTTATCTCCACAAGGTCAAATGCCTTTAGGTTTCTCAGGTTTTTGAGGCGCGAGAGGAAGTGGAGGAATTCCCTTGACGTGAGGCCGCCAGGCTCTATGTAACCTGTGCCGGGCGCAAAAGCAGGGTCTATGACGTCAATGTCAATGCTGACATAGACTGCACCAAATTCTTTTGCAATAGACATGGCAACATCCGAGACCTCCTGGAGGCTGTCTGCGGCAATTTTTTTCATTGGAAAATGATTGTTTTTATGATTTGTTAAGAAATCAAGCTCATTCTGGTCCA
>CAYLII010000001.1:1591-5345 GCA_964383645.1 uncultured Methanosarcinales archaeon
TCTTGTGCCTACAAGTATCACGTTCTCTGCTTTTACATGGCCCTCTTCTATTAGCATCCTGAGGTAGTCCTCATGCGTTGGCGGGGAGAAGCTGTTCTCCATGTCAGGGTGGGCGTCGAAAACCACAAGCCCTGGATTTTTGAACCGCTTTGAGAATGCCTTGAAGCAGGGATATGTTATGGAGTGGTCTCCACCTATGATAAGTGGAATTCCTTCTGAGTGCGAAAGGGCCTCTTCTATCATCATGTTTGCGGCGGTGATGTTGGATGGGTCTGTTTTTACGAGGCTAAAATCTATATTTGGTTTTGCGCCAGACTCGCTAAGGAAGATCTCTTTTCTGAGCTTCTCTACTATCTGCTCTGGCGCAAGCTCCGCGCCTATTGTCTTTCCCAGCCCGTTCAGGGCAGGTATCCCAAGTATTTTCATGACTTATTGGCTCATATGCAAACTTATATAAATATTGCTCATTTGGAAAAATCTGATATGGGAATTGCTGAAGAGGAGCTAAAACAGGTTATCCTTGTGAGGGTAGACCTCAAGATGCCAAAGGGAAAGCTCGCTGCCCAGGTGGCCCATGCGTCTGTGGATGCTGTCGGAAAGACTGACAGAAGAACTCTTGACGAGTGGAAGGCTGGCGGGAGCAAGAAGGTCGTGCTCAAGGTGGCTGATGAAAAAGAGCTTTTGGATTTTGAGAATATCGCAAGGACTGCCGGGATAAAGGCAGCGCTTATAAGGGATGCGGGAAGGACTGTTCTTGAGCCGGGCACTATAACCTGCCTTGCGATCGGTCCTGACTATGAGAGCAGGATTGACAGGATAACAGGCAGTCTCAAGGTGTTATGAGGCATGGGCAGGAGCAGATTTTACTGGCTTGGTGGGCTTTGGATTCTGCTGGTCGCATTAGACCAGATATCAAAATCAATGGTGAGGCAGCTGATACCCCTTTATTCCAGCGTGCCTGTTGCTGACGGGGTGCTGTATTTCACGTTTATCAGAAACACAGGCGCGGTTTTTGGCTCGCTTCAAAACACAAACAGCCTCCTTATCTGGGGCACGCTTATCGCAGCAGGGCTTCTGCTCTATCTCTGGGATCAGTTTCCCCAGAACAGATGCTCAGTGGCAAGCCTCATGCTTATCATGGCAGGCACTTTCGGAAACCTGATTGACAGGGTGTTTATGGGTTATGTGACAGATTTTATTGATTTCAGGGTGTGGCCTGTGTTTAACCTGGCAGATTCCATGGTGAGTGTTGGTGTTGCCATACTTGTAATAGTTTTGCTAAGAGAGGGCATAGACCAAAAAAAAGCACAAAAAGGACAAGTGGCAGTCCGAAAAAAGAAGAGCAAAAAGCAGCATAGCTGAAGCGGCAGAGCATAGGTTAACACAAGCCAATTTATTTCTTTAGGCAGCTGTGCCTGGTGTAGCCCTTTTTCTCTGCCTCTTTAGAGGTTGCGAACCAGAGCCTGTTCTCTTGCCTTATTTTCTTTGCCCACTCGCATCTGGGCCTGTGGTACTGCTTGCCCTGTTTACTTGCCAGGAACCTTCCGGGTGAGAATTTCTTTTTTACTACAGTACTTGCTTTTTTAGGGTAAGCCTGCTGCTTTTCAGCGGCCTGCCTTTCATAAGCCTGCTTTTCGGGGGCTTTTTCCTTTTCCTCGAATTCCCTGATGTAGTTTTCAATTAGAGATGCCGCGTGGCTCTCTTGGTTTTTCTCAGGCATGATTGATGGGCTGGTGCTAACTTCCCTAAGGCGGAACTTTCGTCTGGCTGTTCCCCTTGAATAGATGACCGCAAAAAACAGGCCTCCAAAGATCATGAATAAGACCAGCATCATGGGCCAGCTAAATCCGGTCTTAAGAATCATGTAGACGATTAGCAGGATATTAAGGAGATATATGAGAAACATCATTCTCCAGAAGTGCCTTGAGCCGAGCCTGAACACCATCATGAAAACCAATAGGAGTATGAGTGCTATGAGCACTGCTGCAGTGGGAATCATTCTGCCCATGAGCATGATGACTATCTCAAAAACGCTGATGAGTGTAAGCAGAGTTATGGTAAAGAGCTTTTCCATGGATTCCAAGAAGGGATACGGATATATAATATTTTATATTGTGCTAGAGTAGTTAAAACAAGGCAATTTTTATAATATAAAAAAAGGTTATAAAAGAGTAAATATTTTATAAATAGCAATCTGCACAACTGTCAGGAAGTTGGGGGAAAATAGCCTTAAAAAATAAGAATTAAAATTCTTCTGAGCTGTCAAGCTGTTTGAGGTAGCCTTTTTTCTTGAGATAGTCTATCTGGCTCTGCCTGTATTTGAACACCACGTCGCCCTTGTCATCCTTTGCGAACTCCCAAGGCTCGATTAAGAGAAGGTCTCCTTCCCTTACCCACAGCTTTCGCTTCATCCTGCCTGGGATTCTGCAGTTCCTTGTCTTGCCGTCGAGGCATCTTACGTTCATCCTCGAGCCGCCAAGGCGCTGCTCGACTATGCCTATTACCTGGTTGTCTCGGGGGAGGCGGACTCTTCTGATCTCTTCTTCTATCTCGGCCTGCTTCTCCTCCATTGCTTTTTTTAATCCCATTAGATAAAGCATAACGGCAGGTGGTTTATAAGCCTTTTGTATCTCTCTATTTATATGCATAGGACATAGAAAAGATGCATTGTATGGATTCATAAAAAAGATTTTCCCATAAAAAAAGGTTTTTATACCCGCTCTGTTTAGTAAGAGGCATGGAAGACAAAGCGCTTAAGGACAGGCTCAAGGTCCAGCACTACGGGCTTGTGGGCAGCCACAGCTCGGTGAAGGTGTGCAGCTGGACAAGAAAGAGCCTTTATGAAGAGGGGTTTTGCTACAAGCAGAAATTCTACGGGATAAGGAGCCACCTGTGCTGCCAGATGACTCCTTCTGTTGGCTACTGCATGAATAACTGCATATACTGCTGGCGGACTGTGGAGTATTCGAGGAAGAGTTTTGAGCCTGTTGACGAGCCTGAGGATATTTATGAGGGCTGTGTCAAGGCCCAGAGGAAGCTCATCACTGGCTTTAAGGGGGACAAAAGGTGCAGTATACCAAAATGGAAAGAGGCCCAAGATCCGATGCATTTTGCGATATCTCTCTCGGGCGAGCCCACCATGTACCCAAAGCTTTCTGAGTTTATCAAAGTGGTCCACTCGCATGGAGGTACCACATTTCTTGTGACAAACGGGATGCTTCCTGATGTGCTGGAAAAAATAGGAAAGAAGGCACCCCCCACCCAGCTTTATCTCTCGCTGAGTACTGCTGATGAGAGGGATTTCAACAAGATACACCGGCCGATGCATAACGACGGATGGGAGCGGCTGAACAGGTCGCTTGAGGTGCTGAGGAATCTAAAGAGCAAAACCAGGACGACAGTGAGGGTCACTGCGATAAAGGGCGTAAATATGAAGGAGCCTGAGAGATGGGCTGAACTCATCAGGAAGGCGGAGCCAAAGTTCCTTGAGATAAAGGCGTATATGCATCTTGGAGCCTCACGGAAATTTCTTGAGAAAGAGAATATGCCCCTGCACTCAGAGGTGAAGGAGTTTGCGCTAGAGATAGGAAAGCACCTTGGCTATAAGCTGATTGACGAGAAGGCAGATTCCAGGGTTGTGCTGCTCATGAAAGAGGATACCCCAGACAGGATAATGAAGTTTTAAAAAGAAGAGAAAAAAAGAAGATTCTAGGTCTTACCAGCCAGAGCCGTCTGAGACGCCGTCTCCTGCGTT
>CAYLII010000001.1:5445-18601 GCA_964383645.1 uncultured Methanosarcinales archaeon
ATAGCGCCTGCTGCAATCATGGCTACCAAAAGGCAAAAAACTGCTGTCAATATTATTTTTCTCATGTTTACCTCCAAACTTCTGGCATATTATTCTATATATCTGATTTGATTAATTGGATTATAGGGCAGGATATATTAAACTTGTGTCAATAGTTCTCCGCTGCCACTTCGAAGTATGCCTGTGGGTGGTTGCATGCAGGGCAGACCATGGGCGCCTCTGTTGCAATCATCACGTTTCCGCAGTTTCTGCATCTCCAGGCGATGAGCTTGTCCCTCTTGAAGACTGTGCCGTTGGTTACGTTTGCGAGCAGTTTCCTGTACCTTTCCTCATGAGCTTTTTCGGCTTTTGCTATCTCCTCAAATGATTTTGCGATTATGGGAAAGCCCTCCTCTTCTGCGATTTTTGCAAAGTTCATGTATAGGGTGGTCCATTCCTCTTTCTCGCCTTCAGCTGCAGCAAGCAGGTTGTCTTTGGTTGTCTTTATCATGCCTGCAGGGTAGCCTGCTGTGATTGTGACTTCTCCTCCCTCAAGATATTTGAAGAATATCTTGGCGTGCTCTTTCTCGTTATCCGCAGTCTCAAGGAATATTGCTGAGATCTGCTCAAAACCCTCTTTCTTTGCCACGCTCGCAAAGTATGTGTACCTGTTCCTGGCCTGACTCTCGCCTGCAAAGGCGGCAAGCAGGTTTTTCTCTGTCTGTGTTCCTTTCAATGATTTTGCTGCCATGTTTTTTTCACCTCTTATTTGTCTTATTTCTTGATAATTGAGCGCAGAACGGCCTATTGTGGCTTCATATCCTCTGCGATGCAATATGCGATCGGTGATCCATAGGGATGAATAAGCTGAACTCTCTTGTATTCATGCCATTTCCAAGAGGTTGCCTCTTCATTACTGGGAGCATCATCAATCATCACTTCGATAATTGCATAGTCTTTGTTAGAGCGCATAACTCTAAATTTTTCAAGTTCCTTCATTTCAATTGTCTTTAGATTTAAGTCCTCATTTGAGATCCTATGCATCGCACGTTCCAGTGTGCTATATGTTGAAGTGTCAACCACGCCTCTGTCAGAAATATCCCACAGCAGTTCAGAAAGAGTTTTTCCATCTTTTCTCATCTTCTTGCCCCTCCAGACCCCATGATTATATATTGATATGTAATTTGGTTTTAATTAGTAATCCCCCTCAGTTTATAAATTTTGTTTGTATATTCTTAATAACCATAGATATTCATAAGAGAAAATTGCCTGCTGGACTTTTAGGCTCTGTGTTTGTGAGTACTTTTTTTATGTCAAAGCCAACCATGACGGTTACAGGCAGGTCTGAGAAGCCGAGATGGCTGTAGTATCCCTTGGAGCTCTCCATAGATGTGACTGAGATGGTGGGTGCGCCATCCGAATAGAATCTTGAGGCGAGCTCATGTATCATCAGCCTGCCTATGCCCTGCCTTTGGTAGTTTTTATCTACTGCCATCTGGTGGATCAGCGCCCTTGAGCCGTCATAGCATCCCCTTATCATCCCGGCCACCACACCATCTTCTTCGGCCACCAAGAAATACCTGCCTGCCTTCTCATGGATTTTCTGCATTGCGCCTTTCCCGTCAACCTCTGGATAATCAAGCATATTGTTCTGGGAGAGTATCTCCTCAAGCCTGACAAAGTCATCAGGCTGCGCCTCTCTGATTTTTGGTGTCATGCGCGGTGGTAATTGCTTTTGTTTTATATGGGTTTTGCGCGGGCTTATCGCAATCTATTTAAAATAAGGTATCTGGAGAAGGGTATAGGTACCAATATGAAGATA
The DNA here is from genome assembly GCA_964383645.1 of uncultured Methanosarcinales archaeon. GTDB lineage: Archaea > Nanobdellota > Nanobdellia > Woesearchaeales > JAGVZT01 > CAYLII01. The sequence goes on from CAYLII010000001.1 coordinate 7,247, forward strand.
ATACTCGCATCGCGGTCGCCATTTAGGAGGAAGGCTTTAGAGCTGCTTGGCCTGAAGTATGAGGTGATGCCCAGCGAGCTTGATGAGAAGTCTATAAGGGATGATGACCCAGAGAGGCTTTCTGCGAAGCTGGCAGAGGCGAAGGCGAGAGAGATCGGAAAAAGAGAGAAGGGTGCGATTATTGTGGCCAGCGATTTGTTTGTGGTGTATGAGGGAAGGATTTATGAGAAACCGGAAAGCATCGATGAGGCAAAGAAGATGCTCAGGGGATTTTCAGGCAGGAGGATTGATAATGTGTGCAGCATATGCGTGCATAACTCAGATACAGGCGAAACCTTGTCTGATGTGGTGCACTGCTTTATGAGGTTTAGAAGGCTGTCTGAGCATGAGATAGAGGATTATGTGAAGCGCTATCCTGTGACCACTTTTGCGGGGGCGTTCGGCACAGAGGGTGCGATAAGGTTTTCAGAGGAGATTGAGGGCGAGCCCTGCTTTGCGTGCGGGCTTCCAATGAGCAGGCTTATAGTGATGCTTAGGAGAATGGGCGTGGAGGTGTGAGGTTAGGATGGTAAAAAACAGGAGAAGCGACAATAAAGGCGGCAAGAAGAAGACCAGCAGGAAGATGCTGGCCATACTTATGGGGGTATATACTTTTCTTGCTGTGGTCATCATTATCATGTCTGCTGTCTACAGCAGGATGGAGAATGAGCTTGAGGAGAGAAAGTTTTGCAGGAGCCACCTGCCCAGCGAGTGCCCGGCTGACTGTACAATATGCCCGCCCTGCGAGGGATGCAGCTCATTGACTTGCCAGACTGAGGAGTTCTGCAGCAGCATCGGGTTTAAGGAAAAATAGAATAAGTGGCTAATAAAAGCCAGGGCTGCATTAGGGAAATCTTGATTTCCATAAAAAAAGAGGAAAAAAGGGTTCTTATTCTGTCAATAATACATCATTAGGCCTAAAAGGCTGATAGGTTCCTGCAGGAGTCTTTATCATTTTTTCCCAATTATTTTTTTCCATATTATCGAGAATATTCTCATATACCACTCTTTCAAGCATATTACTCTGCAGCATTTCAAATTTGATATCATCAATTGTTTTTATAGTGCCCCCTGTATAGTACATTCCGGAGTCATTTCTCCTTATTGGAAGTGGATCGTCATCTGACAGGTCATATACCATATCAAAAAACTTGAAGCCATAAGATCCTTCAGGGACATCAACCGCAAGAGGGTTTCTTGACAATACTAGTGTGTGATTGGTCTCAGAAGTGACTTGACCTCTGGAGTAAAATTCAACATAGTGTAACTCAAAATCGTTGTTATCCATTTTATTTTACCTCAAAATTGATATGGTGTGGTAGAGTCCCCCAGATATATAAATTTTTTGTTTTTTACTACTATAGGGTAATATCTAAATTGGAATGATATCCCGTAGAAACATAAGCAATTTATGTGCAACAGGATTATTATCTGGAAAGCTGAAATAATCTAAATCTTTATATACAGAATTCTGTTAGAAATCCAGATTATACAGCCCTGTGGTGTAGCGGTCAATCATCTGGCCCTTTGGAGGCCGGGACCCAGGTTCGAATCCTGGCAGGGCTATGAGTGAAACGAGTAGACCTGACAGGTCATGAACGATGCCGCGCAGCGGCAAGTGAATATACCTGGCAGGGCTATGAGTGAAACGAGTAGACCTGACAGACCAGTAAATCCGAAAGGATTTACGCTGCCTGGCAGGGCTATTAAATGAAGTTTAATGCCCATGGGGGGCTAATCTTTGTTTTGAAGCGGGGTGGTCTAATAATGGATACAATAGTAATGGTTGGCGCAGCAGTATTCTGCGATGGCAGGTTCCTGCTTCTTAAGAGGCTGGAGACAAAGAGTCTTTTTCCGGGATATTATGATGTGCCGGGCGGAAAGATTGAGCCAGGAGAGGACCCTAATGATGCTGTGCTGAGGGAGCTAAAAGAAGAGACTGGTCTTGAGGGAAAAGTAATAAGACCCTATAATGTCTGGATAACCAGGAATGTAAAGGATGGCAGGGACAGGTTCTATATCGAGATTGACTATATTGTAGGTGTGGATGACTGCAATAAGATTCTGCTATGCGACAAGGAGCATTCAGGGTATGAGTGGGTGGATAGGAATAACATCCCTGAACAAAAGATCAGCCCGGAACTGAGAAAAACAGTGCTCAAGGCTTTTGACGAGTATAAGAGATGACTGCAGAGCAGAAGATAAGAGTCGCTGCTGCCAGGGCTGTCGCCAGGCACAGGATGATTGAGAACGGCGACAGAATATTAATAGGGCTGTCCGGCGGAAAGGACAGCTTTGCGCTTCTTGATGTGCTGCTCAGTTTGCAGAAGAAAGCGCCGATAAGCTTTGAGCTTCTGCCTGTGGTTGTGGACGCGGGGTTCGGGATGGATTACACCAAGGTGGAAAGGCACCTGCGGAAGCTAGGGCTCAACCATCTTATTGTGAGGGAGAATATCTCCTCTATTATCAGGAAAAATACTGATGCCGGAGATACTGGAAAATGCTGCTCGCTCTGCTCGCGGATCAGAAGAGGGGTGCTCTGTAGGGTGGCAGCTGAGCATGGGTGCAACAAGATAGCGCTCGGGCATAACCTGGATGACGCAATCGAGACCCTGCTTATGAACATGTTTTTTGTCTCAAGCATTGAGGTGATGAGGCCTGTATATCTTGCAGAGGACAGGAAGATTAGGATAATCAGGCCGCTTATCCATGTGCCTGAGAGGCTTACTGAAGAGTACGCAAAAGAGAAGAGGTTTCCTATTGTGAGGCAGAAGTGCCTGTTCAGGAAAGAGGATTCAAGAAGGGCTCAGGTGAAGGCGATGGTAAGAAAGATGGCTATGGACAATCCTTATTTCTATACTTCAATGATTAATTCTATTGAGAAGATTTCCTGCAAGAAGGACTGAGCCCTTTGGGGCATTTGTAGGGATTAGAAAAGGATTATTTCTTTTCCTGTTTTTTCTTCTTCCTGAATATGCTGAATATGCTTCCCTTAAGAACAATGGCTTTTTGGGGGCAGACCTCCTGGCAGCAGTAGCACCTTATGCATTTCCTGTAGTCAAACTGGGGCCTTTTGTTTATCATGGTTATGGCTTTTTTCGGGCAGATGTTTGCGCAGCTCTCGCAGCCTATGCAGAGAGGCTCGTCCAGCATGGGCCTGTCCAGGAGCTGGTTTCTGATAAAGCCCTTCAGGAATCCGGGGGCCATCGCGTATGAGAAGTGCTCTGGCATCTTGAGAGGGGGTATGAGGACATCCTCAATCTTTTCCCCCACCAGATGGATAGAGGAGAGTGATGCTCCGGGAAGCTTTTTCTTTTTTGCGAGCCTGAATAGTGGCACGTAGTCATAGATGCCTGCCACTGTTGTGGCTACGGCATCGACTGCTATCGCATTGTCTCCTGCAATTATGACTCCAATTTTTACAGGGTCTCCGCCAGAGGGGCCGTTTCCCTCCATCCCGATTATGCCATCCATTATGTTCAGGTCTGGCCTTGCGACAGTGTAGAGGTCGAGAAGCATCTCAGAGAATCTGTGGCTGTCCTGGAATGTGACGTGGCCTGCGGCCTTGTGGGCGCCCGGGATGCAGCCGTAGAGGTTTTTTACCGAGCCTGTGAAGATTGTGAGCGAGTGTGTTTTTAGCTTGGGCATGTTTATTATCACATCATAGCCCTTGAGTTTGTGGGAGAGCAGGAATGTTTTGGAGACTGCGCCGTTCGGGCATGCGACTTCTTCAGGGTGTGTGAGCTCAACAAGCGGCACATCCAGCTCGTCGCATACTTCCTTGAAGCCGGAGACTGCAGCAGCGTGCTCAAATGGCTGGAGCATCGAGGCAGATGGGCTGTCGCCAACCTCAGGCTTTCCTCCTGCCTTTTTCACCTGGTTGATTACTGCCCTAACAAGTGCAGGGTGGGTTGTTACCGCGTCCTCGGGAGGTTTACCGATAAGAAGATTTACCTTGAGTAGCACCCTGTTGCCTTTTTTCACGAATCTTGCCATACCCCCCAGGGGCCCGAGCGCCTTTTCAAGCGCTGGCTCGATTATGTTGTCGGCATAGCTGCCACATTTCGCAATTGATACTATGGAGTTTCCGGATGAGTCTGTATCTGGCATTTTGGGTTTATTTCCTCACAAATAGCAGGCAGTGGCAGTGCCCCATTTCTTTTATCTCATCTTTATGGTATATGCAGGGGCATATGATCTTGCGGTCTTTTTCCTTGTCGCCGGTTATCATCCTGCATGGGCAGTATCTGAAGCCGTGCTTTTTCTCGTTTGAGGCAAGGCCTTTTATGACTGTGTCTACTATGCCTTTGTCTGGATTGAGATTAAACCCCGCCTTTTCAGCGTATTTTTTGCTTAATTCTAGAACCTGCTCTTCTGTCATCATGCCATATCACCCTGCTTTTTTAAGTAGTGGGCAGGGCGGGCAGAATAAAAAGGTTTGGGTTTTTATTTCTTTACGCTCTCAAGCAGTGAATCTATCTTCGCCTTGAGCGAGGGCTTTGGCATGAAGCCTACAATTCTTCCCAGCTCGTTGCCGTCCTTTGTGAGGATGAGGCAAGGTATTCCAGAAACGCTGAATTCCATCGCAAGAGGCTGCGCCTTGTCTGTGTCGAGCTTTGCGAACTTGAGCTTTCCCTCGTATTCACCGCTGAGCTCCTCAAAGGCGGGCGCGAGCATCCTGCATGGGCCGCACCAGTCTGCGTAGAAATCTACGAGCACAGGGATTTTAGAGTCCCTTACTTCCTTGTCAAAATTTTCCAAATCAACGTGTGTGATTGCCATATTTATTACCTCCAATTGTTGTATCAGGGGAGAGCAAAGGCATATTTAAAGCATTCTGTTTGGGAAAATAGGCCAAATCATGGAAATGCGATTATGCGAAAAATAAATCAGCGCTTTTTCTTCTGTTTGGATGGGCGCCTATTTGGCTTGGGCTTTGTGGCTTTCTTGGGTTTTATGCCTTTTTTAGGCCTTACTTTTTTCTTCTGTCCGGTGCTCTGCTGTTTTGCCTTTCTTTGGGCGCCTCTCTTTTTGGAGGCTGCTTGGGTAGTAACTGCCTTTGATTTTGGAGCGCTTTTTTTGGTGGAGCGCTTTTTTGGCTTTGGCTGTTTTTTTGCGGCAGCGCTTCTTTGCTCTGCGGGGTGCGGAGCCTCTGCTTCAAGTTCCTGCTTTTCATTGCGGTAGAGCAGGTATGAGTAAAGCACAAGGATAACCGAGGCAGAGAGCACTGGCGCCATGATAAATATGATTGAATAGACAGGCAGTATGACTCCAAGAAGGCAGATAACTCCTGAGACTGTAAACATCATGCCGCCTAGCCGATGGGTCTGGTCCCATATATAGTCACTTGAGAGGGTCCAGGGCGTTCTTATGCCTATAGACCAGTTGCGCTTCGCATGGTAGAGCATGATTCCGCAGTAGAAAAGGATTATCGCAAACGCAGGCGAGATGAGCCTGTTGATGTCAAGTCTTGCCCCCAGGTTCCAGAAGATAGTTATTATGTGGATGTAGAAGAGGAATAGTCCCATGAGGAGCGTGAAGTTGTCGTAGTGGTTCCTGAATTCCTCTATGTTGTGGGCCATGGGGTCGAGTTTAGGTATGAGGTGGAACATTACGAGGAGGATGGAGGAGATCAGGGGGAAGAAGAACAGACCCCAAAATTTAGGGACATAGCTGTTAACCCTGCCCCTGTAGTCCCAGTGGGAGGCCATATCTGAAGGCATCGCGGGGTACAGGAGCGCACCTATCACTATGGAAAGGAGAATCAATAACGCGAACACGATGTAGCTTTTTCTCAATTTATCCACCTCTTTTTAATGGGATATTGCTGTTTTCTGGCAGAAAGAATATTTAAAGCTTTGGTGAAAGAGATGCTGCAATGAGAGTTATGGCGTTGTGTAGGGGATGTGCTTTGAAACATAGGTTGTGTCTTGTTGGCCAGATAAGCTGTGGATTTCAAGAGAAAGGGGGCATATATTTTTTATATTTATGTCGCCTGAATAGAAAGTTGTTTTTGAGGAGATTACAGTTCTTCCGGGAGCGCATCTCGCGATGTGGTTTGCAAGGTTATCTGAGTATTCTCCACCCCTGCCGTTCATGCAGGAATCAAGGAATATGACTGCTTCATCAGGCAGGTTTCCAAGAAGATCTTCAAGGCGTATTGTATTGGTAGAGATTTCTGATTCATAGTCTGTAAGGAGGATACCATATTTTGGCCTGCTTTCCCCCAATTGGATGCTGTGCTTTGAGCCGTGGCCGCCGATTATGAGGAGATCTGTGCCCGGAATGTGCTTTTCCTCTTCCCATATCTCATCGATTGTTGAGACCGCCCTAAGCCTTAGCCTGTAATGGGACATCAGAGTTTTAAAAAATTTTACTGAATCCTCATTTGTGAATGCTTTAATTGTCGGGTCTGAAGCAGGATAGAATACAAGGGCGTTTGGCCTGCTGGCGTTTTTTTCAGGCGATTCCTCTTCATTGATTCCAAAGAGGTGATTGTACATGATTGTCTCTGCGTTGAGGTATTTTTTGGCCATGTCTGAAGCGAACTCGCATGATACCCCGTTATGTTTTAATAGGGCTATCTCATATCCGTTGAAATAGGTGGAGCCGCATCTGTCTATTATAGATATGTAATCCTGCGCATCTTCTATAGTGCCGCCTGAATCAAGGAAACTGGAGATATCGCCCCCATCCCTAAATACTGTCTGGCCGTCTGTATCAAGCAAGTCTGACATTTTTTTCGCATCATTGAGAGTGTACTTGCTTATGTGAAAATTATGTATATCCCTTCCTTTCGAAAATATGGTCTGCCCAAGGGTGTCTTTTAGTGCAGAGAGGTTTTTTGCATAGCTGATTGTTCCTCCCTGCTGCTTGTAGTAAGCTATATCCATGTCATTAAATATCTGATTTTCTTCGTGGGTCCTAAGCTCAGCCAGCGATTGCGCATACTCTGGTGTGCCTCCCGCCAGAATGAATGTAAATATTGAGTTAAAATTCCTGAATACAGATTCATTGTCTGCCCCTTTTATCCCGACAAGGTTTTCTACTGTGTTTGGCTTTGCGCCAATCACAAGCATTTTTCCGATGGCTTCCATTCCGCTTATCATGTCCCAGGGTGTTTTCCTAAATACGCTCTTTCCCTCGCTGTCTGTGATTTCAGCCAGCTCCACTATGTCTTCTAGGTCCCATTTGTAGCATGACAATTCTTTTATCTCATAAGAGCTGGAGAAAAAGGCGCTGCCGTCTGTGTCTTTGAGTTCTGCAAGGGTTATGATATCGTTTGCAGTGTATCCTTTTTCTGTCATGCCGGTGAGCAAGCTAATTGTATATACTGCAGTCCCAAACTCGTTTTTGTATCCGAGTATTTTTTCAAGATTCTCGCTTCCGAGTCTCTGCTCAAGACTTTCCTTGCGCTTTTTTGCTTTCGTGCCCATGGCTTAGCAGGCATATAGGGAGTTTTATAAATTTTTGTATTTGTAACTATTATTTAGTAGTACTTTAATTGATTTGAGAATTCTGGATATGGGCAGAATAGGGATAATTTGTTTTACCTATAGAAAGTTAGCGCCTGTCACGGAAGGGCTATCACAATCGCTCCTGCCGCCATGAGGGCTGTTCCTATGCCCACCTTCCAGCTGAGCTTTTCACCAAGGAATATGGCTGCTAGGATTATGGCAAAGACAATGCTGAGGCGGTCTATGGGAACCACCTGGGAGACCTTGCCCATCTTGAGCGCGAGGAAATAGAAGAGCCATGAGAGGGCTCCTGCAATTCCGCTTAGCACTATGTAGTACATTGCGCTCTTGTTAGAGATTATCTCTGAGACTTTTGAGAGCTTGCCCTCGCCAAGGATAACAAGGAATAGGAAGAGAGCCATAATTACTGCCCTAATCGCTGTGGCTGTGTTTGTGTCTATTCCAGCAAGGCCAATCTTTCCGAATATGCCAACCAATGCTGCGGTTGCTGCAGAGAGCAGCGCAAACACTATCCATAGGTATTCCATATGCCTGCCCCAGACAGAATGAATATTTAAAGGTTTTGAGGCCGGCTGCGGGGCGGCTGGGGCCTTCTTGGCTTTCTCTCGCCGCCGATAAGGAATTTCTTTGGGTTCTTGTCGAAGTCAATGAACCTGTCAGCCTCTGCTATTAGCTTTGAGGATGTTGTTTTCCCAAAGGCCAAAACCTCTGTCCTGCAGCCCAGGCTCTTGAGATGGTGGAGTAGATCTGAATAGTCGCCGTCCCCGCTCACGAGCACGACTGTGTCTATCTTTGGGGCTATCCTGATGGTGTCCATGGCTATCCCTACGTCCCAGTCACCTTTCTTGTTTCCTCCTGCAAAGATCTGGATGTCTTTGGCTCTTACCTCGTAGCCGACGTTCTCTAGCGCCTCGTGGAAGGTTGACTCATCCTTTGCGTCTGCCCTTATGACGTATGCTATGGCTCTTACCAATCTTCTGCCTGCAACAGCCTCATCCAGTATGGACTTGAAGCTTACTTTTGTGTTGTAGATGTGTTTTGCAGAGTAATACAGGTTCTGCACATCCACAAACACGCCCACTCTCTGCTCCTTATGAAGTGTCATGATTATTGCCTCCTCTTTGTGATATGATTCCCGGGGCAGAAAGGGTATATAAAGGTTTGGTGATTCGCATTTGCATAATGTTTATATATCAAAAACAGGAAAATCCTGGTTATGAGAAAAGAGGCCTTGCTTTTGGCGGTAGGGATGTTATTTCTTGTTTCTCTCTCTGCTTCTATTGCTCAGGAAGATTCTGCTGATACGAGATATGCCTATGTGGTTTATGACAATACCACGCATGACCTGGATGTGAATGTGAGCGATCACGCAGCAGTCGACAATAGTTTTTTCTTTGGGGTTGTCACGAGCCCAGGCAGCTCTGAGAGGACTGTGATTGTTCCAAAGACATTTGGAGAAGAGGTGATGGCTGAAGTAACATTCTCAGGCGAGATGGCTAGCTGGATAACCACGAAAAGCTTTGTTCCCTTGCTCCAGCCATACTCCCGGCTGAGAATTACGCTCATCCTCAATGTGCCGCCCAATGTCTCTTTGGGGCTTCACTATGCCGACATGCGGGTTGTGTACACAAAGGTTGATGCACCCGCTGAAGAGAGCTCCCCTGAGAGTTCTGGGGGAAGCGAAGCCTGCGCGGGTTGCGTTAGCGGCGGGCTTTGCCTGCCGTATGAGTCGAGGCTGAAAACTGATGACGGGAGAGATGTGTTCTGCGGCAGGTCCGGCCAGATAGAGGGGCAGAAACCGGCGGGCTCAGCCTGCCAGGGCAGCTATGAATGCCTGAATAACGACTGCGTTAATGGGAAGTGTGCGGATATCGCACAGAAGCCCAGCCTTTTCCAGATGCTGATTAAGTGGATAATGGGGCTGTTTAGCGGGAAGTAAAAAATTGCGGAAATTAAAATTCATAAATTAGAAGGTGAAAAATCATGAAAACCATCAATTATCCAAAAAATCTTTCTAAAGAAACTATTGAAGAAGTAGAAAAAAATCGAACTGAAAAATTAAAAAAGATATCCGAAGGTGAGGAATTTATCCAAACCTATTTAGACGGAAAAAGTGTAAGATATGTCCCACAATACCCCTTATTCCTAAAAGAAGACACCAAACGATACAGGCTCGCGGATTTTTATTTGCCAGAATATAATATTTGTATTGAATTCTTTGGGCAGTATAATTCTCCTGAAGGGAGAAAAAGATATTATGACAAAAAAGATTCTTACGAAAAAAATGGAATTAAATGTATTTATACTTACCCTGAAAATTTGGGATTTTTTGATTTTATATTTAAGAGGCGCTTGCTTGATGAACTTAGAAAGAAAGGTAATTGTTGGTCACTTTTAAGATATACAATAAATGTACTAATTTTGGATTCAATGAAATGGGTTTTAGGGTTAATAATGCTTTTGCTTTATTTACTAATAGCAAAAGCTACAACACTCACTGATAAGTTAGTTTATGGGGTTTTTATTCTTTTCCTAGTTGCATCTCTTGTTATAGAGGTCATTAAGGTCTGGAAGAAGTAATAAAGTGTGGATTCTATCTTTTTGGAATCATAATTTAACCTGCCTATTTTGCTAATTTTTGTCATTCACCCAAACGTTTAAAAACAAATTAGTGTTAGATTGAGCCCAGTGATATATAAATGAAGTACGTTAAGGATCTCAGCTGGAGAAAGGGAATGGATGTGTCTGAGCTAGTCGAGAGCCTGCAGCACACAGGCTTTCAGGGTGTTGAGGTGGCAAAGGCCGCAGAGACTATTGTGAAGATGAAGAAGGCCTCTGCAAAGATCTATTTTACATTTACAGCAAATATGGTGACTTCCGGCTTAAGGGGCTTTTTCGCCCAGCTCATAAAGCTTGGCATGGTGGATGTGATAGTCACGACTGCAGGCTCTGTTGAGGAAGACATAATGAAGGCCACAGGCGAGAGGTTCATCATTGGAAGATATTCAGCGGATGACGTGGAGCTCCATGAGAAAGGCACGAACAGGGTGGGAAACCTCTACATCACAAATGAGAGCTATGCGAATTTCGAGAGCCTCATGCTTCCGATGCTTGAGGAGCTCTACAAGATCAAGCCAAGATGGTCTACGCCTGACTTTCTGAAAGAGATTGGCCTCAAGCTCAAGGACGAAAACTCAATCCTCTACCAGGCGGCAAGGCATGACGTTCCTGTGTTCTGCCCAGGCATAACTGACGGCGCAATCGGATTCCATCTGTTCATGTTCCAGCAGAAACACAAGGACTTTGTGATTGATGTTGTGGACGAGTTCAGGAATATACTTTTCTCTGCCTCGAATGATGATATCAAGGGGCTCATCTCGCTGGGAGGCGGGATATCCAAGCATTATGCTATTCTCTCATGCCTGTTGAACGGCGGGCTTGATTATGCAGTATACATGACAACCGCAAGGCAGGAGTCTGGCTCAATGAGCGGCGCCACAACAAGCGAAGCAAAAAGCTGGGGCAAGATAAAGGACGATTCTGACGCAACTACGGTGATAGGGGATGTTTCTGTGAGTTTCCCGCTCGCGATGTTTAGGGCATTAGAGATTCTAGAAAAAGACGGCATCATAAAGTCCGTATAGGGAATTACTATGAAAGAGCCTGCCAAGTTTATCCTAAGCAAGAGTGCACTGCTGAAGCAGTATAATATAATCAGAGCCCTCTGCGATGAGGTCTCATTCAGCGCAAAGACTAATTACGAGGCTGCAAAGATTCTTGAGAAAGAGACGGACTGCAGCTTCAGCATCCATTCAGTGGAGGGCACCGGCTCAATCCA
>CAYLII010000001.1:18701-38356 GCA_964383645.1 uncultured Methanosarcinales archaeon
CAAAGCTGGGAATCCATTTCCACAGGAAGACCCAGAACCTTAGCGAGTGGGATCTAAAAGACGAGCTCACGGATGCGCTGGAAGAGGGCACGCTGAAGTGCCTGGATTATGTTAATATAGGAGGAGGCTTTCCAATCAGGTACAGGAATTTCCAGGCAGACGTCACCAAAAGGATTTTTGAGGAGATGAAAGAGCTAAAGGAGTTTCTCAACCAGAGAAACATCAGGCTGATAGCAGAGCCGGGCAGGTTTATAGCAGGGCCGGCGGCGAGGCTTGAGGCCACAATTCTCTCTATCTATGGCAATAGCATCATTATCAACTGCTCTGTGTATAATTCAGCGATGGACACGTTTGTGGCGAGCACTAAGCTTGAGGTTGAGGGCGAGCTTGAGGGGGATGATGAGAGGCTGGGCACTGCCTACACCATAAAGGGATGCACGCCTGACTCGATGGACATTTTCAGGTACAAGGTCTATCTAACGGAGCCAAAAGTTGGTGGGAAGATTGTGTTCCTCAATGCGGGCGCGTACAATTTCTCTACTGATTTCTGCAGCCTTAAGAGGCTAAAGACAGAGATTGTAGATTAGGGCAGGCCTGTTTTTCCAGCCAGCACCAAAAGCCGTACACTACCCAGTAGTTACAAACCAAAAAGTATATAAATGGAACAGCATATTAAAGATAATATCAAAATATAGAGGGCAAGCACTGTGACCCAACCCTATATCAGCAAAGGGCCTGACCCCGTAGAGGCGGCGGGCTTTGGAAATTCTAAGGAGTTAGTGACAGCAGGAAACAAAATACCCCTAAGCGCTGCTCCGTACAGCACAATAGACACTCTCGTAGCCCAGGACAAGCTTACTCCTGAATTGGAGCAGGTTATGCCTACATACAATCCCCAGAGCCTGGGAGAGGCCACAGGCTATTTCAGGAGCGCCTACATAGCAAAGACTGCAGAGTACACTGGAAAGACCAATATCAGCGACCTTGCCAATAGCAGGGTTCTTGATTTTGACAGGAGCGAGCTCTCGAGGATTGTGAATGACTACGGGATAAAGGATTATCTTCTTACGCTCCAGGAAAGCAGGGACGGCGCTGGTGAGAAGTATGAGAGGGATGTCGCTGCATCAATCTTTGATCCTATTGTTAGAAGGGTGTTTAGGGAGGCTATCTCAGGCGGTTATTTCGGGCTTAAGGAGGCTACTGACAGGTTCAAGGATATCTATGTTAACAATCTTGCAGAGGATATGGGCATAAGCGGCGCTTCAGCTGTGCTCGGCGTGAGCGAGAGGACTGTAAGGAACAGGATGGAGAGCTACGAGTCTGACAAGAGGAATGATTTGAGGTTTCCCGATGACTGCAAGCCAGGGAGCATAGATGATGTGGCAGGGGAGTCCTCTACATCCAAGCAAGCCCTTGAAGAGGAGAAGCTCTGGCAGCAGTCCACAGTATCAATTAACTGATTTTTTCTATTTTTATCCGATGGACATCTGAGTGAAAAATTCCCCACACAGGTTTATAAATGATTTTCTGCTAGCTTATCATCATAAAAAGGGGAGACATAGAGAGTAAAACCAAGAAATGGAGGTGCGAGGAAAGATGTCAGAAAAAATGTCAGATTATGCACGAAAGAAAGAGGATAACAGGAAGGATATTGATCTCAGCAATCTTGAGAGGATGGCAGAAGGGACTTCAAGGTTAGTCGCCAAGAGTGTTTCGGATTCGGGGCTAGGAAATTCGCTAACATCGCTCTACATGGCGGAATCAATCGGCGATAGGGATCCGGCGATGAGCCAGGTGGCTTATCTTTCTGCTATGCTTGGGATTGAGAAGTACATTGCCCAATTTAGCATTGATGAGACAAGAGGATGTGAATTGCAGCTCACTGAGGAAGCAGAAAGGTACTTGGGTATCTGCAGGGAGCTGAGCGAATACTGCAGGAGCAAGACAAGCTATCTTGGCCAGGGTGCGGGAAAAGGAATGGACGAAAAGAGCAAGGAGGTGTAAAAGAGATGACAGGATATTCAGGCGCAAAGGGTGAAGGATATAACGCAGGCGGTGGCAGCGTAGGAGGTGGCAGTGCAGGCACGGGCTATGGAGCGGGTGCAACTTCCCAAAGCTATAACGGAGCCGGGAAGATGCCTGCGGGCCAATACGGCGCAAAGGGCGCTGGAAAAAATGGCGCGATGCCATACATGCCTGGCCAAGAAGATATCTCAATGATATTTGGAACCCAGAATTATGTGGCGATGCTTTACAAGAATGGGATGGTAGAGGTATATAACTCAGGCGGCAAGAGCAAGACATACTTGCCTGACGGAAGCGTCAAGGACGGCGCATCTCTAGACAGCCTGCTTGAGGGCTACAGGCAGGGGGGAGAAGGAATGGCTCCTTCTGGAAAAACACCAATTGCTACGCCTTACGGCGCGGGCAAGAATCCTATGGAAGGCTTGCCTTATGGACAAGGGATGTCTGGCTATGACCCTCTCAACAAGCAGGTTCCCTCATATGGGGACATAACAGACAAGCTGGGAAAGGGAAATTATTCAGGGGCTGCTCCTGCAGATAAGGCGAATACCTCTTCCCAAGGGGATAAGAAGGGATATAATCCTTCTGAGCTAATGAAAAAGGCGCCTGCTGAGAGGTACAGCGATATGTCGAAAGCCTCAGATAAGACTCCAGAGAAAAATATGGCTGGCGCAGCAGGGAAAAGCAGGTATGGGGGGATACCTTCATCAACAGTGCCAATCCCTGAAAAACCAAACGGACCTAGCAAACTTGAGAAGGCTGTAGCTTATTCTGTATAAAAAGTCTATTTTTTCTTTTTAAAAAGCTTTAAATATAAGAGAAACTAGGTAGAGAAGCATGATAACATGCTTTCTCTGCAAGGGAAATAAAGTAAAAACTTTCAGCCTGGCAGATTTCAACGGGGTTATCCACCTCAAGAAAATGAAGGCCAAGCTCTGGGTGGTGCTAAAAGACCCTAACCCAACTGACCTTGAGCTCCTGCAGAAGAAACTTGATTTACATCCGACTACTGTAGAGGATATTCTTGCCCCTGACTCGCGCATCAAGTATGAGGAGTTTGATAACAATACTGTGATAGTGGTCAAGGGTGTGAGGAGGATAAAGGGCATCAAGGTTACTTTCTATTCACTGTTCATTGTGGACGGGCACGGGTATGTGATAACCGCATATTATGACTCCAATGAGGGCATAGAGAGGCTGATGGAGAACCCAAAGAGGATAGTTGAGCTTATGAAAAATGGCGAGGATTACCTTGTGCATTACCTTATAGACAAGGAAGTCGACAAATTCGTAGACCTCAAGAATGATGTGTCTGAATGGCTAAAGGAGGTTGAGGAGGATTTCATGGTCAAGCCTACCAAGGACGCGCTTAGGGAATTGTTCCTCCAGGAGAAGATAATCCTTGAGATTAAGCAGAGGGTGGATGTGATGACTGACGTTTGCCAGAGGCTGATGAAGCCGACAGAGAATTACATCCAGAATGACCTCATCCCCTATTTCAGGGATGTGTATGATCATGTATCAAGGGTGAGCGACTCTTTCAGGACCTATCTTGACAGGATAAACGGCATAAGGAATTCCTATCTATCGATGACATCTTATAAGATGAATGAGTCAATGCATCTGCTCACCATAGTTATGACCATCATGATGCCCCTCAGCGTCATCACTGGATTTTATGGCATGAACATCAAGCTGCCACTCCAGAACGACCCGTTTGCTTATGCGATGATTATTGTGGGGATGGCCTTGATAGGCCTTATCATGGTTTCTGTCTTCAGAAGGATGGGGCTTCTTGGGGCTGGCGGCCGCAACGGGAGTATCTAGTTGCCTAGCTGCACTTTGATAATATTTATATATTAGTGGGGGCTTCTTTTTGAGGCATATGGCAAAGAGGGTTAAAAAAGAGGTTAAGGCAGGGGCAAAGGGCAATGCCTCATATAATTCTGCTAGCGCCAAGCCTGATTATGAATCTCTCCTCCGGAATTTCAAGACAACTTCTGATATAAAAGTTCAGGACAATCTCATCGAGCAGGTTATAGGCCAGGACCAGGCGGTGAAGGTTATCAGGAAGGCTGCTTCCCAGAGGAGGCATGTGCTTCTGATAGGCGAGCCCGGAACAGGCAAGTCAATGCTTGGCCTGGGGCTCTCTGAGCTGCTTCCAAAAGAGCAGGTCAAGGACATCCTGGCTTTCCCAAACCCAAATGACGACAACCAGCCCCTGATAAGGACAATGCCTCCTGGAAAGGGCAGAGAGTTCGTGGCAAGGGCAAGGCTTGAGGGGGCGAAGCTTTTCAAGGGACAGAATTTCCTGATGTTTGCGCTTGCGATAGTCGCAATATTTGCGCCCTGGTGGGGGCTTAATTATTTCAAGGCAGAGTATGGAATTGTGCCGGCCGCTATCATGTTCGCAGCTTTTTTCATAGGCAGCATGGTGTTCCTGGGCTCGTTCTCTATGTTTATGAACATGGGAGCGAAGAGGCCTGATGTAAAGGTCCTCATCCCAAAAGTGATTGTCACCAATTTCGACCAGAAGCATGCTCCTTTCATGGACGCTACAGGAGCGCATGCGGGCGCGCTTTTGGGAGACGTCCTTCATGACCCATTCCAGACAGGAGGGCTTGGGACTCCCCCTCATGAGAGGGTTGTGGCGGGGATGATTCACAAGGCCAACATGGGTGTTCTTTTTATTGATGAGATTGCAACGCTTGAATGGACCACCCAGCAGGAGCTTCTTACAGCTATACAGGAGGGGAGGTATCCCATCACAGGGCAGAGCGAGAAATCAGCCGGAGCCATGGTCAGGACTGAGCCTGTGCCGTGCAATTTCATCCTTGTGGCTGCTGGCAACTATGAGACTCTCAAGAACATGCATCCAGCGCTCAGGTCAAGGATAAGGGGCTACGGATATGAGATCTACATGAATGACAATATTGATGACACCCCTGAGAACAGGTGGAAGATTGCAGTGTTCGTGGCTCAGGAGATAAGGAAGGACAGGAAGATCCCCCCATTCTCCAAGGAGGCTGTTGACGAGATAATAGAGGAGGCCAGGAGAAGGGCGGGAAGAAAGAACCACCTCACATTGAGGCTTAGGGATCTTGGCGGTCTGGTGAGGGCCTCTGGAGACCTCGCGAAAGAGAAGGGCGCAAAGGTTGTCACAAAGCAGCATGTGAATGATGCAAAGCTGTATGCGAGAACGCTGGAGCAACAGATATCTGACAAATATATCGAACAGAATAAGGAGTACAGGGTTATTGTCACAGAGGGAAAGATGGTGGGAAGGGTAAACGGCCTTGCTGTGCTTGGCATTACTCCTCCTTATTCAGGCATTATCCTGCCTATTGTCTCAGCCGTGACTCCGGGCGGAAGGCAGAAGGATGTGACTGCCACTGGAAAGCTTGGCGACATAGCGAAAGAGGCTATCAAGAATGTGTCTGCCATCATTAAGACCCATTTCGGAGAGGATATAAGGGACAAGTATGATATCTATGTCCAGTTCCTTCAGACCTATGAGGGTGTCGAGGGAGATTCCGCCTCTATTGCGGTTGCCACCTCAATCATAAGCGCGCTTAAGAAAGTGCCTGTGAGGCAGGATTTCGCGATGACAGGAAGCCTCAGCGTGAGAGGCGAGGTGCTGCCGGTAGGGGGTGTCTCAAGCAAAGTTGAGGCAGCTATTGACACTGGCATAAAGAATGTGATAGTCCCAAGGTCAAACCTCAATGACATAATAATCAAGAAAGAGAAGCTTGACAAGGTGAAGATTATACCAGTCGACACGATAGCTGATGTTCTTAAGGTGGCGCTTGACTGGACCGGCAAAGAAGCGGTATTAGGCAAAATCGCAAAAGCTAAATAGTGATGCCCCTTGCTCATTCAAAATGGATGTAAGGAATTCAAAGAAAGTGGTTGGCAGTGTTGAGGAGGTTATCCTCCTGTCAGCCAAGGGCGAAAAGAGGGTTCTTGCTAGGATTGACACAGGAGCTAAGCTCAGCTCATTGGATGCAAAGATTGCAGAAGAGCTCGGGCTGAGTAATAGCCACACAAGAATCCAGAAGATTAGGTCAAGCCACGGCAGGAGCGAGAGGCCGGTGGTTAATGCAAGGGTGGTGGTGGGAGGTGTTGAGCACCTCTCAGAATTTACTGTTATTGATAGGAGCCACATGAGGTATCAGGTGCTTATAGGAAGAAATGTGCTTGAGAACGGCTTTTTGGTGGATGCATCCAGGAAATGACTGGTATCTGGAGAAGATGAATATTTACAAGTGAGTATAAAATGAAAGCTGCAATAATAAGCCTAAGAAGCAAGAGCTCGCAGTGGATAGGAGAAGCCATGAAGAACTATTTTGATGAGGTTGATGATCTTGATCTCAAGAATATAGAGGTGAGGACAAGCACACATGGGCTTATAGTGAAATACAAGGGGGGCAAGATTGGGGATTATGACTGCGTATATGCAAAGGGTTCATTCAGGTTTCCCCTTCTGCTTAGGTCAATCTCTGATGTGATTTCAAAGAAGTGCTACATGCCGCTAAGGCCAGAGGCTTTCACTATTGGCCCTGACAAGTGGCTCACTTACCTTGAGCTCCAGAAGAATGGTGTCCCAATGCCTGCGACATATCTCAGCCCAACTTTGGACATCGCAAAGAAGATTCTAAAAGAGGTCACTTATCCGGTCATAATGAAGTTTCCTTCTGGAACACAGGGCAAAGGGGTGATGTATGCAGGGGATTATGCCGCAGCCTCATCCATGCTTGACGCGCTCTCTGCACTGAACCAGGCAGTTATAATCCAGGAGTATATAGAGACAGACGGCACAGACATGAGGCTGATAGTGGCGGGTGATGAGGTAGTGGCTGCAATGAAGAGGGTGGCTGTCTCTGAGGAGAAAAGGGCTAATATCCATGCCGGCGGAAAGGGTGCTCCCTTCGAGCCTGACGAGATCACAAAGAGAGTGGCGGTAAAGACTGCCAAGGTTGTGGGGGCGGACATCTGCGCTGTGGATCTTCTGCCTTCTGCCAAGGGCCCGCTTGTTATAGAGGTTAACCTCAGCCCAGGCCTTCAGGGCATTACTAAAGCAACAGGGATAAATGTTGCTGACTTGCTCGCTAAGTTCCTGTACAAAAGGACTCAGGAGTTTATCTCTAAGAAAAGCAGCAGCGAGAGCAGCTCTGTGTTCAGGGAGATGGGAATTGACGACGAGGGCAAAAATGGAGCCACAGAGCTTATTTCTAATCTGGAGTTCAGGGGGCACAGGGTGCTCCTTCCTGAGAGCATAACCAAGCTTGCTAGGCTGAATGACAAGGATGAGTATGTGATAAAGCTGGACGGAAAGAATGTCAGCATAAGGAAAATATAGATTGCTTATTGTATTTATTCTGTTTTTTTCGGTTGATTGTCAAGAGGGATTATTTCCGCTTGAACATCTTCTCGAGCTCGTATTTAGTGAGCCTTATTATCACAGGCCTGCCGTGGGGACAGGTATAGGGGCTTTCTGCCTCTGAGAGGTCCGCCAGTATGGATGTGATTTGATACATGGTGAGGTGTTGGTTGGCTTTCACAGACGCCTTGCAGGCCCTCATTATGAGAAGCCGTTCCTTCTCATCTGTTATCTTGTTCCTGGCATCTTCCAGCTCATCAAGAAGGTCGAGCATGAGCCGCTTGTCCTGCTTAGGGATTATGATTGGAAATGTTTTTACCACTATTGAGCCTGTGCCAAAATCCTCTACCTCAAAACCAAGTTTCTTCAGCATTTCGAGGTTTGCCATTACGAGTGTATGAAGCTTTGGCTCGAGCGCAAGCACAAGAGGCTTTAGGAGCGCCTGGGTCTCAACTTTTGAATTGAGCTGCCTAATGAATTTTTCGTAGTTCACTCTTTCCTGGGCGGCGTGCTGGTCTATTAGGTAGATGCAGTTTTCGCCCTCTGCAACAATGTATGTGTTGAGGAGTTGGCCCGACACACTCATCTCTGGCAGGTTTCTTTTTTTTACAAGAGGCTCTGCCTCTTTTAGCATTAGCTGCTCTGATTTTGGGGCAGCATAATTTGCTGGATCTTTATGGGAAGTGCGTTCTTCGGGCTTTTCGCTGACTGTTGACAGGATTGAATTTCTCTCTTTTGCCCTTTTTGGCATCTCCTGCTTTGCGATGAGGACATCCTGCTTGGGCGCAGGAAGCTCCACCTCTTTTATGAGCTCATTTTCCGCAAGTGTTTTTTTTACAGCGCTGCAGACTGCCTCATATACCCGGTTTTCATGGCTGAACTTGAGTTCCCGTTTGGAGGGATGGACATTGACGTCTATCTCCTCTGGAGGGATTGTGATGCTGAGTATGGCTAGGGGATGGCGGCCGACCATGAGAAGGGTGTGGTATGCTTCTTCTATGGCGTCCATCACTGTCCTGCTCCTGATGTAGCGGCGGTTTATGAATATGGACTGGGAATCGCGGTTTGGCTTTGTGAGGACTGGCCTGCTTATTGAGCCCATCACAATTATTCCATCCTGGACATGGTCTACCTGGAGAAGCGCCTTTGCAACAGGATTTCCATAAATATTTGAGATGTTAGAGAGTGTGTCTGCGGTCGCAGGGGAGTTTATGACTGTGCGGCCGTTGTGGATCAGCTTGAAGAACACCTCGGGAAATGAGAGGGCGTATCTGGTCACAATGTCCTCTATCTCGCCAAGCTCGCGCTCAATGCTTTTGAGGTATTTCTTGCGGGCGGGCGTATTGTAGAAGAGGTTCTTTACTTCTATGATTGTGCCCTTGGGGCAGGCCGCAGGCTCTATTGTCCTGTCCCCATCAATAAATGAGAGCTTAGTCCCAGAAATAGAATTCTGTGTGCGGCTTTTTATGGTGAGCTCTGAGACAGCAGCTATGCTTGAGATGGCTTCCCCCCTAAAACCGAATGAGTTTATGCTGAAAAGGTCTTCTGCTTTCGCAAGCTTGGAGGTTGAATGGCGCTGGCCAAGGATGGTCATGTCGTCCTCTGCTATGCCTGTTCCGTCATCCTCCACTCTTATAAGGCTTTTTCCGCCTTCTGAGACATCTATGAGGATTTTTGTGGCCCCTGCGTCAAGGGAATTCTCAAGCAGCTCTTTTACCACAGAGGCTGGTCTCTCAACCACCTCTCCGGCCGCAATCTTTCCGACTATATCCTTATCAAGAGCCTTTATGATTCCCATTTTCCCCTTACACCTGGGGCAGCCATAAACTGGGCGCATTAAAAAAGATTTTGGTGGGCTTTTTATACTTCAGAAATCGTGACCGGATATGGACAACACAACACTTTTATACATGCTGATATTATTGCGAATTGTATCTGTTTTATACAAATTGAGGGGTGAATTCCAATGAGAAAATTGATTTTTGCGGTTATGGTGTTGCTGATGGCGGCGCTTCCTTTCGCAAGCGCAGCCGTGCTGAACGAGAGGGTGCACATCAACAGGATAAGGCTTGGCGATTATGGTGTTGTCTCAGGTGGCTCCATGGAATCCTATGTCTATATCTATAATGATGATCCAGAGGAGAGAGTCAGGGACGGCAGGGTCAGCATAAGATTTATGGATGGCGGCGCCTATGACTCTGAGGGAGATATAAGGATTAGGTCCCAGCAGGGCAGGGGTGTGAGTTTCTGGACAGACATGTATGGTGTTGAGGAAGGAGAGCATCTTGTTAAGATCACATTCACTGCTGCTGACGGCGTGAGAAAGACAAGATACAGGTATGTGATTGTCGAGTAAGGTCTTTTTTACTGTCTTTATTTTTTTGCTATTCTGAGGACTGGTTTATTTTTTAGTGTTATTTTTATGAGTATTCTATCTGCAGTTTCAGAAAAAAGAGTTTTAGGAATTCCCCATACATTTAGGGCAAAGGTTAATTCCCTGACAGAAAACTCCCCATAGGGGAAAGGGGTTATTATTCCTTCTTATACATAAGGAGTTGGGCGTGCCCGCCTAGCATCCATTTGGAGTCTTCAAACCTGTCAGTAGTGATCTCCACTAGGACTGCATCCGCTTTTCTGCCTGAGACCATTGACTCCAGCTCTGAGAGCATATCGTTAAAGCAGAGGTGCCTAACATAATCAGGGGAGTACTCCTTTCTTAAGAATCCAGCTTCTGTCTGGTAGTGTATGTACCTTAAATCTTTCTGGAAACCGAAAGGAACCACATCCTCTGGCAGGACGTATTCTCCAACCGGACCAAGTTGCATATTCTCATCATCTGGCTTTGCAACTATATATAGCCCGTCTGCCCAAGGCATAAGTACAGTGGTATTAAAGATGGTATTGACTTTCCTATTTGTATTGTCTGGCATCTTGAAAAACCCCCCTAGTCGAATAGTATTTATTTTGTGAGGGGGTAATCAAAATTATGTTATAAGGCTTTTGGAATATGGGGCTCTGGCCGGCGGAGTAGGAGATTCAGGATGGAGCCGGAATAGATACGCATAAATAGAGCCAAGTAATTAAATGGTAGAATCAATAAGAAAAGAAAAAAAACAGGGCAGGATTATTTTTTTCTGCCGCTGAAATTGAACCACTTGGTTATGTCTGTTGCCTTCTCCTCTTCTTTTGAGAGGGTGGGCTTGGGCTTGCTTTTGTCTACAGGTATCTCTCTGAAGTAGCCGCTGCCCTTACAGCTCTCCTTTTGGGGGTATGCGAATACCTGTTTTGGTTTCTCCTGAACAACAGCCTGCTGGGGGGCTGGCTTTTGCATGGCCTCTTTCATCGCAGCCTGCTGGACGTTCATCTGCTGAATCACCTGCTGCTGCTTTAATATCTGCTCCTGGAGCGCCTGCTGCTGGGCAGCCTGCTGAGCTACCATCTGCTGCATCATCTGCTCTGCCATTTTCTTGGCCATGAGCTGCATGTCCTCAGCAGAGGACTGTAGGGATGGTGCAGCAGCGATGGGCTCTGGCGAATTCTGTTTTGGCGTTTCCTGCGTGGATATTATCTCAATGTCAAAACCCTTGGGGTTTTGAGCATGCTCAGAAATGCTGGGCATTTCTGACATATCCACTATTGCTTCTGGAGACTCAACCGCCTTTGGCGAAGGCGATTCCACCTCTTTCTCCCGTATGATGCTTTCTGCTATATCCTGAACCTCTGCGACCTCGTCACAGATAATTGACTGAGTCGGAATCTCGGAGATTGCGACTGGCTCTGCGATTGGCATTGCTTCGCATGGTGAGATTATCCTCATCTCTTCACAGGAGATGTTTGTGATGACCTCCTTTTCAGGCTCCAGAGGAATGTTCTCGATTAAGGGATCCCTATGTATGTGGGATGTGATATTAGAATCGCTGTCAGGAAGCGGGGCCCTGCTCTCCTCCCTTCTGCCAGTTCCCATGATTCTCCTGTAGGCATCGGCGTAGTAGACGCTATTTTGCTTTACTCCGTCGTTTATGCTCTCAGCCATCATCTTCGCATCGTATTGGGACGCCACAATTCCGCAGCTTTTCAGTACGGCTGCAAGTTGGTCGAAATCTTTACTCAACTTTTCTTCACCTCGGTTTTTTCGCGGTAGATTGCACCAGATTTGTTGTAAATCGGTTGTACAAGTCGTTTTTTAAGATAACAACTAGTATATAAATGTTTTTATTTTGTATTCGGGTATAGGAAAATGTATACTGGAACTGAAATCTGAATGGCTGGGAAGGCCAATTTTGGGCTTTACAGCCTTTGGGAAGGCCAATTTTATTAGGCGAAAGATATATAAAGGAAGGCTCATTCTAGCATATAATGGAAAGAGGGGTTTTATCGACGATAAAACCCGGAATTTTAAAGAGAGGTGCAGGAATCATTTTTGAGGCGGAAAAGCGCCTGGGAAGGGTTATTGATTCTAAAGCCTGAAAATAAGGACAAAAGTTAGTTTTGATATATGATTTGTAGGAGAAAATAGATATGACATCAAAAAGCGAGGAATTGGGAAAGGATGCCCAAAAAGGCAGCCAGACAGAGGAGTACAATGCAAGTAACATTACTGTTCTTGCCAATCTGGAGGCCATCAGGAAGCGGCCTGGCATGTATATAGGCACAACCGGGCCCAGAGGCCTGCATCACCTGATAAATGAGGTGGTTGATAATTCTATAGATGAGGCCATGGCAGGCTTCTGCGGAAAGATAAAGGTGGTCATCCATCCAGGGAACAGGGTTGAGATAAGCGACGACGGAAGGGGTATTCCAGTTGATATTCATCCAAAGTTCAATATTAGCGCTCTTGAGATTCTCATGACAAAGCTTCACGCAGGAGGCAAGTTCGACAGGAAGACCTACCAGGTGAGCGGAGGCCTGCATGGAGTTGGTCTCAGGGTGGTAAATGCGCTCAGCAGAGAGCTTGAGGTATATGTGAGACGGGACGGAAAGGTGTATTACCAGAAGTATCTCAGGGGAGACGCCCAGGACCGAGTCAAGATGGTTGGTGAGACTAATGAAAAGGGCACCACAATTGTATTCCTGCCAGATTCAGAGATTTTTGAGACTATAGAGTTTGATTTTGATGCTGTATCCTCAAGGATGAGGGAGCTTGCGTTCCTTAACAGGGGAATAGAGATTATGGTGATGGACGAGAGGACTAAGCAGAGCCACACATTTAGATTTGACGGGGGGATTGTGGAGTTTGTAAAGTACCTCAACACCGGAAAGAGGGGTCTGCATGAGCCAATATATGTCAATAAGGACAAAAATGGCATTAAAGTGGAGATTGCCTTCCAGTACAATGAGGGTTACAGGGAGGATCTTTTCGCGTTTGTAAATAATATCAACACAATAGAGGGCGGAACCCACGTAACTGGCTTTAGGACAGCTCTTACAAGAACTCTCAACAGCTATGCAGAGAAGAACACTAAAGAAAAGCAATTTGAGTCGCTCACAAGCGATGATGTTAGAGAGGGGCTTACGGCAATAATCTCTGTAAAGATTCCAGAGCCCCAGTTTGAGGGGCAGACCAAGACAAAGCTGGGCAATTCCGAGGTCAAGGGGATTGTGGATTCAGTTGTGAGCGCAGGGCTTACTGATTTCCTTGAGCAGAACCCCTCTATCGCGAGGGTTGTTACAGAGAAGTCGATTACCGCAGCAAAGGCAAGGATTGCTGCAAAGAAGGCGAGGGAGCTTACAAGGAGAAAATCTATTCTTAACGGCTCCTCTCTCCCTGGAAAGCTTGCAGATTGTGCAGAGAAGGATCCCTCCAAATCAGAGATATTCCTGGTGGAGGGCGATTCTGCCGGCGGATCTGCAAAACAGGGCAGGAACAGGGAGTTTCAGGCAATCCTGCCCCTAAGAGGAAAAATCCTCAATGTTGAGAAGGCAAGAATCCATAAGATTCTCTCGAGCGATGCTATAACAATGCTGATAACCGCAATAGGCACAGGCATTGAGAACGAGTTCAATCTCCAGAAGGCCAGATATCACAAGATTATAATAATGACAGACGCAGATGTGGACGGCGCCCATATTAGGACACTCCTGCTGACTTTTTTCTTTAGGTATATGAAGCCTCTTGTTGATGAGGGCTATATCTATATCGCAAACCCTCCCTTATACAAGGTTTCCAAGGGCAACTCGCACAGGTATGTGTATAATGAGGAGGAGCTTGAGAAACACCTTGCGGAAATAGGGGGAAGGGATGAGGTTAATCTCCAAAGGTATAAGGGCCTTGGCGAGATGAACGCAAACCAGCTCTGGGAGACTACCATGGATCCTATTACGAGGACCATGTTCAGGGTATCAGTGGAAGATGCGATAGAGGCGGACAGGATTTTCTCTATACTCATGGGCGACGATGTGGAACCGAGGAAGCTCTTTATAGAGGAGAATGCTCTGAAAGTGAAGAATCTGGACGTGTGAGCAGTTTTATATCCCTCCAGAGACATGGCCTGCAAAAGGTCATGAGGGGGCAATCTTTATAAACCACCCCTTATTCCCATATATGAGCGGGTATCTAAATTATACTTAAAACATATACTTAGAGGTATGGAAAGAATGGCTAAGGCTAAGAAGACAAAAGCGATTAAAGAAATCAAGAAGAAATGGATGAATATATTCGCACCTGAGATGTTCGGCAAGGCTTACCTGGGTGAGACCCTGGTCGCAGATCCGTCCGAGATGCTCAACAAGACCATAACAACCAATTTGATGGATCTTACAAAAAGCATCAAGCAGCAGAACATCAACATAAAGTTTAAGGTGAATGAGATAAAAGAGAATGACGCTTTTACAGATATTGTCTCTTACCAGATGAATCCCTCTTCTATAAGGAGGCTAGTAAGAAGGGAGATTACAAAGCTTGACGATTCTTTTATTGTCTCAACATCAGATGGGAAATATGTGAGGGTAAAGCCTCTCGTGATAACCCGCTCTGCCGCAAAAGACTCAACCACAAGGGTGATGTGGAAGGAGACAAGGAATGTTTTGATTAAGGAGTGCTCCACAAGGACATATGAGATGTTTGTGAAAGATGTGGTGGCTGGAAAGATACAGGCCGCGCTCTCACAGAGGCTCAACAAGATCTACCCGGTGAGGATTGTTGCCATCAGGATGTTTGAGGCTGTTGACAGCATAAAGGGCAAGAAGCTGCCCAAGGCTGAGGAATTGCCTGAGAGACCCGCTGACGAGGATATTCCCGAAGAGGAAGAGGCCGAAGCGGGTGAGGAGCAAGAGTCATCTGAGGAGAATTCAGAGGACGCCGAGCCAGAAGATGATGGCGATGATGAGGAGTCTGAAGAGGCCCCAAGAAAGCACAAGCCAAAGGAAGAGAGCCCTGATGACGATTCAGAGGCGTTAGAAGAGGACTAGGGGGGTAGAAGAATGGCCAAGCCAGTGATTATAGATGAAAAGAAGGTTGACTGCAAGCTTGTAGACATCTGCCCTGTACATGTCTTCGAGTGCAAGGAAGGCAAGCTAATTGTGGCAAGGCCAAAGGACTGCATAGGCTGCAGGGCCTGCGAGGCGAGTTCTGACGGCATCAAAGTAGAGGACGATTAGGGCCTCATTTTTTTATTTGCTTATTTTTCTGCTAATTTTAGAGTTTTTCTATTGAGGTTTTTTGTCTGCTCACGGCAGTTCCGTCGCCCCCTTACACCACACACAAAAAAACGAAAGATTTATATACTTGAAAGATTCATTACTATTTGGTGATAAAAAATGTCTTTCACACAAAAGGACTGGAAAATGATGGAGCATTCTTTGGAGAGCCTTAAGAGGGCAAACAGCGGGCTGAGGGAACTTTCTCTTGAATCTGCCTGCAAAGATGTGAGCAACTTTTCCTTGTTTTCTGGAAAGAAAGATGCGGACACCAAGATGCTTGATGCTGTGCCTGAGGAATATATTGTAGCCGGGCATGAGGGTGGTGCTGTGCCACCTTTTACAGATTCTTATGGAATTTACGGGATTGTGATGAGCGAGGAGAGGGGCAAGAGCAGCCAGAGAAGGATTCTGCCTGAAACCCCTGTTGTGATATCTGATCCTCTGGACGGCTCAACAAGGCTTAAGGGTCAGCTTGAGGATAACCTAGGGAGGTTTGGAACAGTAGGCGATATGTTTGATTCTTACAGGCAGGAGATGGGCGGGCTTGCTGAGATAGTTGCGCCAGTCTCTTCAATAACACTTATGAAAGACGGCGAGCTTAAGTATTCGCTTGTGCTTAACCTGTTCACAGGCATGGTTTATGCCGCCTGCGATGGAGGCGTCTATTCAGGGCAGATCTCTGATGAGCTTAGACTGGATGAACTTCTGAACAGGGATAATATGGCAGAGTGGAGAAGCCAGACAGCAGAGGGCGCAGAAGAGAAAGAAAAGCCGAGCATATTCTGCAATAGGAAAGGAAAGGCAAGGGAGGAAAATTTCACAGGCTGCCACATGGCAGACTTTTTTGAGCATTACACGGCTGCTGATTATTTTGCAGGGCCTTCAAGGTTTGTGTATCTTCTGGACAGCAGCGAGGCTGAATATCCTGAGCTTGATGCTATAGGCTTCAACAGGGAGCCAATATCAGAGTGGATTTCAGACATATGCTTTGCCCAGAATTCAGGAGGAGCGCTCAGGGCTTATCTGATGTCGCCCGACAGGCAGGAGATTGGCCTTTTCAGGAATAGCTTGATAGAGGGGCTGGATGCAGAAAGCCTAAACAGGATTGATTATCCCAGTAACTACAGGGCATCTCTTGTGATTGCCCCTGCTGCCAATGAATCTTCTATAAGGGCAATGGAAGCCGCAGCAGAGAAAGGGTATGCAATAAGGCTAGTGTAAGGGTATCCTGCAAGCAAAATATATATTATTTCTTATTATATTCAATTATTATCTTCCTGGATTATCTTCCAATATTATTTTCCATAATTATTTTCCTTGATTATCTGGCCTATTTATCAATCATATCTCTTCTTTTATGTTTATTGTGGCCACCATTGTGACAGTGTTTGCTATCCTGTTGGATTTCCTGAACCCTATTATGAATTCGTTGAATTCCTCTATGTCCCTGAATTTCAGCTTGAGGAGCAGGTCGTATTCGCCTGTTATGCCGAATGCCTCCTTGATGTGCGGGTCTGAGAACACCTTGTCGTCAATGTCCTTGTCGGTCTTTACCAGCATGAACACCACAAAGTTCTCTTCTGCCGCCCTGTTGTCGAGCTTCAGCGTGAATCTCTCAATTACTTTCTCGTCAACAAGTTTTCTTATTCTCTGATGGACTGTGCTTGGCCTTATCCCTGTGAATTTCGCAATTTCCCTTACTGTGGAACGGGAGTTTTTCTTTAGCTCGGTGATTATTTTCTGGTCTTTCTGGCTTATCATTTTGTATATTTAATGTCCAACTGTTATTTAAATATTTTGAAAATTATACATTTTTTATTACAATTATTGGACAAATTAGAATATTTAGCCCAAAAAATATAAAAAAGTAATCATTATCCCTTATCCCTCAGACGATTAATGTTGGAGGTAAAGATGGATACAGGAAATAATTTTGAGGTTAGGGATATGAAGCTTGCTGAGCAGGGCCTGCTAAATATAGAGTATGCAGAGAGCAAGATGGGCGCTCTTCTGGAGATACGGAAGAGATTTATCAAGGAAAAACCCCTTGCAGGTGTCAGGGTTGGGATGGCTCTTCACATCACAAAGGAGACTGCTGTGCTTGTGAGGACCCTTATAGCGGGTGGGGCTGATGTCGCAATCACGGGCTGCAATCCACTATCTACACAGGATGATGTGGCAGGGGCTCTTGCAAAAGAGGGTGTAAAGGTTTACGGCTACAAGGGAGAGAGCGACGAGGATTATTATAGGTATCTCAATAAGATAATAGAGTTCAAGCCAAATATCACTATTGACGACGGCTGCGACCTGGTGTCAGAGATCCACAAGAAGCACAAGGAGCTTATCCCATCTATCATCGCAGGCTGCGAGGAGACTACAACTGGCGTGATTAGGCTGAATGCGATGGAGAAGGATGGGGCGCTCAAGTACCCTATGATTGCTGTTAATGACAATGACACAAAGCACCTGCTTGATAATTATTACGGCACAGGGCAGTCCACGTGCGACGGCATCATAAGGGCTACAAACGTGCTTTTCGCAGGAAAGACTGTTGTCACAATCGGCTATGGGAGCTGCGGCAAGGGCTTTGCACTGCGAGCGAGGGGCCTTGGCGCAAATGTGATTGTGACAGAGATAAATCCGTTCAGGGCGCTCCAGGCTGTGTATGACGGATTCAGGGTTATGGAGATGGAAGATGCTGCACCGCTCGGAGACATATTCTGCACTCTTACTGGCAACAAGCATGTGATAAGGCTTGAGCACATGAAGGTGATGAAGAATGGAGCGATAATGGCTAATTCAGGGCATTTTGATATTGAGATTGATATTGCGGGTCTGAAGAAAGCTTCGTCTGCCTCAAAGAGGGTGAGGCCTTTCCTTGATGAATATGCCATAGGCGGAAGGAAGATTTACATCTGCGGAGAGGGCAGGCTAGTGAATCTAGCTGCTGCAGAGGGGCATCCATCTGAGGTGATGGCAACATCGTTCTGCGGCCAGGCGCTCGCTGTCGAGTATGCTGTAAAGAACAAGGGAAAGCTTCCTGTCAAGGTTATCCAGCTCCCGAAGGAGATTGATGACAATATCGCAATGCTCCAGCTTGCCGCCCTATGCGTGAGAATTGACAAGCTCACAGATGAGCAGAAGAAATACCTTGAGGGATGGGAAGAAGGAACTTAAGGGATTTTTCCCTTATTTTTTTGCTGTTTTTGATTTCTTAGGGCTTTTTTTGGGGGCTGCTGCTTTTTGTACTTTATCCCCAGCAGGCTTGCCTGGTTTTGGCGAGGGCTTGGATTCTACCGGAGAGGGAGATTTTCCTGCTCGCTTGTCCTTGAAGCTTTTCACCACTTCCTTAAATGCCCTTATCTGGTCGCCCGAGAGGTCGCCGTACCTTAGGTAATTCAGTTTTATGCTTCTTAGGAATGGGCTTTCTGTGTAGAATTCCTCAGGAATGTCAAAGAACTTCTTCATCTTGGGATCATCAATTGCACCCTTGAGTTCTTTTTGCTGGCAATCATTGCAGAGCACGTATCTGGTCTTCCATGTGGCGGCGACATAGTTCTTGTTGCAGCGCGCGCATTTCTGCTTGTAACTTATTGCCATACATAGCACAGGAGGTGTATTTATTTAAATAACCTTGCTTTTGAAAAGCTTTAGAAAAAGACTTAGCCCTCAAGGCCCAGCGATTCTATTATTATTTTTGGGTCGAAGGATATGAGGTCATCATAGCCCTGGCCCGTGCCCAGGTATAAAATTGGCTTTCGGGTAACATAACTTATTGATATCGCTGCCCCTCCCTTCTCATCAATGTCTGATTTTGAGAGGATTATGCCGTCTATACCTATCTCGCTGTCAAAGGTCTTGGCCTGCTCCACGCAGTCGTTTCCTGTTATGCTCTCCCCGACGAACAAGATTAGGTCGGGCTTTGTTATCCTCTTTACTTTCTTTAGCTCGTCCATGAGGTTTGTGTTGGACTGTAGCCTTCCTGCGGTGTCTATGAGAACTATATCTATATTGTGGGCTTTCGCATAGCTTATGGCATCAAATGCTACTGCAGCAGAGTCTGCCCCGTAGTCGTGCTTTATGAGCTTTATGCCTAGTCTGTCGGCGTGCTCCTCCAGCTGCTGGATTGCCGCCGCCCTGAATGTGTCTGATGCGGCTATGACACACGATAGATTATTTTTCTTGAGGAGATGGCCTACTTTGGCTATTGAGGTGGTTTTTCCCGAGCCGTTTATCCCTACAAAGCAGATGATGAACGGCTTTTTTGATTTCGCCTTCTTTATTAGGTCTATGCCCTCCACATCAAAGAGCCCCTTTATGGTGTGCTTGAGTGTGGATTCTATTATCTCGTCCAGCCTGTTTCTGTCAAGCGGCTTATCCACCAGCGTCTCTTTCAGGTCGCCTTTTATCTTGTCTATGACCTCGACTGCCACGTTGTTCTCAAGAAGTATCATCTCAAGGTCCCAGAACATCTCTTCGAACTGCTGCTCGCTGAGCTCTTTCTTTGTGATTTTCTCCTTGAGCATTGAGAATATGCTTTTTGGCGCCTCTTTTTCTGGCTCTGGCTTTGGAGTTGGAGTTTCTTTGGGAGTAGGTTCTTTGGGCTCTGGCT
>CAYLII010000001.1:38456-40387 GCA_964383645.1 uncultured Methanosarcinales archaeon
GGCTCTGGCTTTGGAGTTGGAGTTTCTTTGGGAGTAGGTTCTTTGGGCTCTGGCTTTGGCGCAGGCTTTGACTCTTCCTTGGGCTCTGGCTTTGGCACAGGTTTCTCTTTAGGGGCTGGCTCTTCTTTTTCCTCAGGGGCAGTTTCCTCTTTCTTGGGGTGCTTTTTTAGGAAATCGAAGAATGAGCGCTTTTCCTTTTCAGGCTCTTTCATGAGTAAAGGCTCCTCTGTGGATGGTGCTTCTTTCTGAATAGGTTTTGGTTCTGGCCTGGACTCTGGTTTTTCTTCAGGTTTTGACTCTGGTTTGGGTTCTGTTTTCAGCTCGGGTTTTGCTTCTGCTTTAGGCTCTGGCTTAGGTTCTGGCTTTTTCTCCTCGACAGCAGGCTTTTTCTGCTCCTGCCTAGGCTCTGGCTTAGGTGCGGTCTTGGGTTCAGGCGTGGGCTCAATTTTTTTCTCAGGTTTGGGCTCGGGTTTTATCTCGGGCTTGGGCTCCTTTGGTTCATGCTTGGGCTTTTTCTCCTCGACAGCAGGCTTGGGCTCTGGTTTGGGTTCTGTTTTCAGCTCGGGTTTTGCTTCTGCTTTAGGCTCTGGCTTAGGTTCCGGCTTTTTTTCCTCGACAGCAGGCTTGGGCTCTTCTCTTGGCTCCTCCTTTGGAGCCTCTTCTATAGTAGCTGCCTCTTCATCTATCTTCTTGCTGAATTTAGAGACAATGCCCTTTAGCTTGTCTTTTAGAAATCCAAACATCTTAGCCTCTCAGGTTTGTAAGCATTGCGCTCAGCTCTGTCTCGAGCTCTTTTGCCCGTTTCATATGGGCTGCAAGGTTTCTCTCTATCTCTTCTTTGTATACGCCAACTGCGGCAATCCTCTCTTCAACCATGTCCCTTGTCTGGGCAAGTGTCTTTTTGACCATTATGTTGTTTCCTGCGCTGACTAGCAGGGTTGTCTTGTCCTTGAGTTCTGCTTCGGCAAATATGCCTGAGCTTATTGGCACCATGATTTTGCTGCCCTCTTTGCTTGCCTCAAGATCGTTTAGGCCGTTCAGGGTTAGATGAAGCTCTGCGTTCTGCTCCTCAATGGCTGCGTTCTGCTGCTGGAGCTGTTTCATCTGCTCGCTTATGACCTGAAACTCATAGTATTTTGTCTGGAGGGTCTCTTCTGCTGAGTGGCTGTGGGTGTGCTCATGGCCTTCATGCGAATGGTCGTGGCCACACCCTGGGTCATTGCACTCATGCGCGTGCCCATGCCCTTTCTCTGTTTTTGGCTCTTGTGTTTTGGTTTTTCCTGCCATTTTCCTGCCCCCTTTGTTTATATATGCAAATGACTTGAGGTTTTTAAAGGTTATTGCTTATCTGAGAATATATTCCCATCCCGGCTGCCAGGCTTTCCTTTTCCGCCAATCATCTTCAAATGCCTGCTCCCAATTTTTATTTTTAAGGATTACATCCAGGGCAAGCTGAGGCGCCTTGTGAGCGACTATTGCGACATGCTTTCCCTCATAGCTGTTTTTTAAGTCTGAAAGAAACTCTGTAATCCTTTTTCTGACATCCTCATAGCTTTCTCCTTCAGGAAACCTGTCTGTGATGTTTTTTTCCTGCATAGGCTCTACAATATGCGAGGGCTGGGCATTGAATCTGCCGTAGTTGCATTCTCTAAGACGGCTGTCAATTATGATGGGCACCAATCCCTCAAATGTGAGCTTTGCAGAATGGACTGCCCTTTTTAGGTCAGAGCAGAAAACTGCATCAAATCCTGCCGGATTTATCTGGGTCTTAAGCTCAATGGATTGATTTATACCTTTTTCAGATAAGTCTACATCGTACCAGCCAGATGAAACCTCTTTCTCATTGTCAGTTGTGGTTCCATGGACAAAATAGGTTATATGGACAGCCATGGAGGAAGTGGATTATAAATCACTTAATAAGTTTTCTATAA
>CAYLII010000001.1:40487-55176 GCA_964383645.1 uncultured Methanosarcinales archaeon
GTTAGATATGGGGTTAGATATGGGGTTAGATATGGGGTTAGATATGGGGTTAGATCGGGTGTATAGTTAGAGATAGAGTATGAATAGAAACTTAGTCTAGAGATAGTCTGCCAGCCGGGTGCTTTCATCAATAGGCCTGCCTTCAGAGTTTACTGTCCTGCATGCCCCGTCTATAATCCTTGTCCGTATGGCCCCTTTTCCATAAAGGTTGTTCTTCAGCTGGGGAGCGTCGAGTATGCCCAGTGTCACTGCCTTTGAGAGTGTGCCTGGGTCTGTCCAGGCGTCTTCCACGCCGGGCGGTGAAATGTTCTGTATTGCGCGCAGTGTGTGGCGGGCTTCAGAGATAAGCTCTTCCTTGTAGGCCTGGACTATAGGATCTGCTGTCATGTCAGGCGCTCCGCGCACAGAGTTGGAGATTGCAGAGCGGGCTATGCGGGATGCCTCTATGATATCGTCAGCAGTTGCTGCATGGTGGGCCTCAGTATGCCCTACTATGTGGTATATGTGTGGCTTTAGGGCCATCTGAAGATATGTGCTTGCCGCAAGATGGCCTCTAGCCAAATCAGGGTTTAGCGGAGCTGATAGAAGCCCTATTCTTGTCTGGCGCCACACATTGAAGGGTGAATCTTCTGAGCCGCCCAGAGATGGAACCTCATCCACAAGCTCGAGGACAGCAAGCATTTTTGCAAGATCCATCCTGTCAGATACTCCGGGCGGGCTGTTGAACATCAGCTGGGCAATGTAGTCTCTTACACCAGATTTACGCGCATTGTAGGCTGCGAGAAATGCTGTGGCAGTAAACACGACATCAGGCGCGTCTCTCATTCCCCAGTGATGGGGCTCATTTAGCTCTACAGGAATGCCGCGGCTGCCATACCACTCCATGACCTTCTGATGCTCTCTTATGGAACCCTCAAGGTCCCATGGG
Organism: uncultured Methanosarcinales archaeon; assembly: GCA_964383645.1. Classification (GTDB taxonomy): domain Archaea; phylum Nanobdellota; class Nanobdellia; order Woesearchaeales; family JAGVZT01; genus CAYLII01. The sequence continues at coordinate 41,416 of CAYLII010000001.1, forward strand.
CCGCGGCCATCCATTTTGTTGAACCAGAAAAGAGGTATGGCGCACCACGCGTTGTTGATTGTTTCCATGTATAGCTCTGCCAGCCTGAGAAAATCGTCTGTGCCTGAGTATGTCCTGAGAAGGGGATAATTTCCGCTTCTGGTTGCGGCGTATAGTTGTCTGTAATCTTCAGGTGTGCGCACAGGAACTCCGCCAGCGCCTTTCCTGCCTATGTCCTGCTTTTCAGGATGGAAAAAGTTTTCCTGGGCGTCCTGGTCTATGCCCAGAGATATCACATCTAATGCCTGTGCGTCTGCAATTTTTGCTATGCCCTCAAGCGTGTCTTTCATTGTGGGAAGCCCGAAGTGGTGTCTGATTAATGGATAGGGTGATTTCCAGAGTATTCGCTCAATAGCTGTCTGGGGGAAATTATCCTGGCCCTCTGCCTTTTCAGGCCTGCCTTTAAGGTATGCGAGCACCTGCTCAGGGCTTTCGCTCCCGTCAAACACCTGCTCGAAGAAGCCTATTGAAGCCACTTTTTCAGCGACAGGCGGAGTGCCTCCAAACGCAAACCTTACACCAGAGGAATGCAGCTCTGAAGCTGCCTCTGCGAAGTTTCCTATCAGGTTCTCGCCTGTCTCAGGGGTCAGGCGGTAAGAGATTCCAACCATGTCTGCATTTTCGCGCTGGGCTGCGGCAATTACCTCATCAATAGAGACTGCCGGCCCCAGAAACACTGTCCTCCAGCCTGCATCCTCTGCCAGGCGCAGGAAATTTGAGATGCCTGCCACGTGAACGCATTCACCCAATGCTGCAGCGACTACTGTTTTTTTTCTCATTTCCTTACCTGCCCATAAATCTTTCTCCAGAAGCCCTGCAGGCTTAGGGAAAGTAAAAGTATATTCCTCTGTACTGAACAAGAGATATATCCATAATTAAGAGATATATCTAATTTTTATCCGAAATTGGACTTATACCTAAGTCCTTATGAGATGTCAACTCTTTTTTTAGGTTTGCAGCAGGAATAAAAATTCATATATTACGCAAACAGATTATGTAATATACCTGCCCCATAGAAAGGGAATATTATATATTTTAAAAACCTATCTGAATACTATGCTCGCATAGCCCACTGTGTTTTTGTAGTCGCCTGAGAGGTCGCCTGACTGGTAGTACTGGAGGAGCTCGCCCTTTGTCTTTTTGAGCATGGAAAGCAGGAGGTAGATTGTCTGGGTGCCGCAGATTGTGGCCATTGTCTCATCTACGTACTTGGCAAACTCGTCTGCCTTGAGTTCTTTTATGAGCTTTATGGCGCCTCCGTCAAGCTCGTTCAGCCTTGTGGGCACTTCAGAGGTAAAGGGGAGGAATCTATAGTTCCTGCCGTAGTGGGTGAAGTCAGAGCTCGCGATGAATGTCACTGTCCTGTTGAGATCCATCACAGCCTCCATTATGTCTATTGCGAACTGCTTTAGGTCCTTGTCATGGCTCACGGTTATAGGGATGAATCTTATCTGCTCCATCTCTGCCTTGTTGGCGAACTGGAGAAATGGGAGCTGGACCTCGATGGAGTGCTCCATCTGATGCGCGCCCTGGTCATCAGGAATTCCTGCTTTCTGCATGATGTGGCTCGCCAGCTGGTTGTCTACCCTCATCAGCCCAAGAGGTGTCTCCCAGCTGTCTGTGGAAAGGGCTGTCCTGCCATAGCCTGAATGGTCTACCCCCAATATGATAAATGTGTCAGGTAGTTTCGCCTCTGCAATCTCTTTGTATCCCCATGCAGCGCATGGCCCTGAATATGTGTATCCTGCATGAGGCGAGATTATCGCCTTTAATGGGGATTTTTCTCTTCTGGAGGGCAGGTCACCAGGGCCTTTGTCGTGGAGGAAGCTGTCGTGGAGCTGTTTTTCAAGCCTGCCAGGAGTGGCCTCGTAGAACTTGCCTGCAACAATTGGTTTTCTTATTCCCATGGTATTAACGCAGGGGCAGGGCATATAAAAAGTTTTTGATTATGCCTTACGCCATTGTTATCTTGCTAGTGCTTAGGTGTATATTGGGCTAATTATTACTAGTTATGGCTAGTTTTAGATAGGTTTATATATTAATTCCACCTCATGTTTAATGATTTGAGGGGTGTGAGGCTAAAAATGTCATTTGATTCGCAGAGGGATTTCAATAAGTTCATGGATGGGTATATGGACAGTCTTGGCAGGAGAAGGACTGTTCCAAGAGGCTCGCTTTTTGCCAGGAAACCAAAGGCAGAGATTAAAAGGATAGACCGGGCTGTGGCTCTTGAGGAGAAAGAGCTTAAGGAGGTTGTCGAGCCCAAGGAAGAGAAGGAGAAAAAAAAGTCCCTTCTTCAGAAGCTGATGTTTTTTGCAGGCGACGCCTCAAAGCAGGAGAAAGAGGCGAGGAAAGCTCTTGGAAAAGAGCTAGATGATGAAGATGCCATGGAGAGGCATTTTAGGCTGGATGATATCGAGCCTAGGCGTCAGGAGATGCCGCAGAGGCCTGCGCAGCAGGCCCAGTCTGCGCCATTCTATCCCAGGCATCAGCCTTCTGTCCAAAGGCCTATAGGCCCTATAAGTAATGGCGTTCCCATATCGAGCCTGAGGCAGGCAGGCCCTGTTTCAAGGCAGCCTGAGGCAAGAGAAGTCGCGCAGAATTTCCCCTATTCCCCAAGCGCGGAGAAAGACATAAAGTATCTGCTCGGGCTTGTAAACACACTCCTTAACAGGATGGAACCTGCAAGAAGGCAGGAATTCTATAGGTCTAGCGAGTATCGGATTTTCGAGAGCGTCAGGAAGAAGTACTGATTCCCAAGATTTATCAGAGGATTCTATTTTTGTTTTTAATATGATTTTAATCAGCCAGATAATAAAAGAAAGTATAGAGATCTATATTGCATTCTCCTGCCTCATATATTGTCTTGTCCATTGTGAGTCATGCATCACGCAAATGTCAGGCTGGAGAACAGGACGGAGAATATTCTTGTGAACAGCTCATACATGAGCATTGAGACTGCGACTGCTATCGGCACGTATTTTATTCCGGCTTTCAGGTTTCCCCTGTTGATTTCAGCCACTATCATTGAGGAAAATATCGCCACTGTAGCAATAGCTATGCGGGAAAAGAGCTGGAAATCGCCAAGGCTTATTGAGATCTCAGACATGGTGAATGGTGTTGAGAATGTTGTGGCTTTCATTGCAGGGGCCAGCTTCTCGGAAAATTTGGTGAGGATGGTAAGAAGCTGGTATGAGAGGGCGAAGAGCATGGGTGAGATGAATGCTACTATCGCAGAGATGAATATGACGTACTGTGTGTTTGTGGCGACTATCTCTGATTTAAGGAGTTTTGTCTCTTTTATCTCATCTATTATTTTGTCTATTGTGGCGGCTATGTGGCCACCTGTCCTGGTGTCCTCTATTATGAGCTCAAACGCCCGTCTGGTCATGGGCGATTCGTATTTGTCTATAAACTCCCCAAGCGCATCCTCGACGTCTTCACCGGTGGCCACTTTTTTTGATGCGACTTCTATTTCTTTTGCCAGCACTCCGAATTCCGGCTTGATAGAGGACCATAGTGCCCTGTCAAGGCTGTAGCCTCCCTTAAGGTTCTCAGAGACCATCATCAGGAAGTCGTCAAGAACCTCTTCTATTTTGTGGGTCCTGTCTACTATCTTCATGTCAATTATCGTGTATATTATAATCATGAAAAGTGCGGCTATGACAAGAAGTATGCCTGCCCAGCTGAGGAATGTAAAGAAAAATACAGGGATTATACCCCTCCCCTCAAAAAGGGGGTTTAGGAATACTAGGTAGATTACTGCAGTTATCAGGATTGCAACCATGAATAGAAGGCCAAATAGGGTGTATGGTATCTCATATATCCCTGCTTTCATTAAGTATTTTCTGAGCTTTGGCCTGATTTTTTCAGGCACGAAAGCTTTTCCGAATTCATCTAGTGTAACAAGCTGAAATCTGTTCATAGGTCCACCGTAGGCTTTATTGATTTGACCATCCCCATAAAGACAAGGTTTATGGTTATCAGGAGCAATATTATGAGCAGGTATATTTTGAAGTCTATATCCAGGTTCAGCATGCTTCCAATCAAGAGGAACATGGAGATTCCAAGCGAAGGAAAGACGCATGCCATTATGAGGTAGAATAAAACTAGCGAGTTGAGCTTTTTGGAGTATTCTTTTATCTCTATCTGCTGCTGCCGGGATATCTCATCAAGGATTTTCTTTAGGGATTCTGTGACATCCACGCCTGACCTCAGCGCGTTTAGTATCTGTCTTATTACCAGCTGGAATAGGTGTGATGAGCTGTACCTGCTGGCCTCCTCGAGCGCCTGCTCAATGGGTTTTCCCAGCTGTATCTCGTCGACTATCTCCTGGAAGAATTTCCCTCCTATGCCGTAGCTGTGGGATGCGCTTATCATCGAGTTTAGGAGTGGCTGCCCGGAGTCCATTTTCAGGATTATGTATCTTGTGGCAAATATTATGTTCTTGTTTATGTCTCTTGCCCTTCTTCTCATGTACACTTCCGGTGTCCTCATAAGGAATAGGTAAAAGAAAAAGAAGACTGCTGGAAAGAGTAGGAATGGCAAGTATGGAATTTTTCCTGTTTGCTTTGCCATTAGAAAGAACATGATTGTCATGGCTCCTATTGACAGGTATGCGCTTCCTGTGAGGGTTCGCTTTATGAACCTTTTAGGCTCTATGCTCATATGGGCCATCTTGAGCTTGCGCTTGAGCTCAGGAGTGGGCGTAAATAGAGCCTGTAATGGATTAAATGAGGGTTTTGCCATTTTATTCATTTCTGGCGCAGATAGTAGCGCGCGAAGAACATGCCAAGCTGCTGTATGTCTGTTATGTTCTGTTTCACGAGATACCTCAGGAGTGATTTTTTCTCTTCAAGGTCCTGCCCCACCTCCTGCGCGGTGAGGCCAGTGAAAAGATTAATTGTGTCCATCAACCGCCCCCATTCTGCAACCTGCTTGAACTGGTCTGCCTTGGGGTCATGCTGGTATAGCACCTTGGCGTCCCCATTCTCGGTTATCTCAGCTATCTGGAGTGTCCTTCTTGTGCCAAGCCTCCTGTTTCTGGATTGGACAAGTACTAGTGAAACTGCTGGCAGAAGCATCTTGGGGATATCTATAGGTGGATTGGTGAGTCTCGCAACAGTCTCTTTGGCGTCATTCGCATGGATTGTGGCATAGACAGAGTGGCCTGTGTGCATGGCCTCAAAGAGCACCTCTGCCTCCTGCTTTCTCCTGATTTCTCCGACAACTATCCTGTCTGGCCTCATCCTGAGCGAGTTTATCACCAGATCAAGCATAGTAATCTCCCCCTTACCTTCCGGGTTGGGAAGTCTTGTCTCGAGAGGCACCCAGTGGAGGTCATTTGGCAGTGTTATCTCTCTTGTGTCCTCTATGCTGATTATTCTCTGGTTTGGCGGGAAAAAGTTGCAGACCACGTTAAGGGTTGAGGTTTTTCCTGTTCCTGTTCCGCCCGCAATTATCATGGAGAGCTCGTTCTGTACCGCCAGCCATATCACTGCGGCTGCGTCATATGACATAGTGTTGGTGTTTATGAAATCTACTATTGTCCATGGCTTTTCTGCAAATTTCCTGATGGTTATTGTGTTGCCCTGTGTTGATATCGGACGGAGCGTGGCATTTACCCTCTCTCCTGTCATGAGGTGAGCGTCAAGGAGCGGCTTTAGGACAGTTATCTCTTTTTCTACATCTCTTGCGATAGATGTTGCATAGTGCCTTATCTTGTCTTCAGATGGCACTAAGATGTTTGTTTTAAGCCAGCCGAATTTCTTATGGTATACCCAAACAGGGTCATGGGAATTATTTATTACTATTTCCTCAAGCTGCTTGTCCTTGAGCAGGAATTCTATGTTGCCCAACCCCAGGTTTTCCCTCATTACGTATGAGATGAGCACTTCCCTGTTGATTTCGTCAATCTTTGGAAAGTATTTGGTTATTAGTGCGTTTATCTCTCTCCTGAACCTATCCTGGATTGTCTCCACCTGCTCTCTTTCGGTTGGCTTGGCGACAACTACAGCATTGGCTCTTGCAACAAACTCATCCCTGATGTTGGAGAGTATCATCTGGGTCATTGGGCTGATGTTGAGAATGCTTAGTGTGTAAGCAGGCACAAAGTCTTTCTCATTGTGCACTATGTCTACATTTACTATCAGCTCGTCAAGCTCTATCTTGTAGCTGTCCAGCTTTTTGAATTTCTGCGCTGTCATCTTCTCTTTTTTCTTTTTGGGGCTTTCCTGCTCTCTTGACTTCTCGCTTTTTTCGCAGGAGCTCCCGCGAGCTCAGCTTTTATGAGCCTGTCGAATGTATCCAGTTTTGAGGTAAGAAATTCTATCTCTTCTTCGTCAGGCGCCTGGCCTGCCTGGGCAACCCCTGCTAAGTTTATTGAGGGTGGCGCAGGGAACTCATTAATTTTGAGGGTTTCAGGTGAGGTGTCTTTCCTGAGCTGCTCAAGCTCTTCTAGCCTTTCTCGCGCTTTCTTGTTAAATCCATCAAAAGCAAGCACCTGCTGGTAGGTTTTTTCAGCATCGTCAAATCTTCTGAGTTTCATGCGGCCGTCACCGGCGTCAAGCAGATTGAGGATGAGGTTTTCCCTGAGTTTGTCTGGGGTTATCTCCTCTGGCATGGGCTCAGCTGGCTTAGGAGATGGCTCCTTGATTGGAGGGGGGGCCTGCCTGGATGAAGGCAAAGTCTTTTTTGGAGGCATATAGATCTTGAGGTGGTGTTCTTCAGGATGCTCTGGCTCTCTTGATGGCGCCTCAGGCAGGGTGTGGGCATATTTTATTTCCTCTGTCTGCCCCTGCTCTTTATCTGGCATGTAATCTGAGATGAACCTACTCTGCCTTACACTCTTTCGTCTAGGATGTTTTTCAGGGAATATCACCTTGGGTATATCTTTAGGCATCTCTTTTCCAGATTGCTTGTCTTCAGACCTATATTCCTGTCTGTCTCCAGACTTATCTCCCTGTTTCACACTGAACTTCTCCCCCTGCTTTCCGGAAGTATTTTCAGGCGCTGCCTCATTTGTTCTGGGCTTTGGCTCGCCTTCTACACTTTCCTCTTCCACAGGAGGGTTTGGCAAAGCCTGGCCTTCTGTTCTTGAGGCTTCTGCCTGCTCTTCCGGCGTGTCTGGAAGGAGGGTGTCAAGGGCCTCAGGGCCTGCTTCTGGATGGAGCATGGAAGGCATCTCTATTCTTGGAGCGACCCTTATTGTGCCAATCTGCATAGCCTCCGGTCCTCTGGCTCCAGGCATTGGCACGGATAGTTCCTCCGGGGGCAGGAATGGCCCCTCTTCCTTGGGCTCCGGCCTTGATATCCTGTCTGTGGCAAGTGATTTGCCGATGCGCACTGCTGGCGGAAGCTGCGAAGGAGGAATTCTGCTGTCGACGGGTATGTCTGTTAGCTTTGCCGAGTAGAGAAGATTGTAGTAAAAGAGGTAGTTGTCCTTTACAAAGGTGAGAAGCTTTGAGTAATCAGGGAAATCCTGGAACTGGTTGTATATCTGCAGATAGCCAACCCTCATCTCTTCTAGGATTGATTTGAGCATGGGGAGGTTATCTTTGTAAGATGTTATTTTTCTCGCTTTCTGCAGAAGTTCAATTTCTGTGGAGAGAAGCTGGACTTCCCTCCAGAGTTTTGTGTCTTCCTGGACGAACTTGAAGGGCAGGTGGCCGAAGAGCTCGCTTATCTCGGCAAATTTGTTTTCGACTACATCAAGCCTCTCTGCCTCTATGTCCCCTCTGAGGGTTGTGAGAAGCTGGATTATTTTCTGGTAGACTGCTGTGGTCTTCTCATCAAGCCCCTTGAGCATCTCTTCATCGTATTTGAGCATTATCTCCCTGAATATTGTCAGGACTTCCACACCCAATACTGTTTTTTGCTCCATGAACCCTTCAGGAATCTGCCTATAGATACCTAGCATCTCGTAATATATTCCTTCTGCAAGCTCTGCGTTGTTGCGCTTGATGTAGTCTTTTGCGGTCTTTATCAGGCTGTTGAGGGCTGATGTGGCCTCCTTTAGCTTTACTGCCGCAGTGCTTTTTGAGCGCAGAAGCAGCTGATGTTCTAAGTCGAGTATCTCTTCCTCAAGGTCTGCCCTTTTGTTGAAGAAGTCTTTTGGAAGTCTTGCATAGGTCTCTTTTAGTTCTGCATAATATCTTTCCGCAGCCTCTATTCTGTTCTGTATCATGCTTTCCCGGGTGGAGGACATGAGGCCGCGAAGCTTTGTGCTCAGGCTTGTATATTCCTCTGTGGAATATTTCTTCCGGCTTGTAATGATTTCTGGGACTAGCGAGAAGAGCTCTCTGGTGAGGGCTTCGTTTTCTTCTGTGAAGCCTTCGGGAAGCTCGCTGTAGAGCTGCCTTGCCTCATCGTATTTCTGGGATGCTATCTCTGCCTTGTCTGACCTGAGCGCAGTCTTTATTTCCTCGATTACGTTCTTTATCTGGGCTGACTTGTTTGCGTTGTATTTGCTGATGAGCACTCTTTTTTTTGTAAGAAGCCTCTTGTAGACATCTATTACCCTTGCCTGTAGCTCGGCTTTCCTTGTCTCAAAACCAGGGGGAAATGCAGAGAAGGCGGCTTGAATGTCTATGTATGTGTCTTCCGCCTCTTTTATCTCGCCTGTCTGGACATAGCGCGAGAGTTTGGTGAGTTTTCCGCTTATGTATTTGGAGAGCTCTGCAGAGGCTCTGAGGTTGTATTTCTCTATGTTTACTATGAGCTCCTTGTTGAGTTTGGTTAGGTTTATCGATATATCTTTCTTGAATTCGCTGAGGCCTGTAGGTAGAGTCTCGTTTTCTCTCTTGATGAGCTCATACACCTTGTTGGCTTCCTCAAATTTGCCCTCTTTGATGAGCTCATAGGCCTTGTTTAGGAGGGAATCTATCTCTTTTGCAGCTTCCTTGAAGAGGACTGGAACGGTGAGATTTTCAACGCTGGTCTTTTTTGTGAAAGGGGTGTAGAGCTTTTCTTTTACCAGCACCTGGTTTATTGTGTTTTTCTGGGATTTCTCTGCTTTCTCCTGGATTGCAAGCTGGGTCTCTTCATGGCCCTTTGCCACAAGGTAGGGTGTGGTGAGTTTGTATTTTACGTCTATTACGCCGTCTTCCTCAAGAAATATTGACCAGGATTCAACGGTCTGGGGGGTTACGCCAAGGAATTTTGCGGCGTCCGCCATTGATATCTCCCTTTTTTCAGATATCAGTTTTATGAGATCGTCTATGTCTGTCTTGATTGTCTCATCAGGCACTGTCATGAATGAAGGCGAATCAGAAAAAGCCTTTTCCCCTTGGGAACTGGGAATGGCATCTTTTGACGGCTCCGGACTCTCTTTAGTGTTTTCCAACCCTCTCAACCTCTTTTTGGTTACCCCTTATAAACAGATTTATAACTACCCTTTTAACATCAAATACTCGCATATATAAACGTTTTGGATTTAGAGTATATTGAATTTATATACTGATAATATATGCTAATTGACCTGCAGACAGGTCTTGGAAATTGACCTATGATGCCGCTTATAATAGCCCTTAATAGTCCTTCCAAAAATAAAAAGCTTTAAAAACGATGTCAGATTTTCATGTATGACTGAGTATATATCAGAAAAGGTTTTTGATATATTGCTTAAGCTTTAGAGGTTTATAAAATATGGCAGATATAAAAGTATTCAACAAATGGTCAACAGATGGTATTGAGGTAAAGGATGCAGGTCTTAAGGATTACATATCGGTGAGTCCTGTTATTGTGCCAAAGACTGGCGCAAGATATGCAAAGACTAGGTTTCACAAGTCTAAGATATCCCTTGTTGAAAGGCTAATCAACAAGCTGATGGTGCCTGGCCACAAGAGCGGCAAGCATTTCAAGAGCTCTTATTACTGCACTGGAAAGGGCAACAGCGCCTACCAGCTGGCATATGACGCTTTCAGGATTGTGGAAGCTAAGACAAAAGAAAACCCAGTGAAGGTGCTTGTAAAGGCTGTGGAGAATGGCTCACCCAGGGAAGAGATTGTCTCTATAGAGTATGGCGGAGCCAAGTACCCTAAGGCAACTGAGTGCGCACCCCAGAGGAGGATTGATATCGCGCTCAGGAACATTACCCAAGGTGCATATCAGGCAAGCTTTGACAAGAGGATTGTTTCTGCCGATGCGCTCGCATCCGAGCTTATAGAGGCATATAAGTCTTCAGGCAACTCCAACGCGATTGCCAAGAAGCGAGACTTGGAAAGGCAGTGCGACGCGAGCAGGTAAGCTTGCTGATTTTATTATATTTTATTATTATATGTTCTTTCTTTTTTATCAGTTTTCCCAATTATTACTCCAAGGGAATACGACTAAAGATGAAGTCTATTCTCCCTTGCGTATCGTATGCGGGAAGCTCTTCTAAGGATATCTAAGAATATGATGTATGCTCCCAGTCCAGCTTTATCGGCTGCTGTGAATCCAGATCAACCAGGATAGTATAGACATACCAGGTCTTACCCCCTACCCCCTTGACCCTCTTAAATGGCTTTCCCAGGCAGTGGCTGACTATGTGGTTTTGAGATATGCCTGTTTCTTCCTCGATTTCTATCAGGGCTTTTTCAAGCAGACTCTTGTCTGGCTCGTCAAGGTAGCCCATGATCATGCTCCACCTGTTCTTGTTTAGCCCCACCTTGTCGCTTCTTTCTAGAAGGAGGATTTTTCCCATGTATCTGACGAAGCAATCAAGGACTGCAGCAGAAGAGGCATTGGTATAATCTATCCTACCGTCAGGAAAATGGGGGTATCTGCTGTAGAAATCTTTCAGCAGGGAGGAGAGGTCATCTGGGATCTCCTCTACGTCAATATGGTAGGGTTTCATCTGCGAAGGGTAAATCTGGTTTGCATATAGATTTTGCGGCTTAGTCAAAATCCTTGCCAAGCGTTCCAAGTGTGTAGCGCTCATTAAGAAAATCTGCCTCAAGCTGGTTCTCAAGAGCGCTATATACAATAGAGTATGATTTCATCATGCCTTCCTTAAGCATAGATATGGCCACATCATCTGCACCATGCTCTTTCGCATGATTATGATAGTCTATCATATATTTTGAGAGCAGGCTGTAGAGGAGCGGATTTTCATCCTTTATCTGGTCAGAGGTCTCCTGGATGAATTCATCTACGGTTAAGTGAGAGGATAAAATATCCTCGAATATAGTATCGACTGTGTCAGAGTTTACAATGGGCAGATTTGGAACACTATAGTCAATTGCTATTTTGCTGTTAGATTTTATTGCCTCAAGCTGATTGTCAAGCGCGCTATAGACAATAACATATGATTTCATCATGCCTTCTATAAGCGTAAATATGGTCTCGTCATCTGCGCCATGCTCTTTTGCAGAAGCATAATAAAGAGCCATATATTTGGTTAGAATGTTGTAGAGGTATGGATTTTCATCCATTATCTGGTCAGAGATCTCCTGGATGAATTCATGTTCGGTTGAGGGAGAGTATAAGAGGGCCTCGAGTATAGTATCGGTTGTGTCAGAGTTTACAACTGGTAGATTTGGAAGTCCGTCTTCGATTGCCATTTTGTCATTAACCTTTGGTTGGACTGATTGAAATAAGAGATGCAAAAACAAAATAAATATTTTTCTGAACTTTAAGCGCTATAGCTAGTTTTCAGCAGGTATGCCATTCATGAATAGCACACAGGGAAGTCATTGGCGCAGGAGTATTCACTGCACTGGATCACTATGAAATCCCTGTGTTTTATCCTGTGGAAATCCCCGTTCTGGGCGTAGAGATAGACCCTAAGCTCATACATGCCTGTGGGCGCATCCTCTGGTATGTAAAGGCTGACTCTCTTTGTGGTCTCCTCTCCATTATCCAGGCTGAATGGACCTATTGTGCGCTTCTCTGCAAGATCAGGAAGCACGAACGAGACAACTATATCCTTATTGTCGAATGTGCCGTCATTATACATGGTGAAAAGCACATCAAGTTCGTTTCCTGCGCAGATAGGTTCTGCATTGAGGATGTTTAGGTTCTCGACTGCAAATTTCTGTCTGGGGTATATCTCGTCATCAGGTTTGCAGATATCTAGTGTGTATGCCTGCATGTCGTAGCAGTATCCGTAGTGCCAGAGCCCCTGGCCGGCAGCTGCAAGCTCACAGAGGTTCTTGAAGGTGTTTCCATTCTCTGCGCATACAGGCTCTATTGTGTCAGGGCATGATGCTGAAGGGACAAGGGTAAATTCCCTGTCCTCTGCCTTTACCACCACTTTCGTGTCTCCTATGTCTCCCTTTCCAAAGTGCCATGTTATGATGCCTGTTGAGGCATCTATTTCCATGTCATCTGGAGACTGGGCTAGGAGATATGCCAGGAACTTGTCGTCAGGGTCTATTGCGTTAACATCATATGTATATGTGTCTGTATTCTCCCCATCCTGGCTTACGCACATTCTCTTGGGAGGTGTTGTTATTATGTGGGGCCCACATGCATTGTCCTCATCAATCATGCTGTCGCAGTCGTTGTCCTTGCCGTCGCATATCTCTTTGGATGGTGAGCATGTGCATACGCAGCCTGAGCAGGCATGGCCTGCTATGCAGTCGCTGTCGGCCTCGCACTCGGCCCCGCAAAGATTTGTTGAGCATTCATGGCTGAGCTCTCCATACTGGCCCTGCGTGCAGATATCATTTGACTCATCGCAGGAACTGATGAAGTTGCCTTCTGCATGGTCCCATGTGAAGGGGTTGTTGTCAGGATTGTAATCGCAGGTGTTTATGTCCCACATGTTATTGCCTGAGCAGTCTCTTGGGTCTGAGATGCAGCTGTCTGTCTTCTCGTCGCATCTCTCATTGACGGTGCAGAATAGGCTGTCTCCGCATGATATTTCTGTTCCGGCCGCGCATATTCCTATTGCGCTGCATCTCTCTTCTCCGTCGCAGAACAATCCATTGTCGCAGTCTGAATCCTGGGAGGCATCATATATTATTGAGCCGTCAGGTGCGCATACTGAGCAGATTCCTGCATCTTTGCCTTCTGAGGTGCAGTCACCCCAGACACCATTAGTGCAGGTCTTTGTTCCGCCGCATGCTCCGCTTCCGCACTGCTGGACAAGATCTTCATCAATCTGGCCGTCACAGTCATTGTCTTTGCCGTCGCATATCTCTTCAGACACCCCTATTGCTCCTGTGCATACCCCCCATTCACTGAATGAGCATGTTAGGCCTGAGCAGGTCCTGGTTCTTGTGCCTGAACTGCATTCCCCAACATCTGAGCCGCAGGATTCTGACTGCTGCTCTCCATCTGAGCAGACTGCGCCGCATGAATTCTTAACACACTTATAATTGGTAAATGGATCTTCTATGCAGCCGCAGCTTGAATCGCAATTGCCAAGTGAATCCCTGGTGCCTGTCTTTGTACCGCTGCACGCTGTGGTTGACTGAGCGCAATTGTCATTGTTGATTGTGCTTGGCCACTCGCACTGCTCGCCGTTGTTGATTATGCTGTCCCCGCAGTACGGCAGCTGGGTGTGTGTACAGCTGCAGCTGTCAAGGCACTTATCTGCTGTGTAGATATTGCCATCGTTGCAGTCTGAGTCTACTGCGCAGACTGCGCCGCAGGAGCCCTTTACGCACTTGTAATCTGTGAATGCGTCATAGGTGCAGCCACAGGTTGAATCGCAATTTCCTAGTGAATCTCGGGTACCTGTCAAGGTACCATCACAAGCTGTGGTTGACTGAGCGCAATTGTCATTGTTGATTG
>CAYLII010000002.1:0-17900 GCA_964383645.1 uncultured Methanosarcinales archaeon
GCATAGGGGGAGAATATGTCAGTTTTATGGATCCAGACGGCTGCATACAAACAATCTGTATATGGTAGGGCCTCTTTTTCCAAAAAATATTCTATGATGACCCAAAGAATTTTCATAACCCCTTGTCCTGAGCGCATCTGACAGAGGGATAATCCTAAAGATTACGAGAAGTCCAGGGCAAACCTGTAGAGGATGCCCCTCTCCATTATCTTCTGGTATACAGGATCATATTCCCAGGTGTAGTAACTGCTTGCCACATCAAACATGTAGTACGGGCCATCATTTCCGGCCAGGTTCCAGTTGGGCTGGAGGTTGTCATAGATGCAGAGAGTTAGTTCCTGCTCTGGAAGGCCTCTGCAGGTATCGACAAGCATTCTTGCGTAGTAGGTCATCTCCTCATATTCCTCAAGCCCGTAAGCCATCTGGACCTTTTTGAGGTGGACCACTGAATATAGCATGGATGTGCCCTCCATCTCGCTTCCGAACGGGTCTGTGAGCATGCCTGTTATGAGGTTCTCGCCCCAGAAATCAGACAGAGCAATTATGGACAGGGCTGCAAGAAGCACAGCCGCCATCCCTACAACCAAGTGCCTTTCCCTCATCTTTTCAGTTCACCCATTCCCAATAATACCATCCATAGTCTATGTCCTGGCCCAGCTCTGCATAATTTATCAGTATCTTCCCGCCATCAAGCTTTGTTGATGTGGCTCCGGGGGGCAGCTCTGCATCCTTGTCTACTACTTTTGTGACAAAGTCAGTGTATTTCCAGGGCTTTGCTATAAATGAAAGCGGGCTTGTCCCAGAGTATTCTAATGTGTAGATGTTCCTGTCCTCCCACGAGAGGTAAGACAGGGTAGAGTATTCATTTATCAGTATGTTAAATTCTGATTCGAATGCCAGAAGAATGTCCGGCTCAGAGGGATAGCACTCCATCCCGCCGTAAGTCCAGAGCGTGTAGCCTCCAATCTCCCCGCAGTCAGAGCCTCCCTGGTAGCCTCCGTTTCCCGCAAGCCTCCTGACAGACTCGTAAGCAGAGTATTCTGCAGCCTGGTCCATGAAGAAAAGATAGTCCTCTCCTTCCTGGTACTGCTTAATCATCGCGAACTGGCTCTCGCCCACAGATGACTCGAAGCTTGAGGATTTGTCCAGCAGGATGTACCAGCAGGCAAGTATCGCAAGAAGGCCTGCAAGAGCTATCAGCACAGGATAGACCGCTGAAGCCTTTCTGCTTTTGCCAAGCCTCATCTCATGCACCCCGCATCCTTGAGAGCATC
This sequence comes from uncultured Methanosarcinales archaeon, assembly GCA_964383645.1. Lineage (GTDB taxonomy): Archaea > Nanobdellota > Nanobdellia > Woesearchaeales > JAGVZT01 > CAYLII01. The sequence goes on from CAYLII010000002.1 coordinate 1,275, forward strand.
ATAGTCAAAATCGATTAGAGATGGAATTGACGGATTGTTGGAGGAACTAGAAGCCCCATAGAATGCGCAGCCCTCTATCCTTAGCTCTGCGTAGCCCGGCTGGCCTGCGCTGTAGGGGAGAGCAATAGATATTGAAGGGTCTTCATCTGAAGATGTGCAGACCAGATCATATGGACATAAGGGCTCTGGCTCAAACTTGTATATCAATATCTCGGCTTTATTTGCAGGGTCGCATTTAAGCGAGAGCTGGAATATTGATGCCTGGGTAATGCCTCCTTCAATAAGGGATCTTGTCTCTATTATTGCCTGCTCAAAATTTCCATTCACGCATGATTCGCCCAAGAGCTCTGAATAGGTCATCTGTCTTCCTCCAACATCTACGTCTGTCCTTAGGTAGTTCAGGAGAAGCTGGCTGTCAGAGGCAGAGCCACTCGCCTCGCTTATTATGGCAAGGCTTTTTGGCTCCAGCTTGTCGCAGCCCCCAAAGCTGAGCGAGAAGAGTATGAAGAACATCATGAAGAACATGAGATAGAGAAAGAATGAGAATATGTCTGATATGAAATCAGGCACCTCTGCCTTTCTGTTTTTGAATATGCCTTTTTTTCCCATGTTATCAGTTGGGCAGGACCACCTGCACTTTTAGCAGCGCCCTTTTAATGCCCGAGTCCATCACAAGCACGTATCTTGTCTCCTCAAAGAGTGTTGAGCCGCCAGGACCATCTATTCCTGCCTTGGGGTAGAGCAGCATGTAGCCTACCTCGTTGTAATATGCGTTGTCCCGCTTTCCCGTGCCGAGTGTTATCAAGGTCAGGTTTGCTGCTGCCACGTCGTTGCTCTCGCCGAAATACACGCAGCTGTTGAGCCTGTCAGGGTTGAAGTTTGCCATGTCTATTATCCCCGGGTAGCTTCTCATGAGCTCAGGGTCAGAATAGGCAAGGCATGCCGGCGAGGATATTATGCGGTTTATCAGGATGTTTCCCTCTGCATCTTTTACATCCACGCTGAGCGCCACAAACTTGTAGACAAGGAACACCACACTCACTGCCACAAACACCATGAAGAGCAACCTGACTATTAATAGGCCCTCATTTACGGTCATTGATGTCTGGGCTTTTTTTGAATTCATGTCACACCTTTGATTTTCTCATTAAGGGTTATGGCCCTATGGTGGGGTTGTAGTTGTCGGCGGTTATGATAAGCGGCTTGTGGGGCGCTATAGAGTATAGGATTGTCTCAGGCTGTACTATTCTGTCATTCATGTAGTCAAGCCTCCTGTTCTGCTCGTCAGCGAACCAGTACATCCTGTCTGTACGCTTGTCAAAGCTGTCTGCTTCGCCAACTCTTGCGAGCTCTCCAACATAGATGAAATTGTACTGCGAGACATTGTGGGGATAAGTTATGGTTATTCTTTGGGGAGAAATATAAAGAGTGTCAAGAGTCATTGCCATATCTCTTGCAAGAAAGTTCTGCTGGTATGTGGTGTTCTTCCAGACAGTGCTTGCGAATACTAGCAGGGTCACTACAAATATTGAGAAAAACACAAGCTCTGAGAGGGTCCACATCGACTCGTGCTCGGTCTGGGCCTTCCTGTTCCCAAATATGCCTCTTATCCCTCTTTTGAACCTCTTCATACTACAACCATCTTTAAAAATAGGTATATATAATGTTTTTGATTATATTTAGGGTGCCTATATTGAGGGTGCCAAAGTTGGCCGGAAGAGCGCAGAAGAGAAAAGGAGGATACATTAAGAGGGGATAGATTTTAATAGTGCCTGCTTTCAACCGCTCAAGGGATGACTCCAAACAGTGCATTGAGAATTGCTGCTGAGAAGGCAGGCGAACAGAAGAAAGTAGCAGAAGCCAGGCTAAGGACTGCTTTCACATCTCTAAAGCACAGGAACTACAGGCTTTGGTTCTGGGGCCAGATGGTCTCGCTATTTGGAACCTGGATGCAGATGACTGCCCAGGGATTTTTGATATACGAGCTTACTGGCTCGTCTGCATATCTGGGGCTCGCCTCATTCATGTTCGGCATGCCTGTCTGGCTGTTCACGCTTTACAGCGGGGTCATCCTTGACAGGGTTTCCCGCAAGAGAATTCTGCTTATAACCCAGATCTCGATGATGATTCTTGCCTTTGCGCTGGCTGCCCTGACTTTCACAGGAACTGTAAGGCCCTGGCATATACTTGTGCTTTCATTCCTTCTGGGTGCGGCAAATGCATTTGACGCGCCTGCAAGGCATGCCTTTGTCCCGGACATAGTGCCAAGGGAAGATCTTCAGAATGCGGTCTCGCTCAACGGGATAATGTTTAATACTTCCACTATTGTCGGCCCTGCGCTGGGAGGCCTTATCTATGCAATGGTTGGCGCAGGATGGTGCTTTGTGCTTAACGGGCTCTCTTTTCTTGCGATAATCATAGGGCTAATGATGATGAGGCTCTCGCCGTTTGTGAAGAGAGAGCATTCCGGCTCTGTGATGTCAGAGATGAGGGCAGGGGTCAAGTATGTCAGAAATAGCCCTGTTCTGCTGGGCGTGATATGCATTATGGCAACAGCCGGGCTTTTTGGCCTCTCGTTCATGACACTTATTCCTGCATGGTCAGTGGCTGTGCTTGGAGGGGACTCAAAGACAAACGGGATGCTTCAGGCAGCAAGAGGCCTTGGCGCTCTTCTGGTGGTCATGTGGCTGGCCTCGCTGGGCAATATCAAGACAAAAGGAAGACTTATCACGCTTGGCTCATTTGCAGTTCCCCTGCTCACATTTGTATTTGCACTGGCAAGGACTTTTCCGGCATCTTTTACAATACTACTTTTGGTGGGAATGGCAAATGTACTCATCACAAACCTGTCTGCAGTGCTGGTGCAGCTGAACTCAGAGGAGAGCTACAGGGGAAGGGTGATGGGGATATACTCGTTTGTATTTATGGGGACAATGCCGCTCGGCTCGCTCTGGATAGGCTCTGCAGCAGGCATGATAGGTGAGCCTTCCGCAATTATCATCTGCGGAGCAGCCACCCTTGTATGCGCCGCGCTCATATGGCGGCTTATCCCAAGCCTCAGGATGGCTGAATGAGAAAATTTTTAAACAGCCCCCTCTTTTGGAAAGTGTCATGGGATACGAGAAGAATGAGCAGATAATGGCCCTTATCAAGGAAAGGGGGCCTATTCTTCCTGTCGAGGCTGCAAAGAGGGTCGAGACAGACATAATCATCGCATCCGCCTATCTTGCCACAATGGTCTCAAGGGCAGAGGTCAGGATGTCGCACCTCAAGATAGGCGGCTCTCCGCTCTACTTCCTGCCTGGCCAGGAGTCCATGCTCCAGAATTTTGCAGACAGGCTAAACCCGCCTGAAAGAAAGACTTACTCACTTCTCAAAGAGAGGAAATTACTCAGGGATGCTGAACTTGAGCCTGTCCAGAGGGTTAGCATCAGGGCTATCAGGGATTTTGCCCTGCCACTCAATGTAAAGCATGAGGGCAATGTGGAGGTGTTCTGGAAGTGGTACCTTGTCAGCGATGCAGAGGCAGAGGTGCTGATAAAAAATATCTTTAATCCGGTTCCTGAAGAAAAGCCTGCTCCTGCAGCCCAGCCCCCGCCACAGAAGGCCCCTGAGCCAAAGACAGAACCCCTTGCTGCTAAACAGGATACAGAACAAGAAAAGGAAAAAGCACCATCAGCACCGCCTGAAGAGCCAAAGCCTGTCCCAATCCAAAAGAAAACAGAAGAAAAGCCGAAGAGGAAGAGGGCTGAGAAGCTCAGGCAGGAGGTGCTGGCTGCAGAGCCTGCTGAAAAGCCCTCTGGCATGGCTGCTGATGAGAAGAGCAATAAGAGCGAGCCTGGATTTGGTGAGCCTGAGACAAAAGACAAGTTCTTTGAGGAAGTCAAGGCATATTTTACCTCAAACAGCATAATGGTGCTCGAGTCTGCGATAGTCAAGAAGAATTCCGAGCTTGACCTAGTTGTGAGCGTGCCCAGCGCTGTCGGAAGGCTCACATACTACTGCAAGGCCAAGAACAAGAAGAAGAGCAATGAGGGCGATCTTGCGAGCGCTTTTGTGCAGGGGCAGAGCAGGAAGCTTCCCACCCTGTACCTTAGCAGGGGCGACCTTGTGAAGAAGGCTAGCGAGATGCTAGGCAGGGAATTCAGGGGAATTGTGGTTAAGACTTTCTGATAAAAAAGTAAGAGAAAAATAAGAGAGTTGCCTGCAGAAAGGCAATAAAACACAAAGATGGGAACCAATATCCGGGAGATTATTATCAAGCGCGACATAGGGTTTGAAGAGCTTAGAGGAAAGATTCTTGTTGTTGACGCTTATAATATCCTGTACCAGTTCCTGAGCTCCATAAGGCAGGCTGACGGCACGCCTCTTAAGGATTCTCATGGGAGCATCACAAGCCACCTCACAGGGCTTTTCTCAAGGACAACACGGCTCATGGGCTATGGCATGAGGCTCGCCTTCGTGTTTGACGGAAAGCCCCACCAGCTCAAGTTCGGGGAGATTGAGAGGAGATCAGAGCTGAAGGAGGCTGCTGCCAAAAAGTATGAGGATGCTGCAAAGGAGGAGAATGTTGAGGAGATGAGAAAGTACGCCTCGAGGACATCAAAACTCACAAAGGAGATGGTGGAAGAGGCAAAGGAGCTTATCTCTGCGCTTGGCTGCCCTATAATACAGGCCCCATCCGAGGGCGAGGGCCAGGCTGCCTATATGGTAAGAGAGGGAAAGGCATATGCAGTTGTGAGCGAGGACTATGACAGCCTCCTGTACGGCGGGTCAAGGGTTGTGAAAAATCTCACAATCTCAGGAAGAAAAAAGGAAAAGGGAAGATTAAGTTATGGCTCTATCGCGCCCTCTATTATTGACCTTAATGAGAATCTCAGGGAATGGGGGATAAGCCAGAGCCAGCTTATTGCGCTCTCAATGCTTGTGGGAACTGACTTCAACCCTGGAGGAGTCAAGGGGATAGGGCAAAAGAAAGCGCTCAAGCTTGTGAAGGAGCATGGCGAGAATTTTGAGGGGCTATTTGAGGCTCTGAAAAAGGATTATGAGATAAGCTTTGACTGGAAAGAGGTGTTTGGGGTCATAAGCAAAATGCCGCACACAGACGAGTTCTGGCTGGTGTGGAAGGGCATAAACCAGGAGAAAGTGATTGAGCTGCTTGTGGCAAGGCATGATTTTTCTATGGAGAGGGTGCAGGGCACTCTCTCAAAGCTTCAGGATGACAAGAAAAGCAGGGAGCAGAAAGGGCTCTCTGAGTTTTTCGGATAGGTTTTTGAGAGAGAGAAAGAGAGAGGAGAAATGGCAGGATGAAGGCTGTGAAGGTAAAGAAGGCGAATGCTGAGAAGGCAAAGAGGCTCATGATAGAAGAGGGAATAATGGACTTGGATTTCTCGCCTGAATCAGAAGCAGACTTTGTGTATTTTCCATTGAGAAAGAATTTTGCGAACCAGATTCCCCTATTAAAAAAGAGGGGTCTTGAGGTTACTGACAAGAGGCTTGAGAAGAGCGGGAGCAAGAAGCAGCTAAAGCCTGCGCTTGAGGGCGAGCTTTCCAAAAAAGAGATGGATGCGATGAACAGGAGCTATGATGTGATAGGAAGCATCGCGATACTTGAGATACCTAAAGAGCTCAAAGGCAGGGAAAAGACAATAGCAAAGGCTCTCCTGATGCTCAACAAGAGCGTCAAGACAGTGCTCAGAAAAAGCGATATCCACAAGGGCGAATTCAGGACCCAGAAACTCTCTTATGTTGCCGGGAAGAGGACTAAGGAAACTGTGCATAAGGAGAATGGCTGCCTAATGATGCTTGATGTTGAAAGGGTGTATTTCTCGCCAAGGCTAGCCACAGAAAGAAAGAGGGTGGCAGGGCTTGTGACGCCTGGCGAGAGGGTGCTGGTGATGTTCTCTGGCTGCGGCCCATATCCTCTTGTGATATCGAAGAACACTCTTGCAAAAGAGATTGTGGGAATCGAGAAGAACAGGGTGGCTCATGAGTATGCGCTCAAGAACATAATGCTCAATAAGACTGGCAATGTAAGGCTCTTCTGCGGCGACGTGAGAAAAGAGGTTCCTAAGCTAAAGGAGAGGTTTGGCAGGATAATCATGCCTCTCCCAAAGGATGCTGACAATTTCCTGGATACTGCATTTCTTGCCTCAAGGAAAGGCACAATAGTCCAGCTGTATCTGTTCATTGACAAAGAAGAGCTTGAGGCGGACGGTGGCAGAGCAAGGGTCGGGCTGCTCTCAGCCAGGTACGGCAGGAGGCTGAAATATATCGGGCTGGTGAGATGCGGCCAGTATTCCCCAAGCACATTTCGGGCGTGCCTGGAGTTCCAAATCCTTTAAAAAGGAAAACAGATTACCCCTTCCCTCATGGAAAATGATATAATCTCCTATGAGATAGAGAAGATCTATAACGAGCTGGTGTTATCAGGGCAGGTAAGGCTTATCAAGAGAGACTACCCGCTCAGCCACCTTGAGGACGAGCTTACCACATCGATGGCATGGGAGATACATGGCCTTTTCGGCACTCTGACAAGAACAGATGGCCTGTACAGGAATTCTATTAACGGCAACTACCTGCTTAACTTATCAACTGAACTAAAGGGCAAGACCCCTCGCGAGATAAAAGGAAGGCTTGAGGATAGGCTGGCCAAGGTCAGGTTTGGGGAAGGAGACTATCAGGGCATCCAGGCAGTCCCGGTAAGTGTCAGGCAGGAATCAGGCAATGCAAATATCCAGATGGAGTTCGTGATGCCATCCATGATAAGGTATGTGAATATGACCAGATATCTTCAGGGATATAAGGATAAACTTGAAGGCAGAATGAGCTTATCAGATAGTTTAAATACCCGGCTGGGTTAGATGATTTCTGCGTGCAATGAGGAAGTGAACACCCTGGGAGCTCTAAGCTATGACCGTCGGAAGTAACTGCCGAGCACGCAATTCTACTCTTTTAGGAAAAACAGCAACAGCCAGGGTTTCAGATGCCCCTTAGTTTCCTTAGCTCCCCAATCCTTCTCTCTGCAAGTATCGAGCCGGAGAACATTCTCCAGAACAGCCGGGCAAGCCACTCCGCCCATTTTCTATCGGTTATTGTGTAGAAAAGGAATATCTTTCTGTCCAGCTCTTTTATTTTGCCTGTCGGCTCTTTCACCTCTTTTAGCCTGAATGAGGTGCTGTCGAAGATGAATGCCCTAAGCGGCTGCTCCCTGTGCCTGATTTCTATTAGCTCTTTGCCGTATTTCTGGTTGAGGGCGAGCGCCTTTTCGATGTTGTCCAGGCCTGCTATGTCTACCCGGGAGATTATCTTTATGCTCACTCCTGTTTTTACCAGCCTATCCAGTTCATCAAACATGTCAAAGCTCTTGTTCCTGAGATTGATGAAAGACATATTGCCTGAGAATATAAGGAGCTGTTTTCTGGTTGCCCTGAGGCGATTGACAAGCTCTATGTTTGTCTTTGAGCTTTCCTCGACATTGGTCTCAACAATGGATCTTTTGTTCTTTTCATCCACATGCTGGAATATGTCGAATGATGAGAAGTCTTCTTTTCGTCTCGCCCTCATTATATCTGATTCAAGCTTTTCCTGGAAAACCGACCTGCTGATCTTTTCCACGCTGGCCCAGTAGGCTATCTTGAGTGCGCCTCTTGTGCCGCCCCTGAATACCTTTGTGGAGATGGTGCCGTATTCCTTCTCTATATCTGCAACATACCTGTCGACTGTCCTCCAGTTTTTGCCAAGATGATGGGCTATCTCCTGGATGGAGCAGGGCTGCCTGTAGACTAACTCCTCTATCTGCCTCACGACCTCTGCATCGAGCATACTCATAGAGAGGCATAGGAGGGTTATATATTTTTCGCTAAATACAACGCTGTGTATATTTTTGTGTCAGAAATATGCATATAGTTTGCAACACCCCCATGCATGCAGAGATGATAGAAGAGGTGATGGGTTGGGAGAGAGATTTCCTAAAATTGAGTGGAGGTGTATCAAATGGAGTACAAAACAGATGGAGAATGCAGTTTTAGCATGAAGATCGAGCCTAAAGAAAGCCTTGCAAGCATAGTCAGCGGCAGGAGCAGCATACCGCGGGACGAGCTGCATATCCAGGAAGGCTCGAACATAGGCACGATAGTGTCAGGATTTCCAGAGGATATCTCGTTCACCCTCAAGGCAGTCAGCAGTTTTGGCCCACGTGATGATTTTATTGTTGGATATATAAGAGAACCCAAGCTGGTGTATTGCAATAACCTTGACAGGCCGCTGGCGATAAATTCGCTTACCCTAAAGAGGGCCAGGGACAGGTTCACTAAAAACAACCTTTATGATTCTTATGAGATTAGTGTCGTCAGCCCGCCTCCTAAAGTGGCTCCAAAACAGGATTGGGGCACAACAAAATTCTTCACAGACAGGCCGCGCCTTGGGTTCGGGGCAGATTTTGAGGACCTGCTGAGCTATTCTGATGATATACCTGAGGGCGAGCTTCATGTGTATAGGGATTCCGAGCACGCCAAGATATTAAGGAATGCGCAAGAGCTTGAATATATCACAGACCCTTGCTCGGTAAGGCTCCAGTCTTTCCAGCCGCTGCGTTGGGAGGATGCGTATTATAGCGGGCCTACTGAGCTTGTGTTCGGAGATTATCCCCTTATGAGGATTGTATATGTGAATTGCCAGAAGACTCCTCTAGCCCTAAAGAGAGATGAGGCTGACAGGAATCCCTTTGAATTCTTTAGGTGCAGGAGCATTGTCCGCTATGTTGAGATAGGCCCGGCAGACAAGCCCCTACCAGTGGAAGAGAGGGAAAAATATAGGCGGGTGAGGAAGGATTTTTGAGGAGGATAAAGATGACAGCCAAGATGAAAACAGAGCATAGGTTAAATATCAAGGTGAGTCCGATGGAGGATCTTGCCAAGATTGTCTGCGGGGATAGTGATATCCCTAAAGATGAGTTGCATGTGAAAGAAGGGTCTGATATTGCGAGGATAATCGCAACTTTCCCAGAAGAGACTTCTTTTAACCTCAAGGCAATAAGTGAATTGGGACCTGACAGGAATTTCACAGTCGGCTATATCAGAGAGCCGAAGCTTGTTTATAGAAATGACCTCAAAAAACCATTAGCCATAAATTCTCTTACAATAGAAAGGGCTGATGACAGGTTCACTGGGCATTACCCTTATAGATACTATAATCTGAGTATTTTCAGCCCGAGGATGGATAGGCTACCAAAGCAGGATTGGGGTGTGATAAAGTTCTACATCGACTCTACTAATAAGGGCTATTCTGCAAAGTTCAGCGACCTGCTAGGCTATTCTGATGAGGTTCCTGAAAGCGAACTCTATGTGAGATCTGATTCTGAGCACGCTAAAACTCTGATGAAGGCAGAGAGGCTTGAGTACATAACCTCTCCTTGCTATGTGAGGCTCCGCTCATGGCTGCACACTTACCGCGAGGATTGTTATACCGGCCCTACCGACCTGGATTTCGGAACTTATCCAGAGATAAGAATCAGGTATGTCAAAGACCAGAAAACCCCCTTCCTCATGAGGAAGTCTGAATCTGACAAGGATCCCTTTGCATACTTCCACGAGCCACACAACTCACATGATGTTCATCGCTATATAGAGATAGATTCTGCGGAGAATCTTGAGAAGAGGATTAAGGGGTGAGTACTAAAGGGCAGATAAAACCTATATAATCTTTATTGGAAATGAAAGTATGGAGGAGCTATAAGATGGAAAAAGAGATAGAAGACAGATATTCTATAAAATATAGGATTGATTCGGTGGGTTCGTCTAGCTGCTGGCATCGCCCTGAAAAGGATATGCCCCTGATAAGCATCGGGTTTTATGGACTGGAAGTCGGCAGTGAGGGATTCGGTCGGGCTGAGATAGGCCATTCGGGCTATCAATGGGTGCACATCTATATGACAAAGGAGATGGCAAATGCGCAGGGAATAGAATGGGACGGCACAAAAGAGGGTGTAGACAAGATAAAGAAAGATCTTGAGGGGACTATCCATGAATTAAGTCTTGGGTTACAGCAATAGAAACAGCTAGACAAAGATGTCCACTTACACAAACATGTCCATATAGTCAGAAGGCTCAGTCTCTTCGGTTGTGCGCAGCTTCTTTATCGCATCCAGGAAGTCTCTCTGGGTCACCTTTGTGCGGTTTGACCTTATCGCAAAATAGCCTGCCTCTGTGCAGACAGACCTTATGTCCGCGCCTGAGAATTTCTCCATCTCTTCGACCAGCCGGGGTATGTCTACGCTCTTGTCGAGGCTCATCTGCTTAGTGTGGATTTCGAATATGGAGAGCCTGCCCTCTTTATTGGGAATAGGAACAAATATTTGCCTGTCAAATCTGCCAGGCCTCATTATTGCAGGGTCTAGTATGTCTCGCCTGTTGGTGCAGCCTATTATCTTGACGTTTCCAAGCGGCTTGAAGCCGTCTATCTCTGCAAGTAGCTGCATGAATGTCCTTTGGACCTCTCTCTCGCCGCTTGTGCCCATCTCTATCCTTCTTGAAGCGATAGCATCAAGCTCGTCTATGAATATTATGGAAGGTGCCTTTTCTCTTGCGAGCTGGAATATCTCTTTTACTAGCTTTGCGCCCTCTCCTATGAATTTCTGGACCAGCTCAGAGCCAACTATCTCTATGAATGTCGAGTCTGTGGAATTTGCAACTGCCTTTGCAAGAAGTGTCTTTCCAGTGCCAGGAGGACCGTAGAGAAGCACCGCTTTAGGTGGCTCTATTCCCAGCTTCTTGAAGAGCTGCGGCTTTTTGAGGGGCAACTCGACAACCTCCTGTATCTCGCGCTTCTGGTCCTCAAGCCCACCTACATCCTCCCATGTGTTCATGGGCTTTTCCATTATCACAAATTTTTCTACGCTGAACTGCTTTTGGATAGGAAGTTTCTTGACAACAGCAAGGTTCTTCTGCTCTACTAGCACATGGTCGCCGGCTTTGAGCTCCTCGCTGCCTGCGCTTATCTCAACCATGAATGCGTTGCCGTTGGGAAGCTTTATTACTGCATGTGGCCCGATTACCTCTTTTACTTCTGCCACAAGCATCGGCACGCGCCTGAACCTGTCAAGCTCGTCCTTGAGCTGGGTCACTGTCTGCTTGAGAAGCCTGTTCTCCTCTTCCAAGTGTGAGCTGTCTTCCACATATCCCATGTAAATGGATGTATCATCCTTCTTTGGTGTGCTTTTTGCTGCAGTGCCTTTCATTGTCTCACTTTGATTTATTATATCTGAAATCTAATACCTGGAATCTATTATGTTTTGGAGATATCTCTTTGAGCAAATCTCTCTTGCCATATCACGCGGAGCTGGATGTTATAGGTGCTTGTTTTTCGGAAATATGATTAATCTCTCATTTATTTCCAGACATCATTTCTCCGAGCGCGTTATGTTGACTCCCCTCACCAATGCCATTGGCGTGAAGGTGGGCGTGTCCACCTCCCATCCGAATATCTGCCTGGTCTCTTTAGTGAGTCCTTCTGTGGACTTGAGGATGTTGAGCACGTTATCGCTCACCCTCAGGTCTTTTAGCGGGTGCTTTATCTTCCCGTTCTCTATAAGGAAGGCTCCGTCCCTGGGGATTGTGGAGAAGTCTCCTGTGGCATAGTTCTGGAACCGGGTGTACCAGACATTGGTTATGTATATCCCCTTTTTGACTGAGCTAATCATGCTTTCTTTATTAAGGTTTCCGGGCTCCAGCACGAGGTTGAAGGCGCTTGGAGCGATTATGCCTGCGTTTGCTGTTGTTTTCACCTTGTATTTCTTTGCCGTTGAGGTGTTGTGCAGGTATGTTTTGAGTATGCCTTTGTCGATTATCACGTTCCGCTGGGTCGGCACTCCCTCTCCGTCGCTGCTTCCTGAGTTGAAGCCATTAGGAAGTGTGGCGTCATCGATAAAGGTTATCGCGCTGCTTCCCACCCTTTTTCCCTCAAGACCATTGAGGAATGAGAGCCCTGTCTCGACAGAGAATATTGAGGCGGCTGATCCGACTGTGCCAAGGATGTTGGCGTATGGCAGGTGGTCGAAGACCACATCATATTTCCCTGATTCGCCGCTAACAGGATTGCGGGATAGCCTTGCTGTCTCTGCTGCCTTTACCACTGCAGATTTCCAGTCGAATCCTGCAAGGTCTCTTGATACAGCCACCATATGGCCTGAGGCGTCCTTGTCTGTGAAGCTTCTTATGGAGAAATATAGCCTTGTCCCCCTTTCCCTGTTCTCCACACCATTAGATGTGAGAAGGTATGTGTTGAATGATGATGACTCTAGCACGCCTGCCGACCTTTTTGCGCCTTCCTTGAGGGATAGGTCTATTGCATCCTTGACATAGCCTATGCTTTTCTCCTCAAGTTTCTCGACTTTTGGGTCGTGCCATCTGGGGTTGGAGCTGTATTTGAATTTGCCCTCCGCTATGCCGTTATAATCCTGATTTTTCTCTGCAGACTTCGCGAATGATATGAGCTTTTTTATGGTCTCGTCAGCCGAGCTTCTGGTAAGATCTACCATGTTTGTAGTCACTAGCCGCCTGTCCATGGACATGAATATGTTCAGTCCTGCCTGGTCTACTGTCTTGGTTGTGTTCACCAGGTTGTTTGAGTATTTCACGAGTAGAGAGCTCCTGTCAAATGAGGTTATGACCACATCATCAGCTCCTGCCTTCTGTAGCCCGCTGAGCACATACCCTGATAATTCCTCTACACCCATCTCTTTTTTTGTCGCTGCTGTCATTTTAGCATTATACCTCTTAGTCTCATGGAAGGGCCTCCGAACCAGACAGGAATCGCCTGCATCGGCTCTCCCTTGCCGCAGTTGCCTGCGTGATATTCTGTGTTGTCGGCTACAGCATCTACTGCCTTCCAAAGGTTGAATGTTGATATCTCAATTGCGGGGTTTCTCACAGGCGAGCCTAATTTGCCGTTCTCTATCATGTAGGCTTCAGCGCCGACGTATTTCTGGTTGATGCGCTTGTCGTCTATGTTCCATTCCATGAAGTTCTTGATGTATACTCCTTTCTTTACGCCCTTGATGAGCTCTTCTTCGGTGTGGCTTCCTGGGAGAAGGATTGTGTTTGACATCCTGACTATTGATTCCTTGTCGTAATCGACAGCCCTTGATGAGCCGTTGCTGGGAAGATCCATGGCTGCAGCCGTCTCCCTGTTGTGGAGGAGCTCGGTTATCTTTCCATCTTTTACAAGGTGCTTGCGCCTTGCTTTCACACCCTCATTGTCAAATAGGTAGAAGCCGTAGCTGTTCTCGACTGTGGGATCATCCACTATGTTTACTGCAGGGCTTCCTATCTGGTAGCCTACCATTTCCGGCGTGATGAATGACTCGCCTGCCTGGGCTGCCTCCCTGCCGAATATCCTGTCTGCCTCGTAGGGGTGGCCGCCTGACTCGTGGACCATTATGCCCACTACCTGTGGGGCGCACACCACATCATACCTCCCGGGAGCAAGCTTCTTGCCCTTTGATAGGTTAAGCTGGCATGCCTTTGCCTCGCCAGCCAAAAGCTCTGGAATGTTCCACTGCTTCACATACTCAAATCCGCCTGAGTTTCCCTTCTGCCAGAACCTCTGCATGGTCTGGTTTCCCTCCTGTACTGTGAGATAGTAGAAGAATGACACCTTTGGCACGATGCCTGTTATTGCTGTGCCGTCTGTGTTGACCAGATATTCCTCTGTCTGTGTATCGGTTAGGCTGATGTACCTGCCTGGCACCTTGGCTTTTGTTGCCAGTATTGCCTTGTCTGCATCCATGAGGATTTTCATCTTGTCATCCGGGTCCACATTGTCGAACTTGAGTTTCTGCTTTAGCTCATAGTTCTTCTTGTGGGCCCTGTCATCTGCAAGCTTTATGCTCTCCTTGAACTTGGATGCCTCTTTTGTGGAATTTATGGCCTTCTCTATCAGGCCCTTGAGCCTCTCTCGGTCCATGTTGTTTGTGGAGACAAAGCCTAATCCTTTGTCGACAATAAACCTTATGCCTATGCCGCTTAGCCTGTCAAAGCCGGATATCTCAGGCATGCCGTTCTTGAGCATGAAGGCATTTGTCGTATGCAAATCCATCCTTGCCTCTGCGTAGCTGGCTCCCAGCTTCTGCGCATACTCTATAGAAAAATCAGCCAAGTCTTTGTCTATCATCTCTCCTCACCAAAAAGGGTTAATTGGGCGTTTTTTATAAATGTTTGGGACATTAGATATAGGTTTTTATAGATGGTAAATGGATATCTGCGGCTCTGCAAAGGCAGACAGGATTATTTTTCAGAGCATTTTTTCCACTGGACAGGCTCGCGCAACATATTTAAAAGGCAGGCTGTTTGCATGGCTTGCATGCTAATCTCTGTCACTTGGCTCTCTGCATTTGATTATTGCAGCAGGAAGCTCTATCTTGAGAGGGTGCTTAAGCTAAAGGAGCCCCCAAAAGAGCCTATTGTGCTTGGCACAGTTCGCCATAGAGTGGTGGATTTCATCAACAAGCATGAGGAGCGCATAGTCAGGTCTGTCTCAAGGGATGATTCCGAGGAATACATAAGAGACAAATACAGAAATTATTACCTGAGGTTTCTGAAGAAAGCGATTGTAGACCACAAGTACGAGCTTTCAGAGGTGGGGCTTAACCAGCTTGAGGCATATAAGAAAATTAAGGAGCTTGTCCTAGAGGAATGCCTGATAAGGGCTGAAAACTTGATCGCGTTTGTCAGGAAACAAAGGATATACGGAGACGAGCTATGGGAAAAGCTTACCCCAAAGCTAGAGTCTGAATTCTATGTAGAGTCAGAGAAGCTCGGACTCAAGGGAATCATTGACAATATCGAGAGGTATGAGGATATTCTTATTCCAATAGAGCTAAAAACAGGCTCTGCCCCAAGAGAAGGGGTATGGCCAGGCCACCAGCTTCAGCTAGGGGCATATCTCCTGATGCTGAGCGAGAAGGCTGGAAGGGATATAGAAAAGGGCTACATAAGGTACCTTGACATATCCGAGAACAGGCCCATTGTGATGAATCCATTCCTCAAGATGAAGATAGAGGAGCTGGTAAAGAAGGTGAATGATTGCCTTTCCGGAAAAGAGCTCCCTGATTTCTGCGGCAGCGAGAACAAGTGCAAGAGCTGCGGGCTTAGGAATATCTGCTATGACAAGGCAGAGCTCGAGAAAAAGATGAAAGCCAGATTTCCCAAAGAAGCAAAGTAAGGGTTTCTCCCAAAGTTTTATATAAGTTCTAAAGCTAGCAGACAGACATGTTTACAGATATAGTTTTTCCTGAAGGAAACGAAATGGAATTCATAGAGCTTTCCGAAAGGCTCTCGATAAGGGGATTATGCTTCTGCTATCCTTTCTCTCCAAAAGGGGATTATAAGGGCCAGCTTGAAAATATAAAGAAACTCCAGGAAAAGACTAATGTAAGGCTCTCATTCGGGCTCCTCACAAGGCCAAATGACTCTATGAAGGCCAGGCAGCTCTCAGACCTACTTATTGTGAAGGCGATACCAACTGCAGACAACAGGCCTATAATAGAAAAGAAGGAGATAGACCTAATATTTGAGCTTGAGGGCTCTCCAAAGAAGGACCCCATGCACTACAGGTATTCAGGGATGAACCAGGTGCAGTGCGCTGTTGCCAAAGAGAGCGAGATGATAATAGGGTTCTCATTTTCCATGCTTCTGAATTCTGAGAGGATAAGAAGGAGCGCGCTGATGGGCAGATTCAACCAGAACATAAGGCTCTGCAGAAAGTACAAGGTCAATACCGCATTTGCCTCATTCGCAAGAGAGCCTTATGAGCTTAGAGCAGAGCATGAGATGCTTTCCCTTGCAAGGACTCTGGGAATGACTCCAGGGGATGCGCAGGCCTGCCTTGGGACTGTCTCAAAACGGATTGAGGAAAATCTGCTGAAAAGGCAGGGGAAGTTCTTCGGGAAGGGTATTGAGATTGTCGACAAGCCTAAGGCATGACAGGAAGGCCTTGCAAGCTCGGATCCTGAGTTCAGCAAAACAGCCTCTTCTGCATCTCGTCTAGCTCTTTTTCTGTGTAGCCAACTAGTGGCCTGAGCACTGCTGTCTTAAATGGATATTCCTTTATGCTTCCTGCGGTGTCCGAAACCACGATTCCCAGGATTTTCTTTTCAGCAGCTAATTTGTCCAGCCCTCTAAAGTCATTTACCTTGTGGAAGAGCAGCTTTCCTCCTGAGGCATATTTTGCGAGGTGGGAGAGGTCCGGCTGCCTGATTCCAACAGGAAGTATTGAGCAGCCCCTCTTGAAGAGCAGGTATGCGGCAAGCAATGAGCGCATGCTGCTAGAGGCATCATTCTTGCCATTGGCATCTTCATCCATGAGCACCATCACCCTGCCCTCAGAGCCTATGGGAAGCCCGCCTGGCCCCTCTATCTTCTTGCTGAATAGGTAGGCCTTGTCAGCTATCTCGAATTGGATGTTGAGCTCAGGGCTCTTTAGGCTGACTCTCTTGTGGAGGGTCTCAAATACCACCTCGCCTATCGCCTGCTCGAGCGTCATTGAATCAATGGGAAACTTGACATCTATCCTCTGGCATGTTATCCTGAATGTTTCAAAGCTTCTGGCCCGGGCAAATTCAAGCGCCGC
>CAYLII010000002.1:18000-20937 GCA_964383645.1 uncultured Methanosarcinales archaeon
CCAGATAATTATTTAAGCATTCCTGATAATATGCGCTGCATGGAGCAGATACTCTATCCACTAATGAATTGCTTTATGGGTAGAGGCCCCTCCATTGACGACCATACCACATATATCGAAGGTTATTAAGGCTCGAAAAAAGTTTTTCGGGTTTTAAGAAATCTTCGGCAACGTGTGGAAAAGAGTTCTTGAGACCCGGATTATACTGTTAAGAGCCTTAATTTCCTTCCCGAAAAGAGGAAAAATGAAAGGCGAAAAACAGAAAATATGGGAGGCGGCATGCCTGGTGTGCGGAGATGTGATCTCCAATCCGATATGTCCAGGATGCCTGGCAGAGGAGCTGGAAGACCTGCTGGGTAGGGAGCATCCCGAGGCCCAGATGGTGGTAAAAGAAGCGCGAAAAGCGATAGGGACAAGCGGCGCAGAGCTGACAACCTGCATCATATGCGGAAGAGAAATGAATGTCTGCCCTGTCTGCTTCATGGAAGAGATGCGCGACATTGTCTCAAACACAGATCCAATTACAGGGGAACTAATCACAGAAAGATTCGGCTACGGCTATATGGACTAGATTTTCAAGAATCTTCATTTTTTATTTTTTATACTTTTTATTAACCAACCATAGGACTCTTATTGCTGCAGAAAAGAGAATGAAAAAAGAATAAGGGAAAACAGGAGAATAAAAATAGGAATATTTCTTGGATTAATGCTGGTTCTCGAGCATGCTGCAGACTTCCTCGAAGTAGCGCTTCTCGTCAGGCCAGTAGAGCTTGTCAAGGATCCTCTCCTTTGTGCCCCAGAAATAATTGTCGTGCTCGTCGTCATGGATCTCGACTGTTGTGTTCATACTTGTCTCCACGAGGAACACGTCGAATGAATGGAGCGTGTTATCCTTGATGAATTCCCGCTTCTTTGAGAGCATGCCAAGAACCTTGAATTTCCTCAGGCCCGCCTCTTCTTTTATCTCACGCACAGCAGCCTGGTCAGGGGTCTCACCCTCTTCAATGCCTCCCTTGACAAACTCCCAACCTACCCAGCCCTTGATTCGGTGGAGGATTAGGAAATAGTAGCTGCTTCCGCGCTTGTCGTAGATTATTGTTGATACTCCTTTTTTAACGTTTGAGGTTTCCATGGCATTCCTTAAAAATGATGAGGATATATAAATTTTACTGGGTTGCTTATCCTGATTTATATACCCCTAAAAGCCCAAAAAAGGAGGATTAAGAAAACTTTAAATATTGATGGACATGCCCTTGCTGAGCTTTCAGATTGTAAAATATCAGTCTTAATAAGGAGGCTTTGAAAGATGGCAAATCAGAAAAAGGACGAGAAGAAGACAAAGGATGAGTTCTGGGGAGACAACGAGAAGGATAATGATTTCTGGGGAGACGATGAGGACGGAGCAGACGACTTTGATTCTGACGATTAAAGAATACAAGACATTGTTAGGTTAGGGCGGTTTTTACCGCAGCATTTTTTGGCTTTTTTTAGGAAGGGCATTTATTTCCACACCCAATTTATTTTCAGTATCTGATGCATATATCATTCTTAATATCCTTATTAACATCGTTACTAATATCGCCCTTATATGGGTGGAAAACTATTTAAAGCTGCAGCGCTTCTGGAAAAACCTGAGGGAAAATGGAGCCTGACCACAAAGTATTGGCAAAAGTGATTGTTGAGGTAGCCGGAAGGCCAAAGGAGCATGTTGAGGATTCTATCAAGCTTGTGCTTGACAACATCAAGAAAGAGAAGGGGATAAAGGCCATCAAGATGAAGATATTCAAGCCAAAGGAGGTTGATAATTATTTCAGCTCGTTTGCCGAACTCGAGCTGGAGTTTGAGGACCCTGCCTATCTTGTGGGCATGTGCTTTGACTACCTGCCTTCATCAGTAGAGATAATAAAGCCAGAGGAGCTGAATATAGACTCTAGGGACATGGGGGGGCTCTTAAATGACATGCTCTCCAAGCTGCACAACGCAAGCATGACAGTGACTAAACTCAGCACAGAGAACCAGAACCTCAAGCAGAACGGAGACGCGCTTCTCAAGAACATAATAACTCTGTCTATCGGAAAGACAGAGAAGACTATTGATGAGATCTCAAGGGATGTGGGTGTGACACCGCCAAGCCTCAGGCCTTTTGTGGAGAAGTTTGTGAAAGACGGAAAGATAAGCTCCAAGGACGGCAAGTATAAGCTTAAGGAGAGCCTCCACTAGGAAATTTGCGCAGATACAGCTACTGCCCGGGATTTAATAAGATTTGATAAAAATTTAATATATACGATAAGATAAAAACAAGATAAATATCAGATTAAAAAAGATGGAAGACAGGAAAAAGATTGAGGCTGTGCTTTTTGCAATAGGGGACAAGATAGAGGAGGCAGAGCTTTCAAGGCTCACAAGGCTTTCTCCTGAGACAGTCAAGGCCGAGCTTCTAAAGCTTAAAGACGACTATCACCAGGCCAATTCAACATTCATACTTCTTAATGAGGGCACAAAGTGGAAGCTTACTGTGCGCGAGGACTACATGCCTATTGTGCAGAAGATAGTGCCAAAGACCGAGCTCTCAAGGCCGGTGCTTGAGACTCTTGCGGTTATCGCATGGAAGAGTCCTGTGCTCCAGTCCAGCATTGTGGATATCAGGAGCTCTAAGGCATATGACCACATAGGGGAGCTTGAGCAGGTGGGCTTTATCACAAAGCAGAAATATGGCAGAAGCTTCATGCTGAGGCTAAGCCAGCAGTTCTTCGAGTATTTTGACATCAAGGGAAAAGAGCAGATAAAGGATGTGTTTAAGGGTATAAAGGGAACAGAGCAGATAGCAAACCCTGACAAGAAGCTCCAGGATTTCGGGGCAGGTGAGGGGGATGCAAAAAACCTGACTGTTGAATCTGTTGAGAAGCTGCCCGCAGAGCAGCCTGAGAACCTTCCTGT
>CAYLII010000002.1:21037-47469 GCA_964383645.1 uncultured Methanosarcinales archaeon
CTTCCTGTAGAAAGCGCTCCTGCAACCCTTCCAGCAGTAAGCAAGAGCAGTGATACGCTTCCCATGGAGCAGCCTCATGAACCTGAAAAGGCCCTCTTGACTGGGGAAGAGCAAACAAAGGCAGAAGAGCCTTCCAAGGCTAAGCTTAAGCTAAAGAAAGAGAGGAAGCCTAAGGAATAGGCTGTCTAAAGCAAGATGCTGATTCTAAAATGCCCAAAATGCGGCAACCAGATGAGATGCGAGCCCAGGCCTGGAGAGCTCACAGGCAAGAAGAAGATGTGCGTGTACTGCGGCAGGAGTTTTGGGATAATAGGCAATATCGCAAAGCGGCTCTAAGTTCTTTTGTTATGATCCATAGAAGTAATCCATATACTGTTGAAATGATTTAATTTCATATATAAAAATCACCGAAACACTTATATACTCTCACCTATTCTTTTTATAAGCTGGAAGAGGCGGGTTTTACGTCGGTAAAATCAAATTCTGAAAATGGCTGAAAAAGAGCAGAATATAGTAAAGAAGCACATCGAAGATGAGATGAAGCAAAGCTATCTAGACTATTCTATGAGCGTGATAGTGGGAAGAGCGCTGCCTGATGTTAGAGACGGCTTAAAGCCTGTTCACAGAAGGGTGCTTTTCGGCATGCAACAGATGGGTGTGTATCACAACAAGCCCTTCAAGAAGTCTGCAAGGATTGTGGGAGATGTGATGGGCAAGTTCCACCCGCATGGCGATGCCGCTGTGTATGACACACTTGTGAGGATGGCCCAGGATTTCTCCCTTAGGTACCCGCTTGTCCAGGGCCAGGGAAATTTCGGCTCTGTTGATGGCGACAGCGCAGCAGCCATGAGGTATACTGAGGCCAGGCTTGCAAAGATTGCCGAGGAGCTTCTCGCTGACCTTGACAAGGAGACTGTCGAGTTCACGCCTAATTTTGACAATACGCTAAAAGAGCCGCTTGTGCTGCCCTCAAAGCTGCCTAATCTGCTTGTGAACGGCTCGTCAGGTATAGCTGTGGGCATGGCCACAAACATACCTCCCCATAACCTAAACGAGGTTGCTGACGCGATTATCGCGCAGATAAAGAACCCTGACATCACAATACCAGAGCTTCTTGAGCACATAAAGGGCCCCGATTTTCCTACTGGCGGCATGATTGTCGGCCAGAACGGGATGACGCAGGCCTATCATACAGGAAGGGGACTTGTGCTTGTGAGGGCGAAAACAGAACTTGAGGAGAAGGCAAACACCACTTCTATAATTGTCAGGGAAATTCCTTACATGCTCAACAAGAGCCAGCTCATAGAGCAGATGGCAGAAGCCATAAAAGAGAAGACTGTCGAAGATGTCTCAGACCTCAGGGATGAGTCTGACAGGGACGGCATGAGGATAGTAATCGAGCTCAAGAAGGACGCGAACAGCGATGTGGTCCTCAATCAGCTATTCAAGCACACTAGGCTCCAGACCACTTTTGGCATCAACCTGCTCGCGCTTGTAAACAACGAGCCAAAGACACTCAATCTCAAGCAGATTACCCAGGCGTACATCGACTACAGGCAGATAGTTGTGAGGAGAAGGACTGAGTTCGACCTCAAGAAGGCAGAGCAGAAGGCCCATCTCCTCGAAGGGCTGATAATCGCGCTCAGCAATATTGATGCGGTGATAAAGCTCATCAAATCTTCGGATTCTGCAGAGACCGCAAGGAAGGGCCTCATGGCAAACCACAGTCTTACAGAGCTCCAGGCCAATGCTATCCTGGAGATGAGGCTGCAGAGGCTTACCTCATTAGAACAGAAGAAAATCAAGGATGAACATGCAGGGCTACTCAAACTCATATCAGAACTCAAGGCTATTCTCGCCTCAGGCCAGAGGATTCTTGACATCATCGTAAGCGAGCTTACCTCGCTTATGGAGGAGTACGGAGATGAGAGGAAGACAGAAATAATAGAGGGTGGAGAGGATGATGCAACCTTTGAGATGGAGGACCTCATAGAGGATTCTCCGGTTGTACTCACTGTCTCGCATACAGGGTACATCAAGAGGATAGCGCTTGACACTTACAGGCAGCAGCACAGGGGTGGAAGGGGGGTTGTCGCAGCGACAACCAATGAAGAGGATTTTGTGGACCGCCTTTTCATAGCGACAAACCACTCGTACATGCTTTTCTTCACTAACACAGGAAAGGTGCACTGGCTTAAGGTGTACCATATCCCTGAGTCCTCGAGGACTGCGAAGGGAAAGGCCATAGTAAATCTCCTTGAGCTCCAGGAAGGCGAGAGCATAACAGCGATGATACCTATCCGGTTCTTTAATGAGGATCATTTCCTCGTGATGGCCACAAAGAGAGGCGTGGTAAAGAAGACCGCGCTTGTCGAGTACTCAAGACCGAGAAAGGGAGGCATCATCGCAATCAATCTTGACGAGGGCGATGTGCTTGTTGATGTGGTCATGACTGACGGCAGCCAGAACCTCCTTATCGCGACCAAGAAGGGCCAGGCAGTGAAGTTCGATGAGAAGGATGCAAGAGATATAGGAAGGTCTGCAAGAGGCGTGAGAGGTATCAGCCTCAAGGGAGAGGATGAAGTGGTAGGGATGGTCTTAGCAGGGGATAACAAGACCCTTCTCACAATAACAGAAAACGGGTATGGCAAGAGGAGCGAGCTATCTGACTACAGGCTTATCAGGAGGGGCGGCTCAGGCGTCATCAATATCATGTGCAGCGATAGGAACGGTGATGTTGTTGCTGTAAAGAGCGTAACAGAAAATGATGAGCTGATGCTTGTTAGCAAGAACGGGATTCTTATCAGGGTGCCTGCAAGGGACATATCTGTCATCGGCAGGAACACCCAGGGAGTGAGGCTCATGAGGCTTGAGGATGGCGACAAGGTGATGGGCGCAGCAAAGATTGTAAATGAGGAGAAGGCTGCCGAGAACACAGAAGAGGTCGCTGAGAGCTTTGTCTAGGTTATTAGATCTTGTGCAGAGTATAGTTGTTTCTTGGAATATTGGCTGTTGGGAATATTTATAAATTGGTACAGAAACAGAAATAACCCATGAAAGAAAGAGCTCAGATTACCCTGCTGGTTTTGGGGCTGCTGGTTTTGGGAAGCCTGATATTCTGCTATTATGAGCTCTTCAATACAGGATTCACATTCTCATCAGCTGAGCTTGAAATAGGGGGCAATTTAGTTAGGGAAAAGCTAACCTTTGTCCCGAATAAGCCCTATCACACATTATACAGGAATTTTGCCTCACCCATCCTTGCCCCTGAAAGCGGTGGAAGCTTCTCTGAATACATCAGGATAAACATGGTGGAGTGCAGCCATGGGGCGCCATACTACATGGATAAAGACGGATTTTTTGTCTCATCCGCCCTTACAGACTCTCTAGCATACACTGAGCCCAATGAATACGGGTGCGGGTTTGGGGAGGAGCTGGGATTTGAGAAAGGAAAAAGCTACATTGTTTCATCTGAATATGTGCTGAACCCCACTACTCTCTACGATTTCAAGGGAAAGCATTACATCAAATTTGTGGCCTATGATAGGCTTCGCCATCCCACTTTGGACAGGGGCAGCAGCCTCGTAATCCAGGGGGATGCAATCTATGAGGATTTTACCTTTCCCGGAATCGAGACAATAATCTACATCCCCTATGAGCCAGAGAACCTTGGAGATTATGAGATTATAACTGTCCGCAGGCTGGAGTTTGGCGACAGGCTTAGGCTTATTTTTATGTTCCTTGTATCTATACTGCCTGCAATTGCCTGCTTTATTGTATGGAGACTGTTCGGCAAGGAGAAGGAAGAGGGAGATTACCCTTCTGAACTCAGCCAGTACCCAAAAGAGCGCAAGGCATGGGAGGTCTCTGCGTATTTCAACCCGCCTTTCGGGAGCATGGACCGTAATTTCATGCCTGCCATGATACTGGATTTTTATTCAAGAAAACTTATAGACTTGAAATTCACTAAGAGTGGCTTGTTTGGAAGAAAAGAGATGCTCATCAAGATAACAGATAAGGAAATTAAGCTTGACGAGATTGAGAAAGACATGATGAATCTCCTGAGGCTTGCCGAATCTATTGATAAGCCAAAAGATGGCTTTTTTAGCATGGGACGCTCTGCCAGCGGATTCTCTTCCATGCCCATCATTACCGCTTATAGGAAACTGAACAGCAAAATAATGAAAAAGAGCAAGGAATACCTTGATTACAAGGGCAAAACAATACTCTACCTTTCGCTATTCGCATGCCTGATCATACAGATGATATTTGGGATAAAAGAGATATTGGTTTATATCCCCCCCATAATAGCGGGCGTGGTCAGCGGAACAACACCGCTATTTGTCAGATTCAAGGAGGGCTATTACATGGAGTACCAGAAATGGAGGGGTTTCAAAAAGTATCTCTCAAACTCAGATTCAATGAAGATTTCACCCCCTGGAGGAGTTGTGGTGTGGGAGAAATACCTTGTCTATGCAACAGCTCTTGGAGTAGGCGAGAAAGTCCTCAAAGAGATGAAGGACCTAGATATAATAGACAAAAAAGAGTATGACAATTACAGATTTATCTACACCCCTTCTGCATTCGGGGCAATCTCATCATCCAGCAGCGGAGGAGGAAGCAGTGGGGGCGGCGGCATGGGCGGAGGGGGAATTGGAGGCGGAGGAGGTGGAGGAAGGTAAATTTTTTTTAAGGCTTAGAATTTGACAAGATTTCTGTCAGCCATGCTGACATAGCCTGCTTCGCCTATCACCACGTGGTCAAGCACGTGGATACCCATCAGTTTTCCTGCGCTTATCATGAGCTTTGTTATCTCTATGTCATCCCTGCTAGGCTCGGGATTTCCGCTCGGGTGATTATGGGCCATGATGACAGAATTTGCGCTCTCCCTTATGGCTGACCTGAAGATCTCGCGGGGATGGATGACAGAGGTATTTAGGTTTCCAACCGAGACAAGCTCTTTTTTAATAAGACTATTCCGGGTGTCAAGGTAAAGGCAGAAGAAATTTTCCTTCTTGGTAAACCTAAGCTCTGGGTATATCAGCTCATGGACATCCTTACTGGATTCTATAGTGGCCTTGGGCTCTGCCCTTGATGCATAAATTCGCGAGGCAAGCTCTGCGCAGGCCTGTATCTGGCAGGCCTTGGCATCGTTTATGCCCCTGAATCTCTTCAGCTCGCCTATGCCCAATTGGCAGAGGTCCTTTAGGCTGTGCTCCATTAGGATGCGCTTGGAGAGCTCAACCACATTCTCCTGGTAAGTTCCTACTCTTAGGATTATTGCTAAAAGCTCAGCCTCGCTAAGGCTTGCCGGGCCGTATTTCATGAGCCTCTCCCTGGGCCTCTCTCCTGAGGGAAGATCCTTTATTGCGTATACAAGACCCTGATGCATGCCTACTCTGGCAGATTAGGGATTTATATGGATTTGGGGGCTTTTGATAGAGGATTTCCGGCATGGCTGGAAAAGATGAGATGCTATATGAGATTTAACCATATCTGGCGTCAACTCACAAATCATATCAGTTTTACTAGCGCAGATATTAGGATTTGTAACAGGGATATTAACCGCATATATATTAGTACTCTAGAGTAGTTACAAAATCGAAAGATTTAAATAGTAGAACTTGGTTTTGATACTACTGTAAGGTGAATTCAAATGGAACTTTCAGAACTTGTCGAGAAAGAAAACAGGAAAACCGAGAAAAGGCTAAAGGGCAAAGAGAAATCAGCTTACGAGAATATAGATTATCTTTATATGGAGTGAAAACAAATGTACGAAAACGAAGACCAGTCTGTGCTGAGGCAGCTTAGGAAAAAGAAGACCAGCTTCAGGCAGCTGATAAACAAGAAGGACGTCGATGACTTCGAGCTTGACAGGGCTTTCAACAGGTATTGAAAAGCTTTTTATAATCTTACCCTTTCTGAGATAGCATGGATTATGCGCTGGAGATTGACCGGATTGCCGAGAGGATAGCCAAGAATAGGGCAAAACGGGTGTGCATCCAGCTGCCTGACGGCCTAAAACCTAAAGCAGATGAGATCCAGAGAGAGCTAG
This sequence comes from uncultured Methanosarcinales archaeon, assembly GCA_964383645.1. Classification (GTDB taxonomy): domain Archaea; phylum Nanobdellota; class Nanobdellia; order Woesearchaeales; family JAGVZT01; genus CAYLII01. The sequence continues at coordinate 27,093 of CAYLII010000002.1, forward strand.
AGAAGAAGACAGGCGCTGAGGTGCTGATATGGGCAGGCTCATGTTTTGGGGCCTGCGACACCCCGCAGGGGCTTGAGAGGCTAAGTGTAGACCTCCTTGTGCAATTCGGCCACAGCGAATGGAGATGAAAGTGTTTCAAGATGACAAATATTAACCCAAAAAAAGAGCATAAGTTTTTAGTGGAGTCTCACCTACTTGAGAGGCTCAGGCCTGAGTTTGAGGCCGCCGCATCACTTATCCAGGATGCAGTAAAAGAAGGCAGGCCAATAATCCTCAGGCACCACTCTGACTGCGACGGATATGTCGCAGGAATAGCGCTTGAGAAGGCGATAACCCACATCCTTTCAAAGAGGAACAGGGACGCTGTCTGGAAGTACCTAAAAAGGATACCCTCAAAGACGCCCTACTATGATTATATTGACGCTGTAAAGGACATCACTAATTATGACAGGTGGCTTAAGGCAAAGAGCTATCCCCTGCTGATAATTGCTGACAGCGGAAGCTCTGAGCAGGACTTGCTTGCCCTCCGGAAAGTGAAGCAGAAAAACTTTCAGGTGCTGGTGGTCGATCACCACACTCCCTGCATGCATGACAGCAAGTCAGCTGTCGGGCAGATAGCAGATACCATCATAAACCCCCACCTTGCAGGAGGCGACAGCAGCCTCTGCGCAGGAAGCCTTGCAACAGAGCTCTCCAGGTTTGTGGCAGAAGACTGGGGCTATAGCGAGATTGACCATTTCCCTGCAATAGCTGGGACAGGAGACAAGTCTTCAGGAACAGAGTTTGAGGCATATCTAGCTCTGGCAGAGCGGAAGGGCTACAAACCTGAGCATCTCCTGAATCTGGCGAAAGCCATTGACTTTGAGGCATTCCATATAGGGTTCCTTGAGTCAGATATAGTGCTTGAGCTCCTGTCAGCCCATATTGAAAAGCAGGCTGAGCTAGTGGCCCCTATAATCCAGGAGATGAGCAGGAGAGATAAGGCGCTAATAGAGTCTTTCAGTAGATACTCAAAGGCGGAGAGTATTGGAGATTTCAATCTTGTGACAGTAAGAGTAGACCAGGTTATTGACTACGGCTCATACCCACATCAGGGTCGCGCCACAGGAATATTTTTTGATACACTAAGGGCCCAAAAAACGCTCCTTATGGGAATAAGCCCGGGCGCTGTCACATTCAGGACAAATGTAGAGAAGTTCGACCTCAACAAGATGATAGAGGAGATGAAAGACAAGCTGCCACATGTGCAGCTTGAGGGAGGCGGCCACAAGATGGCTGGCACAATCCATTTCATAGAGGCTGCACAGGAAGAGGTCATCAGCTACATAAAAGAGCACCTTAAAGGGCTCTGAGAAATTAGCTTAGGGCTTATCAGATCCAATTAGATAGGTATATAGGGATAAAGAATAGGGATAAAGAAATAAAAGAGAAAGCACATGACACCTCTGATATATTTTCTGACGCTTGCAATCTCAATCCTGGGGCTGGGCATGGGCATTGGGCTCGCATATCTGGCGGTAGAGGAATTGGGAAGCATAAGAAAATATCTTGTGCTTGCAAAGAAACTCCTGCTGGGCGGGCTTCTTGGGCTTGCGGGCTATGTCTATTCAGGAGGCATCTGGACAAGCATCCTGTTTTTTGCGCTGGGGTTGGGACTGGCCTGGTTTGTCCATGAGGACTGGAAGGCTTACCTTGTTCTAGGCTGCGTGTTTTTCGCCTGCTCATACTCTCCTGTGCTGTTTCCGCTTGCCGCAAGCCTGATTCTGCTCTACGGATTTGTCTCAGGCACACTGGTTGCCAATAAATATATGGGCGCCATAAAGAAAGACAGAGGAATTATGGCAAGAAAAGCCTCTGCAGCCGGGCTCGCGTATGCCGCCTCAGCAGGCATTCTTTATCTTCTACTCGGGATTATCTGATCTTCCTGAGTTCGATTAAATGCCAGCCGCCACCAGCTGAACACAAGAGTAGAAAACTCAAGACTTATCAGACCCTATAGAGGATGGAATAACTGCCAGAGCCATAACCCCACATCAGTTAGGAAGAGATTCACCCTCTCTGCAAATGTGGCCCCGCCAAACATTATTGTTATCTCCTCAGAGCCATAGTAATTTTCTCCGTTCAGGTCTTGGTAGCTCAGCAGAATTTGGACTTTGTTTTCTCCGTATTTCATGTTCTTTCCCTTGAAGTATAGGAACACCTGCTGGTCTGTGTCAAGGGATGTGAAGTTGAAGCTCTCTGACTGCCTGTTTGTGAATGTGAGCGTGACATTGTATGCAGGCGAGATAGAGTCATGCTTTATCAAGCAGGATATCTTGTATAGCTCGTCATACTCTATATCCGCGGGATAGGAAAGCTCAGCTAGGGATAGGGATGGCTCGTCCAGCACTGCATATCTTGCCGCAGTACTCTTGTATATGCCAGAGCCCCTCACCTTGACAAGCTTCTCATAAATGCCTTGCTGGGCAGGGGGTAGGCTAAAATTCAGAGATGTGGATTCTGCAAGCCCTAGACTTACAGCAGAGCATTCCTCATCAAGACATACATCTATATCAGTGAGAGGCAGGTTTCCTGTGTTGCGCACAATGCAGGTTATGGTCTCCTCCTCGTATGAATATACCTCCTGCTTTTGAGGAGTGCATGAGATATCAACCCTTTTCGAGTAATTATATCTGGCCTCCTCTTCTATTGCAGGAATAAGCCTCTCCATTTCTTCCCTGGAGTAATAGATGTTTCCTGCCTTTGCATAGAGATTCGCCTCAGAGCTGGTATTTCTGCTTGTGATGACCAATATAGGAAGCGTGTAATAGAACTTGGGGTTCAGGTCCTCCTCTATCTTTATCAGCCAGTAGATGCTTTTCTCTTCATTGGGCCTGAGCAGAACGGATTTTTTAAGGCTGTCAAGGGAAGAGAAATATGTCGCTTTTATAAGAGTCAGGTCTGTATGTACATAATAATAGTTAGGGTTTTTCACATCCGCCTTTATTACGGTGTAAGAGCCAAATCCCAGATTCTGCTTGAGAGGCTCTATCTCCAATCTAATCTGGTCTTCCACAACCCCAAACCTCTGGTTTAGGCTGGCCTGGATATCAAGCTGGCTTTGGAGTACCTGGGCGTCTCTGCCTATCCATTTTGCTGTGCTTGTGCTCTGGTTTGAGTCTATCCCGTACTGGAGCACGATATGGGTTGGGTCGACATAGCCGTATTCCCTGTAGGTTGGGTCGAACGGCACCCAACCGTACCCGGGGAAGTAGAGCTCTGCCCATGCATGGGGCTCCCAGGTGTTACGATCATCAACATTAGTGTAGGCGATTCCGCTCACATATCTTGCAGGGATACCCACACTCCTGCAGAGCGCAATGAAAAGGTTTGTTATTTCGTCGCACACCCCATACCTGTTATCTATTGTCCAGCTTGCGCTCTGGGTCGTGCTTTTTGTAAAGTCTGTTCTTCTGTATTCTATGTTATCCGCAACCCAGGAAAACAGATTGAATGCTACCTGGCTCAGGTCATCCTGGCCTGAGGCGAGCTCTGTTGCCTTGTCGGTTATTGCAGGGTAGTGGAAATCCACATTTCCGCTAGGCTGAAGATACCTTTCTGCCTCTGCAGGGATAGGGCTTGCTGGAAATGGCACCCTGTCCATTATCTCAACCATGCTGTTTTTGACAAGCACATCAGAGACAAGGCTGAAATTATATACCCCTTCTGAGGGGCTTGCCCACTCAAACACCAGGCTAGACTTGTTTATGCTTGTCGGCGACACATCCCTGGTGAGCACGCTCTGCTGCCATGTGTCAAGGGGATTGTAATGTATGCGCCACTCAAGGTCCATAACCATGGGATAGCGCGAGATCCTGACCACTTCGAGGCTGGATGCCATTCTTACAGATATTGAAAGCTCGCGAGCGCGATGGCCTATGTCATCGAGCTCCTGGGGGAGCGCTGTGGCTGAGAGCAGAACGGATATGAGAATTGCTGCAATTAACAGGCACCCCTTTTTCATGGTGTGGGAAGCGGGAAAATCTGTATTTAATGGTTTTGATTTTTCCGGGCCAGGCCTAAAAATAATCCAAATGCTAATCACAAACCTTAAAAAAGGTCCGGATTTATGGGAAAACCATGAGCATATTCAAGGACATGCTGGGCTCAGGCGAGTCTCTTCTCAAGAACCCTGTGGCGCTGGACTATGATTTCATCCCAAAGCTTGTGCCATACAGGGATAGTGAGCAGTTCAGGATAGCATCCTGCATAAAGCCCCTGTTCCAGCAGAGGAACGGGAGAAACCTGGTGATATGGGGCAGGCCCGGGGTGGGAAAGACTGTCGCCTGCAGGCACGTGCTTAGCGATCTTGCGGAGCAGACAGATGAGATAGTGCCGTTCTATGTGAACTGCTGGAACAAGAACACCAGCTTCAAGATAGCTGTAGAGCTCTGCGAGCAGCTGGGCTACAAGCTCACCCACAACAAGAAGACTGACGAGCTGCTTGAGATAGCAGTAAAGATACTAAACAAGAGCTCGTCTGTGCTTGTCTTTGACGAGATTGACAAAGTGGATGAGTTTGATTTCCTCTATTCCCTCTTGGAGGGCGTTTACAGGAAGAGCATCATCCTGATAACAAACTACAAGGAATGGAGCGTGACACTTGATGAGAGGATAAGGTCAAGGCTGCTTCCCGAGCTATTGGAGTTTAGGCAGTACAACCTTACTGAAACAAGGGGCATACTCAAGAGCAGGCTTGATGCAGGGGTGGCGCCGGATGTTTTTGACGAGGAGGGTTTTGAGCTGATAGTCCAGAAGACTGCCGAGCTAGGAGACATCAGGAGCGGGCTCTACCTGATCAGGGAGGCTGTCAATATCGCAGAGGACAAGAGCCTAAAGAGGGTTTCTCCCGATTTCGTGAAAGAGGCCATCACAAAACTTGAGGAGTTCAAGACAAAGAAAACATCTGACCTTGAGGAAGATACCCAAAAGATACTTGAGCTCATAAAGGCAAACTCAGGAAAAAAGATTGGCGAGCTTTTCAAGCACTATCAGGACAATGGCGGGATGATAGCGTACAAGAGCTTCCAGAGAAAGATTGCAAAGCTTGAGGGCGGAAGGTTCATCTCTGTCGAGAAGGTGATGGGCGGAAAGGACGGCACCACCTCAATAATAAGCTATTCAGGCATACCGAAGAAGCTTACTGATTTCTAAGTTTGATATCTGCGCAAGGATTATTTCAGAACTCCATAAGAAAGCCCTCGAACTCGCCCGTGGCCTCGCTGTATGTCTCATCTACCTGCCTAACATCAGACTGGAATGAGCCTTTCTTGCAGGCGGCGAGGAGCTCCCTAAGCTTCTTGTCTTCTCCCTCTGCCACAACCTCAACAGTTCCATCCTTGAGGTTTTTGACATAGCCTGTGAGACCCCCTATCTTTCTTGCAGAGCCCATCGCGCTTTCCCTATAAAACACACCCTGCACTCTTCCATGGACTATAAGATGCATGCGTCTCATGCCCTCTTGGTTGGGGCAGGTGATATTTTAAGTTTTTGGGAATTATTGGTAGTTAAGCAGATTACCAAGGGCTCAAAAAAAGACACTATCTTAAGGCCGCCACTTGCCCTAAAAAGGGATATATGGCAATATATGAAATCAATCCACTTCCCCCACTGGACAGGTCTGTGTGAGGTATTTAAGCAGAGCTGCCCATTCAATCCAGAAGAGGTGATTTGGATGAATACCTGTTGTTTTGGAGATGAGTTAAGCGTGAGAGATGTTGAAGAGTTGTTCTTCAACCAGATGAAGCTGGTGACAAGAAAAACGCAGTCCAGGAGGTGGTAGAGATGGATTTCCAGATGATGCTGTTTTGGGAAGAGGAAGAAGAGTTCCAGTATAATGATGACCTCTATACAGAAAATTTCCTCGAAGAGAGCTTTGAGGACGACACAATCACCGGAAACGAGTACGGCTTTATGATGGGCTATCTCCAGGAAGAAGAGATCTGAGAATACTGAGCAATAACCTGCCTTAATGCCGCCACTGCTTCATAATCAACCCTCTTTCTTGAATTTTTTATTTTGTTTTTTTATTTTTATCTTCTCTTTTTCAAGCAGGCAGGTTTTCTCCTTTTTAGCAGATGTGCCTTTATGCTTTTATTAAGGTAAGATTACATCAGTTGATTTAATCAACCATAATTTTTAATAGTTGCTTCTTCCATCAAAGGATTTATGAGAATTCTTCTTACAGGGGCATTCGGGAATGTGGGCACTAGTACGCTTGAAGAGCTTATCAAGCACAATTATGACATCACTATATTTGAGGTGCCCACACAGAGGAACTTGAGGTTCTCCAGAAAATATGAAACCTGCAACATCATCTGGGGCGACATCAGGAGCTATGATGACGTGGCAAAGGCTGTGGAAGGGCAGGATGCGGTTATTCACGCTGCTGCCATAATACCTCCTCTTGCTGACAGGATGCCGGAGCTTGCATATTCTGTGAATGTAGGGGGCACAGAGAATATAATAAAGGCTATGGGCAAGCAAGCGAAGCGCCCGAAACTAATCTATACTTCTTCTGTTTCAGTGTATGGCGATAGGGTCAATGACCCATATATCCTGGCGGGCGACAAAACCCTGCCAAATGATGATGATGAATATGCCAAGCAGAAGCTGAGATGCGAAGAGCTCATAAGAGATTCAGGGCTGGAATGGGCAATATTTAGGCTGAGCTATATAGTATCGGCTGACAAGCTGGAGATGGACCCGCTCATGTTCCACATGCCTCTTGACACTGCGCTAGAGCCATGCCACACAAAGGATGTTGGAACAGCGCTTGTGAACGCGATAGGGACTCCTGAGGTGTATGGCAATACATACCATATTGCTGGCGGGCCTGCCTGCAGGATAACTTATAGGAATTATCTTGAAAGGATGATAGAGCTTTTCGGGTTGGGCAGAAGGCTCCTGCCTGAATCTGCATTCAAGAAAAGCGGGTTCCACTGCGGATACATGGATACTGATGAAAGCCAGAGGCTGCTCAAATACCAAAACCATTCGCTGAGGCATTACTTTGATGAGGTGAAACAGAAATTGGCTGCTACACGATTTTTTGCCAGGATGGGAAGTGCCTTGAGTCGGGCAATAGCAAGGGATGTTCTTCTCAAGAAGTCTCCATTCTATAATTCGTCCAAAGCCCAGATCTGATGCATAATCAATGTACATATTTTCATACCCTAGCCAAAAACCTTAAAAGAGCCATGGCTTAACCTTTATAGTGATTATAGTAATAGGTGTGCAATATGAAGATACTGGCATTCGGAGACATCCATGGGGATTCTAGGCTGGCTGAGAAGCTGGCTGAGAGGGCTGAAAAGGAGAATGTTGACTTAGTCGTGCTCTGCGGAGACATCACTTATATGGATGAGCATCCCACAAACCTGCTTGGGCCGTTTGTAAAGAGGCATAAGAAAGTTGTGCTGGTGCCTGGAAACCATGAGAGCGTGGCCACAGCTGATTTCCTTGCCAATATGTACGGTGTAAAGAACCTGCACGGCTATTCCATTTCTGCTGGAGATGTCGGGCTCTTCGGGTGCGGCGGAGCTAACATCGGCCTTAACAAGATAGAGGACAAGGAGGTTCTCGGGCTGCTGAGGAAGAGCCATAAAGGAATAGAGAACGCCCAAAAAAGAATTATGGTAACACACGTGCACCCTTCAGGCTCGACAATGGAGAGGTTCAGCAAGATTGTGCCAGGTTCTGACGGAGTTAGAAAAGCCTTAGATGAGTTAAAGCCAGACATCCTGCTCTGCTCCCATGTGCATGAGGCAGAGGGCCTCGAAGAAAAGATTGGAAAGACCCGTGTTATTAATGTGGGCAAGACTGGAAAAATCATTGAGGTATGACTGTTGTTCTTCTGATCTCTATGTCTTTTGCAGGAAGTGTCTGCCTATAGACATAGTCCAGCCGGACATTGAGCGTGGTCTGGTATGCTGTGTCTGCTGTGTAGGTTGCGTAACAGACAATCTCACCCATGTTGTCAATCAGCCCAATCCTGCTTGAGTCGCACTTGAGCGCCTTTCCCCCAAGCTTTACCTGAGAATCCAAAAATCCCAGAGTGCTGCTGTCCACTGTTCCTGCAAGCACATAACCGCCGCCTATATTCTGGACCCCCATTATAAGCATTATCTGGCCTGCCACAGGATCCACATCAGAGATTACTTTTCTTACTGCGACCGGCCCTCCCTGGTCAGACAGCGATAGCTCCCTCTCCATTGTGCAGTACTTGGTCTTGCTTCCGCCAGGATCCGCATCCCTTAGAGGGTCTATGCAGTATGGTATGACTGCATTTGTGGCATATTTGTACTCTGCTGTTGCTCCTACCTTTGTCACAAGCATATTATCCTCTGCCACTGCCTTTGCGTCCCAGCTAAGAGATTTCCTCTCCCCTACAGGGATATACATCGTACGGCCGTATAGGCTGAAAGTCTGGGATTTGCTGCCTGTGACAGAGATCTCATCATCTATTATGTTTGTTAGATAGACTTTTCCGTCAGTTATGTCTGAGGCCCCGTTGTTGGCAAGCGATACTATTATTCTGAATGACCTCCCAGGGCTCACATAGGCCGGCGGAGATGAGGGGTTAAATTCCATGCGAAGCCCCTCTGAGCCGTGATATGGGTCAGTTAATGTTGTGTTTCCGCCACCGCCGCAGCCTGCAAGGAAAACTAGTTGGAGCAGAACAAGAAAAAGCAGGATTTTTCTGCCCATCTTCACACCAGCTCCGTTGCCATGACAGTCAGAGGGCAGTCGTAGGTCGCCTTATCCTCTTCTGCTATCTCCCTGCATGAAGTTATAGTGATTGTTTTTTGGGATGTTGTATTGTATGTGTAATCCACATATATGCGTATCTTTCTGGTTGTGGCATAGTCGTCTATTGGCTCAAGCTGGAAGCCTGATGTGTCAAGTGTGAAATCATATATCCTGCTTCCTCCTGGAGCAAGCTCTTCTTTCATGCTCGGATAGGTTTCTTCAGTAAATACTGACTTGACCACGTTATAAGACTCTATTGGAGATGCCACATCATAATCAAGCTCTGTTGTCTGGACTATCGCCATGCCCTGGGGCAGGTCTATAGAGATCCCCTTTATCCTTGCCCTTCCGGTCTCCTTATTTGTTATTCTAACTACAAGATTTGTGTAATCATCGCCTTTCGGAACAGGCTGCTTGCTTTCCAGCTCAGCGGCTATCATGACGGGGGTGATTTTAGGGTCTGATGCAGGACTCATCTCCACATGGTAAAATCTCGCAATTTTCCTCTCCGCATCCTCAAAACTGTCTGTCTCCATAAGGTATTTGTCAAGGTAGCTATTGTATTCTGCAGAATCAACCACCGCTATTGGCAGGCTAGCCTCGGTCATGAAGTCATAGACAAGCCCTATTGATGCCCTTTTTACATTTGAGGAATTGCTTACCATAGGCTCGAACCTGCAGGTTATCCTTACATTGTGGCTTAAGTCCCTTATGGGAATGCAGTCGCTGCTCTGTGACAGGAGAGTGCCGTCCTGGAGGCCGCAGTAGACTTTGGCGCACCCGCTCGTGTCCATATCGCTCAATAGCTTTCCGCTCGCAAGCGCCTTTATCTCAATCACATCATCAGGCAGGAACTTGGTCTGCATAGCGTAGATATCTTTTATGAGAATCCCATATTGGGTCATGTCGCTTGATTCGCCCATCTGGGGACAGGCTCCGCCCATGGCGCAGTTTAGGTTTGTGAAGAATGCCTGTATACCTGTATTAAGAGAGATGCCCAGGAAGCCCATAGACTGAACTCCCATCTCGCCGTAGTTGGTTATAAGCAAATAAAGGAATCCCACCACAAATATTATGATTGCGAGCGTCCCGATGTTCACAAAAAGAAATTTAAAGACTCCGCCTATTGCCCCAAATATCTCGAAGAATATATTGGTGGGCCTCCTTTCTCCTGCCGCCGCCACCGCCGCCTTCTTTCCCTTGAACATCATCTGCCTCTTTTTTGATTAGTTATTGTCCATACATCCCCTTGAGGAGTATTTAAATATTTTCAATATTTGGGAAAATAAGGGAAACTAAGAGAATCTGAGCTGGGGATAGGAGCCTTATTTCTGCTCTATCTTTATTGTGAGCTTTTGGATGTTCATAGTCTTTGAGGGCTCTATCCTGATGGCGTTATGGCCAGAATAGAGATATGGCTCTATATTTCTTTCCCATACCCTGTCTTTGGTATCTATACTGAGCAGGCGGCCGTTGAGTATTATCATGCCCTCCTTCCACTCTAGAGAATCCACAAATTCTATTGTCAGATTGGCATAGTAGTTGTCCTGCATGAGCCTCTGGGCGTCAGATTCGCTGATATCGAAGTAGTATATAGGGGAATGGGAATCCTTTGTCTTGACATCCACTGAGATCATGTCTATAAGATAGCTTCCGCTGTCTGTTGAGAATGATAGGGTGTTCTCGTCTGCCTGAAGGGATGTCTTTGTGCTCACTTCTACAGTTGTGATGTAGCCGCAGTCAGGTATACCCGAAAATATCTCCATGCCGTTTAGCCTCACCCTCAGGGTGCCCTCAGAAGAGTAGCAATTAGGGTTGAACCTGACAAGCATCCTGTCTGCGTTGTTGTATATGTCTTCAGGAAGTATGAATGTTACTTTCGACTCCTGGCCGCTTGTGTCTGTTATGTCTGCGATTATCCTTGTATTCTGGATTGAATAGTCTGTTGTTTTCCAGAACGCAAAGCCTACACCCTCTGAATAGAACACCAATGTGTTTCTGGTGTCAAGAAGATCCTTGTCAAGCCTTACTGGCTCTGCATTGTAGTCTGTGACCTCTCCCTCAAAGATGATTTCCCCGTTCAGGGTGATATATAAGACACCCCTGTGGCTCGGCACATCAAATGATAAAAGCACATTATCAGTAAGATCCGGGTTATCTAGGGTGAATGAGATGGTCTTTGTCTTCTGTGTGAGGAATGAGCTCTTCACATAGAAGGGATTCACGCGCTTTAACTCCCTTGAGTCAGTGGTTCGCTGGAGCATGACTGAAGGCATGTATCTGCTGAAATCCGTCTGCTCTAGCACTGTCAGCGTGCCTGGGCGCTCGCTGAGCAAGGTGGTAAGCGAGGTGGTGGTTGTGCCCCCGTCTCCTGACCCATTGCCGCTCAGGAGGTCCTCTCTTATAGGGCCGGGGAGCAATAGCACATAGAGGATTATGGTAATCATGATTACTAATACAAGAATTGACGCCTGCCCTGCATCCTGCTGGGCCTTCCTGCTATAGAACCTCATTTCCCTATCACCTTTCCTTGAGGTTTCCACTTGATATCCTCATATATAAATGTTTTCCCTTTTTTCCTCTGATATCTGCTCTTAAAAAACTCAGCCCTCACGCCTGCCAGCTCATGGCTGGACAGGCCTCCTGCCGCAAATATCCCAACGCAGGGACAGGCACACCCTATACAAGAGACATAATTTAAAGAAGGTAAATTTATAAGAAAGGATGAAGTATCATCCCAGGATGGACAGGCTGAGATTCGGGACTGCTGGAATTCCCATTTCCACCCAGAAGCCAGGAACAATTGAGGGCATAAGAAGGGTAAGTGAGCTAGGGCTAGAGTGCATGGAACTAGAGTTTGTACGCCAGGTCCACCTGGATGAGGAGAAGGCTGCTCTAGTTAGGGCTGAATCCTCAAGACTAGGCATTGAGCTCACTGTCCATGCCCCATACTTCATCAACCTCAACTCTCTTGAAGAGAAGAAGAGGCAAGACAGCATAGGAAGAATCCTAAGGAGCGCAAGGATCGGATTTCTTGCAGGCGCGAAGTCAGTAACCTTCCATGCTGCATTTTACATGGGCCAGGACAGGGAGAAGGTCTATGCCAATGTAAAAGACAATGTGGAACAGATTGTAAAGGCGCTCAGGGATGAGGGCAACACAATAATGATCCGGCCAGAGCTCACTGGAAAAGAGACCCAATGGGGCGACCACCATGAGCTCATAAGGCTGAGCCAGGAGGTGGAGGGGGTGCTGCCTTGCATTGATTTCGCCCATTATTTCGCGAGATATAACGGAAAGCATAACTCAATAGGGGATTTCTCAGCCCTGCTGGCTGATATCGAGAAAGGGCTTGGCAGAGAGGCATTAGACAACATGCACATTCATATGTCGGGGATAGAGCACGGCGAGAGAGGAGAGAGGAGGCATATGATACTTGAAGAGTCCAGGTTCAATTACAGTAGTGTTCTTGAGGCATGGCATGAGTTCGGCATAAAGGGTGTTGTCATCAGCGAGAGCCCAAACATCGAGCAGGATGCCCTCCTCCTCCAAAAGACATACAGCAAGATGTAGCCTGCCCATGAAGGGGTGGAAAAGTTATTTAAGTTATAATATTAAAATTATATAATCTGTTTTTTCTGCACATTATCCTATAAATAAAAGGAGTTAGTTTTATTAATTATAATCTAGAGATTTAGGACTAGGAATAATTGTTATTATCTATCGAGTCTCCGGGATAGAACATTATAATGACACGGGACTGTTCAACCATGTGCGAGGTGGCTGTAATGGAAGAAGATGTCGTATGCAAAAAAGGAAAATGCGAATACAAGGATGAAAGCCTGAATGAAGATTGGAAAGAGGAGTGCACTGACTGCGAGCTTGATGAGCAGATAGAGCACGAACTGAACCTTAAATTAAGGAAGAGAACCTCTTAGCAAACCCAAAAATATATATTCTTGTGATACAGCAGGCATAAAAGGGTGATAATATGAAAAAGAACATGGGAAAGATGGATAGGCTCATAAGGCCAGCTATGGCTGTTTTGCTTGTATTGGCCGGACTTGGCTCGGGAACATGGCTAAGCTACATTTTTTTTGTTCTCGCAGGCATAATGATTGTCACTTCTTTTGTGGGTTTCTGCCCGCTTTATGTGCCCTTAGGCATAAACACGATGGGCATGCATAAGAAGAAAGAGAAAAAGAAGAATAGAAAGAAAAACTGATTTTTTTGGTGCTTTTCCGGAAATGGTCAACATAAAAGTATATACCACACCCACCTGCCCCTGGTGCAGGCTGCTTAAGGATTATCTTAGGGAGAACAGGATAGAATTCGTTGAAATAGATGTGGCTGCAGACAGGAAGGCGGCAGAAGAGATGGTGGGAAAGAGCGGGCAGTTAGGTGTGCCCCAGCTGGAGATAAACGGCAGGATGATCATAGGCTTCAACAGGCAGGAGATAGATGCAGAGATAGCAAAGCTTAGAAAAGTTTAGACCCATATTAATTATTTAGGTTATGAGATTATATTGGCTTAGTTCTGCTTTCCGGCATACTTATTCAGGAGCCAGACTATTTTCTTGCCGTCAGCTTTTCCCCTCAGCCTTTCCATGGCTTTTCCTATCAGGGCGTTTGGGGACAATCCCTTGTTTTCAATTATTATTTTATGTATCTCTTTCTCAAGCTCTTCATCAGAGAGCTGGAGATAGCCTGTGAAGTCAAGCGGCTTTCCCTGCGAGACAGAGAGAATCAGCTCAAATACTGCCTCTTTTGATATCCTGCCTTTGTCGAGCTCTGCAAATATTTTTGAAAGTGCCGGCTCTTCAAGCCTCGCCTCGAGATTGTACCTTTTCTTTATCTCCTTTGGCGTGTTGAGAAGCGTTGCTGCGATGAATTTGGGCTCGATGCTCTTGTGGTTTTCTATGAGCCTCTCAAAGAGCCCTAGCTCTCTTGGCGATTTGACAATGGTAGAGGCGAGCTCATCGCTAAGCCCCCTCTCTTTCAGCTCCTCCGAGATGTCTGTAAGTAGTTTCGGAAGCCTAATCTCTTTTGTCTCAGGCACGATTGGGACGACATCTGTCTCAGGATACATCCTGTCTGCGCCAGGCATGGGCCTAAGAAAAGTGGTGGTGAAATCAGGCTCTGCCTTTCTTACGTGGGCGCTTATTTGGCTTCCTGCTTTTCCCATTCCGGCTTCCTGCTTTTCCAGCTCAGCGAGCTGGCGGGCCACCTCATTCTCAATTGTCTTTGGTATCGAGCGTAGATCCTGGAATCCCTTTATCTCTACCCGAGGGTGGCCTTCTATAGATATGTTCAGGTCCTGCCTGATAGTGCCCAGCCCTCTTTTGACCCCTTCCACGCTTCTTAGCACCATGCCTATGTGGGCTGCCACCTCTTTTGCATGCTCAGGGTCTTTTATGGACGAGTCTGTGCCTATCTCCACAAGGGGTATCCCCAGCCTGTCAAGGCGGTATCTGACAAAGTCTTTTCCCCCCTCTATTTTCTGGGCAGACTCTTCCTCAAGGCAGATTGTAGGCACCATCACCCTGCCTTTAGGTGTATCTATGTGCCCATCAATTGCGATGAGGGCTGTCCTCTGGAATCCTGATGTGTTGGAGCCGTCTATCACTATTTTTCTCATGAAATGTATCTCGTCTACCACTTTCGCGTTGAGGAGAAGTGCTACTGTAAGGGCTGTCTTTAATGCTGCAGGATTCACTGGGTGGGGCGGCTCCTCGTCGTATTCGACCAAGCATGTGTCCTCTGAATTGCCTTCATAGATGAAATACCTGTTTTTCCCTGCCTCGTATTGGGCAGCCGCATCAATCCTGCCAAGTTCGCTAGCAGTGGTCCTGAGTCTCCGAATCACTCTTATGTCCTGTTCATTCTGGATGTTTATGGTCGGGCAGCTGCAGAAGAGTTTTTTTCCCTCAAGCTGCTGGTGGATCTCCACCCCGCACCTGAATCCTAGCTTGCCGTAATTATGTTTATCATCCATCTTGACCCAAAAATCATAGATATTCGTCTGGCATTATCCTTGCGTTGAGCTCGCCCCTCAGGTTCTCTGCCATGAGCCTTGCTGCCTCATCCCGTTTGTGGCTGCCCAAGAGCCATGCGAGCTTGATGAAGGCAGTCTCTGTTAGCATGTCCTCTGCATATATCGCGCCCAGGTTTTTTATCTCTATTGCCTTGGAATACACATGGGGGTGCACTCTTCCGAAAATGCACTGGGTTGTTATCACCACGATGCAGCCTGAGTCTATGAGCTCTTTTAGCGCCTTTGCATTTTTCAGGTTGGGTTTTGCCGCATCGTTGGGAGCGTCTATAGGAAGCTGTCCCAGGGCATAGGCCTCTATAATTAGGCCCTTGTGCTTTTTGAAGAACTCAAATTCCTCTGGCGCCATGTTGGGGTGGGCCTTTAGTATGCCCACCTTCTCCTCAAATTTGCCGTGCAGAGATAGCTTTGATTCAGGATTTCTTTTAGGATATTCATCAGCAAGGAATTCAATCTTCTTTGATGCATAATCCACTCTTGCTATAGGGCTAGCATTTACAGCCTTGAATGCGTCCCTTCTTGAGGAGTGCATCTTTCTTGTCTTGCAGGCTGGAAGGATTAGGCAGGTGTCGTCAGCCATGCTCTCATGCATGCATATTGCAACTCCTGCAAAATCAGACTTTGCTATGAACTCGGCTGCGCAGATCAGGTTCATGGCAGCGTCTGTGCTGCCCCTGTCAGAGCTCCTCTGGGAGCCAACCAGTATCACTGGGACAGGCAGATTCTCAAGCATGAATGAAAGAGCTGCAGAAGAAAAAGCCATTGTGTCTGTTCCGTGGGTTATTATGATCCCTCTATAGTCTTTATCTATACATTTCTTAATCTCATCAGCCATTATCCTGTAGTGCTCAAACCTCATGTCCTCGCTCCACATGTTTGCCATGAGCCATGAGTCAATGTTGGCTATATCCCTCAGCTCAGGAAATTTGTTTATGATGTCATGGGGGGTGAATTTGGGCGTCACTCCGCCTGTTTCGTAATCAACCTGGGAGGCGATTGTACCGCCGGTATGGAGAATAGCAATCTTCGGAAGCCCTTTCCTGTGCTCTGGCTCACCCTCTTTTGGGTGGTGCTCCTCATGTTTTTTCAGAAGCGAAATTTTATCAACTTTTTTTTTTGAGATGCCAATGTTGTAACCGTTCTCTAGCTTTATTGTGACAGAATCCCCTTCCTGGGGCATGAGTATGCCCTGCATAACTCCCTCTTTGGTGCGGATTTCTACAAGGTCTCCTGGTTTTGGTTCCATGCCTCCCAAAATATCCAGGATTTTATATAAATATTTCTATATAGTATTCTTATATATCCAGGATATCCTGCCCAGCATATAACTAGCAGACGCAGATATGCATATCTTATGTTATAACCCTTAATCGTTATAATCCCATTTATAATCCATAATCTAAATGTTTAATAATTGGGGGGTCTGATGGGTGTTTAGTGCATAATCGAGAATATGACTTCAACTAGGGTTGAAGTCTTCACAAGATATATTAAAAGGAGAGGGTTATCATATATTGTTTGTTATCGCATATATAGTTTTTCATATATAGATAGATTATAGATACATAGATGCGACAGAATGAAAAAGCATGATTGATGCTAAAAACGGAGGTATCAAGATGGGAAAACCCAATATTGTCAACTGGATTATACTTGTGCTGATGGTGGCCTTTGTCACCATGGCGGCTGTAAAATGGTTCGGGCCAACAGAAGCGCCGCCCGGCGCAATCGTGCCCGGATCAGGCACTTATACAGGCACCTATTTGGGAGCGAGCTTTAACCCAAAAGATGAGATAGAGAGCCAGAGCTTTAGCTCTGCTGATGAATTGAACAGCTTTATCACCAGCTACAGCTCGAGCAGCTATTACGGCTACGCCAGAACCGGCGGCGCAATTATGGAGATGGATTCCGTGGTTGCTGGAGACATGGGAAAGACACTTTCCTCAAGTGTGCCCTCTGCAGCGCCAAATACTGCAGACGGAGCGCAGGAGAGCGGAAATGAGTACTCGCAGACCAATAACCAGGTTGCTAATGTTGATGAGGCAGACCTCATAAAGACAGACGGGGATTACATCTATACTGTCTCAGGCAACACTGTATTCATCATAAAGGCATATCCTGGAGAGGAGGCAGAGATTGTATCAAGGATAGAGCTGAAGAACATGAATCCCTCAAACCTTTTCATAAAAGGGGATTATCTTGCGGTGTTCGGAAACTTCTATGACAATGACTATTTCAGCAGGATGGAGATCAGGCCGAGAAGCGGCATGACATTCTTCAACATCTATGACATGAGCGATAGGGCTGAGCCTGAGCTCATAGAGGAGTACAAGTTTGAGGGAAGCTATATGAATGCAAGGATGAAGGATGGCTATGTATATTTTGTCACCCAGAGCTGGCCGGAGGCAAGGCCATATCCAATGCCCCTTATGATAGACGGCTCAGCTGTCAAGCAGATGCCAATAGAGAGCATCCATTATTTCAACATACCATACAACTACCCTAGCCTGGTGAGCATTTATGCGCTGAACCTCAACTCGCCTGATGAGGAGCCGAGATCCGAGTCAATCATGGTCGAGGGCGGCGAGAATCTCTACATGTCAGAGGATAACATCTACATAACCTATACTGAGTATATCAATGAGTACGAGCTCAGGATGGACATAACAAAGGATGTTCTCGAAGACAAGCTTACAGAGGAAGACAGGGCGCTAATAGCAAAGATAAAGGCCACTGACAACGATGTCCTCAGCCAGTATGAAAAGGAGTCCAAAATAATGCAGGTGTATTATGAGTATGTCAGCTATCTGCCTTATGATGAGCAGGAAGAGCTAAATGAGGAGATTGAGACAAAGCTCCAGGACACACTTGAGTCATATGAGCATCTTGAGTATACTGTCATCAACAAGATCCATGTTGATGCGATGGATATAGATGTGGGCGAGAGCGGGAAGGTGCCTGGGCACATCATGAACCAGTTCTCCATGGATGAGGATGGCGATATGTTCAGGATTGCGACCACCATTAGCGCAAGATGGAGCTATTCCTATGTCCGAAAAGAGTCGACAAGCACAAAATCCACAAATGGTGTGTATGTGCTTGATGAGGATATGAACATAGAAGGAAGGCTTGAGGGCCTCGCAGAGGACGAGAGCATCTACTCCACAAGGTTTATTGGAGACAGGCTTTACATGGTTACTTTTAAGCAGGTAGACCCTTTCTTTGTGATAGACCTTTCAAACCCTTCAAAGCCAAAAGAGTTAGGCATGCTTAAGATACCTGGCTTCTCTAGGTATCTGCACCCCTATGACGAGAATACAATCATAGGCATAGGAAATGAGGCGACTGACAGCGGAAGGACGACAGGACTCAAGATCAGCCTATTCGACGTGAGCGACGTGGAGAATCCAAAAGAGCTCGCGAAGTTCGTGACAGAGGAGAAATATGCCACCTCTACTGCGCTCTATGAGCACAAGGCATTCCTGTTCTCAAGAGAGAAGGAGCTTCTTGTGATACCTGCGTTCAGCTACGACTATGATTATTACGGCGGGGCTGGCAAAGGCTACAACGGGGCCTTTGTGTTCAGGATAAACAAGGACGAGATAGAGCTTAGGGGCCTTATAGACCATTCCATGGGCAGTGAGAGCTATTACTATTACGGCGCCCAGGTTGAGAGGAGTCTCTACATCAACGAGCTGCTCTACACGAAGTCGATGGGCCTGCTTAGGATAAATCAGATAGATGATCTAAGCAGCGTGAAGAACATCAGCCTCAAGCAGAGTAGTGCTACAGATATACCTGTGTATTAGGCCTGACCTGGATTTTTTATTTATTTTTCTTTTTTATTTATATAACGCCAGCTTCATTTATGACTCAGATTTAAAGCTGAACCCTTGATTCTTTTAGACCACCATAAAGTATTTATACTCGATATCCTAATATGAATAGTGCTTATAAGCGCACAGATTAGGCTTTGCGAGGGGAGGAATATGCAAAACAAAGATGTGAGAATCAAGTGCTACAAATGCGGGAACAGCTATACTACTGACCAGATGAGGTATGACCCTGACAGGCCCTCAAGGCTGGTGTGCATGAACTGCCTCAATAAGAAGAATATGAAGGGCTCTACCACCTACGACAGCAAGCCAAAGGAGGGCGAGAAGACTGTCAAGTACTATTGTATAAAGTGCCACTACAGGTTTGAGAGAAGAAAAAGCGCTTTGGTGACATCCTGCCCATACTGCGGGAATGAGAGCCTCACCACCAAGACTGATGCTGAATCTATCATAAAAAGGGCTGAGGACGAGGAATTTGAGAGATGAATGAGAAGAAAAGGCCTAAACTTGAAGAGGATTATGGCGAGATAGATAATGTCTCGCCTTCATTCGACAAGCGGCCTGCGACCTGCAATTACTGCAAGTTCCAGTTCAAGGCCAATTACAGGACAAGAAGCCCAAAAAGCTGCCCATACTGCGGAAAGCCCTTTTTTGTCGATGTCTGATTGGAATGATCAAGTCAGATTACTGGACAACACTAAAGAGATCTGCAAAAATAGGCGTCTCAGCTCGTTTTATCTCCATCATCTATTCAGGCGGGGATAACCTCATCACAGACAAGATACCCTGAAGATAGAGTAGTATATAAAGATTCATATAAAGATTAAGCAAAAAATAAATCCCCTTATTTTGACTAGGTTATTAATCACCAACTTTCTGCTCTATTCCACCCTGCGTTTCATCTGGCGCAACATAAGGTGTATCGAAATAATCCTGGTAGACTACGCATGAGTATGGAATCCCAACACGAGGAATAATGTAAGTGCAGTCTTTGTCAGTAAGAGCGCAGTTTCCAGTTATTGTTTCATCAGAGCCAGAGTAATCAATTGGCTGGCGCAGATAGCCGCAGAGTATTCTGCTTTGGCTGACATCATATTTGCGGGCAAGTCTGCCCATCCCGTCATAATCAAGGTTTCCCATTGGTGATTCAGGATAATCTGTATTTTTGGCTGCCGGCTTTGGGCGGTATTTTTTCTCTATTCGTGCCTTCCTTTCTGCCCTTTTCCTTGCGCTTTTGTTATGGCTCATGCTGTGCACCTCCAATATAGGGTTATTATTCACCTGAACATATAAATCTTTTGTTTTTGTAACCACCGAATAGTTACAATTATTAAGGATTTCCCTAAATCAGATGAGTACAAACCATATGGCAGATAGAAGAAATAATGAAATAAAAAATAAAAAACAGGTATGCCTAATTCTTGACTATGGCAAAAAGCGAGCTTATCGCAACGACTGCTGTTGCCGGAGCCATGAATACGACCATCTGGCTGAAAAAGGCCTGGATAGGACCGCCCAGCACAGGGAGAGGCGCAAAGATTGTCCCCAGCGAGGTGAATGTCACCACGAATGCGATTGCCGCAACCAGGAATCTTCCTGCTTCCCTACCCGTTACATTCAGAAGCCCTACAACAAGGCCGAGCGCTGCAAGAGTCCATGTCGCCCAGGAACCCAGTGTTCCAAAAAGCGATACGAACAC
>CAYLII010000003.1:0-35804 GCA_964383645.1 uncultured Methanosarcinales archaeon
GCTGAGAGCGCGGCAAGCCCTAGCCCGAAGATAAACAGCCTGGCTGTGTCATATATCCTTGTGAGATAGTCGAGTACTATAATGAGCAGAAGGCTGGTGAGAAGGCTAAAAACCAACGCGATTATTGCCCACAGCATGATAAGCTCTGCGCCAGACACTATGAATTTAAAGAGCAGCGCGGCAAACAATAGCAGGCCTACCCTGACCACCACCCAGCCATAGCTATCCTCAAGTAGGCTCGGCTTCTTGCTGAATGTGTGCCACCTCATGATGAGGGATTCAGGCATAAGGTCTTCGTTATTGGTCATGTTTATCACAATAGGTAAATATAGATATAATTGTAACTTGTTAGTGACAATTTGTTTATATGTCTTTCGCTAAAATGTGGCCTTCTACATACATATCAGGGATACAAAAAGTTTAAATATAGCCCAGCATAATAGGAAAACCATCTTATTAATCGAGAGGGCATTTAAAAGGTGATGATTATGGCAGAAGATGACAAGAAATTTTCAAAAGAGCTTATAGGAAAGACTGTTGTGAGCAAGACCGGAAAGAGGTTTGGGGAAGTTGGAGACATAATTTTCGAGACCAAGTCAGGAGAACTTATCCACATGGTCATAGTCAATCCGACCATCTATACAGAAAAACTTGAGGTAGAGAGGGATAAGAAGGGAAATATACTCATACCTTTTAGCGCAGTGATTGCCATAGGCGACTTTATGGTGGTCGCCGAAGAAGACATCATCTGATTAGGCTATTTCTTTAATTTATATGTTTTAATATTTTATATATCTCACTGCTGAATGGCTATTTCCAAAACCTTTTTATTCCACCCTGGTTTTATGCCTGCAATGGATGAATACAGTATCTGGACTGAGAAATACAGGCCTAAGGATTTTTCTGATATGCGCGGCCAGGAGCATGTTATACCCAGAGTAAAGGCTTTTGTTGAGCAGAAGAACATGCCTCACCTGCTTTTTGCCGGCCCAGCAGGTACAGGAAAGACCACCCTTGCAATGATTGTTGCAATGAAACTGTTTGGAGAGGGCTGGCAGGCCAATTTCCTTGAGCTCAACGCCTCTGATGAAAGAGGCATAGATGTTATTAGGGTAAAGGTTAAGGACTTTGCCAGGACTAAGGCATTGGGGGATGTGCCGTTCAAGATAATATACCTTGATGAGTGCGATGCTCTTACTAAAGAGGCCCAGCAGGCCCTCAGGAGGACTATGGAGAACTACACCCGCACATGCAGGTTTATCCTGAGCTGCAACTATTCCTCAAAGATAATCGAGCCCATCCAGAGCAGGTGCGCCATATTCAGGTTCAGGTTGCTCTCCAAGGAGAACATGCTAGAGATAATCTCTAACATAGCGAAGCGCGAAGGCCTGAAGGTGGATGAAAAGGGCAAAGAGGCCCTCTATATGGTAAGCGAGGGCGATTGCAGGAAGATGGAAAACATCATGCAGAGCTGCGCTGTGATGAGTAAAAGCATAACAGAGGATGTTGTCCACTCGATGTCATCTATGGCCAAGCCAAAGGAGATTCTAGAGGTGCTTGAGTTGGCACTCAAGAACCAATTTGTGAAAGCAAGAGAGCTCCTTCTCACCATAATGCTAAACTACGGACTTGCAGGGTTGGACATAATAAAGCAGATCCAAAAAGAGGCTATGTCCCTCCAGACAGATGACCGCAGCAAGATGGAGATAATCGAGAAGTGCGGAGAGGTCGAGTTTAGGATGGTTGAGGGTGCAGATGAGTTCATCCAGCTCGAGGCCCTGCTGGCTTTTGTCACATTTGTAGGCTCAAAGAAATAAATCCCTTATTCATTCCTAGTGCCTAAATTCTTAAGTTCTAATCAATATTAACAAATATCTCTAGAAAACTGATGAAGTTCAGAAAACAGATAGAGACAAATCAATAGAAAAAAAGATAGAAAAATAAAAATCCCCAGATTTATATCTGGGTGTGTTTCACTGCAAGAGTTGTGGAAACATCATCTTCATAGTCATATACCAGCTTGATATTGACTGTCTTTGCATAGTCTGTGTCTGCCACTACATCCTGCGTGCAGGATATTGTAAGTCCTGTATTAGCTGAATCTGTGCTTGGCGCAAGCCATACTGATCCGCTACTTCCGCCCTGAAGACTTGTGCATCTTATGCCATCCCAACCGGGAGCAGATACCTCCACCCAAATTCTATTTTCTCTTGGAGTGGTCTGTAGACCGCACTTTGTGTTCCTCTCATAAATCTTTCCAGTTCCCTTGTCCTGGATTGTGAATGAGAAACCAACCTTGTTCTTACCAACCAGGCTCTGATGGAAGTTCAGCACCTGCACCGGCGCGCTTGAGCTATAGACTGGTTTATATCCGTCAATTGTGCAGATGTCATCACTTGTGTCAAGCGGATTCTTCTTCACGCAGACCTGGGATACTGCATTTGTTCCATAAAGATAGCACACCTTGGCTGCGATTGTGATGGGTGGAAGATTCGTGACAGCAGTTCCCACATAATTAAGCTCCGGGAACTCTACCATTGTGATTCCTCCTGCCATGACCTGTGCTGTGTCTGACTGTTTTGTGGAAGGAAGCAGATCGTCATAAGGCTGCATCACAAGATCCCATGGATTGACTCCAAACTCTGCAGGGTCTATTCCTAGTATCCTGACAACCACATCCTCTCTCTTCACTTCCCATTCTCCTTCATTGCTGAGCTGGACATAGATATAGAATGGGCTTGTGCCCGCATCATATACATATTCGGGAGGGGCATTTTCTACAAAAGCCATTTTCAGCCCAGTAGTCCCACCTATGAATGGCGAACCAGCTGGTGTTGAATTGCCGGAAAGCTCGCACCCTGTGGCGCCGATAAGCGACATTACGAGCGCAAGCGCTAAACTGATAAGAATAATCCTCTTGAGTTCCATTTTCAAATCCTCCTTATATTCAAAGATTTAGTAAGTGATGTCTTAAACCCATATTTCAGGTTAAGCAGGAGAGTTGTCGTATATGCTGTATCAGTAACTGTGGCTATCTCGCAACTGGTGGTGCCAACTCCGTTGATGAGCTTTATCGTGCTGGGCTCGCATGTCATTGACTGTGTGCCCACCTTTGCGCTTGTGACCTCCACAATATCCATATCCTGGTAGGTAAGCTGCTCTGTGCAGGTGGATACCTTGCCCGCGCTTATGACCTCGCCAGACTTGTCCAGATTGCTGATGGTGATAATGAAATATGTGATTCCCATTGAAGGCCTCACATCAATCTTGGTTATTGCTACAGGCGCGCCCTGTCCTCCTGATAGAGAAACAAGCCTTGCAGTGCAGACATCATCATCATTATTAGATGGATTTGGATCCATGCATACTGAGGCAACGCCCTCTGTGGCATATTCATAGCAGCCGATAACAATCACCGGTGTTGTGAATGTGTCTACCCCATCAGGAAGCGTGGCAGTGACCTTGTCTTCTATAACTGCATATCCTCCTACAGGATTAAGATAGCTCTTGCCTGTTATAAGGCCGGGCTGGGTGCTTGACCAGCCAATCTTGACAATATTTGGGTCAAACCCCGTGAGAGTAAGATAGGGATTTGTGTCAGTCACTCCTTTATTGTATATCTCCAATATGAAAGGGAAAGTCTTTCCGTCATATATCTCTGGCGGAGGGCTGTTCGGCATGAAGTTTATAGAGAGACCTGTCGTTCCGACATGGAAATTCTGGTCTGTTGTGCCCGTGGATGTGCCTGTACCAGAGCAGCCATAAAAAGTGAGTGCTACCATCACAA
Organism: uncultured Methanosarcinales archaeon; assembly: GCA_964383645.1. Lineage (GTDB taxonomy): Archaea > Nanobdellota > Nanobdellia > Woesearchaeales > JAGVZT01 > CAYLII01. The sequence goes on from CAYLII010000003.1 coordinate 3,788, forward strand.
CTACGAAAAATGCTGATATTCTGCCTTTCATTTTTTTCCCACGTCAAAAAATGGTCTGGATTTTATTTAAATCTTTCGTTTTTTTGGGCTGAAAAGGCAGTTTTTAAATCCAAAAGAAATATATAAGGAATTGGATTAGAGCAGATACTTATGGAACTTATATTTTTGGGCACGTCATGCATGATCCCCACCAAGGAGAGAAATACCTCTGCAATGCTCCTCACATTCAAGGATGAGAATATCCTCATAGACTGCGGTGAGGGCACCCAAAGGCAGCTTAGGATAGCTGGAATCAGGCCTACGTGCATAACCAAGATACTCATAAGCCATTGGCATGGAGACCATGTTCTTGGACTTCCCGGCCTTCTCCAGACGCTTGGCGCCTCTGAATACACCGGAAAGCTAAGGATATACGGGCCTGCAGGCAGCGCAAGGCAGGTGGAGAAGATGATGGATGCGTTTGTATTCGATAATAGGGTGAATTTTGAGGTTATGGACATAACAAAAGAGCGCTTCTTTGATAGCAAGGAATTCTGCCTTGAGGCGCTTCCGCTTGACCATTCCATAAGCTGCCTGGGCTTTAGCTTTATTGAGAAGGACAGGCTTAGGATTAATGTAAAGAAAGCTGAAAAGCTGGGCATACCTGAAGGCCCCCTCATGGGCGAGCTTCAGCAAGGCAAGGCAGTCATGCACAAGGGTAAAAAGATTGAGCCTGAGGAAGTGACTTATACTGTTAAGGGCAAGAAAATTACATACATCGCAGACACGGTCATTACAGACAACTGCATAAAGCTTGCAAAAGACGCAGACCTACTGATATGCGAGTCAGTCTATGAGTCCAAGCTTGACAACAAGGCTGAGGAGTACAAGCATCTTACCGCAAGACAGGCGGGAATGATTGCGAACCAGGCAGAGGTAAAGCAGCTTGTGCTCACCCATTTCTCACAGAGATACAAAAACACGCAGGATATAGAAGAGGACGCAAGAGTCGTATTCGACAAGGTCATATGCGCAAATGACTTCATGCGCCTCAAGCTCTGAGCAGAGTTTTAAGGGAGATTTAGAATTCTCAGGACAAAAAGATTAGAATGCCTGTGATTTGCCAGAAAGCCAAAACTTTCAACAGCCTAATATCCCATAAACTGAAAGATAATCCTCTAAAAAACTAGCCTTATCTATAGGCCATCTTGACAGCAGTCTTAATATCCTCTTCCTTTATTGTTGTCCTTCCAGCGTGCTTGGCAAGCTCAATGGCGTTCTTGGTAATCTCCTCTGCTTTCTGCTCAAGAACCTCTTTAAGAGCCTCTTTTGCAGGGTCAGAAACCCTGTCTGCCCCTGCGTTTTTCATTATCGCCTCCATTGCCGCAAGCGGAAGTAATCTTTTTGATGCCATTATTACACCTCAAAACCAGTATTGCCATAAATTGAGGGAAAAATCTATAAAAAGCTTTTGATTTAGTGTAAATCCAGAATAAACTAGAAGAGGCGCAGGCATTAGATGGTAGGAAAGCAAAAAGGAACCAACGCTGAACGTGAGCTAGTCCACATGTTCTGGGCAAAGGGCTGGGCAGCAGTGAGGGTGGCTGGCTCAGGAAGCTCTCACTATCCCTCGCCAGATGTGCTTGCCGGAAACAACCTCAGGAAGCTTGCCATAGAATGCAAGGCAGTTGGATCTACCAGCAGATATATATCCATAGGCCAGATTGAAGACCTAATCAAATTCTCGCAGATATTCGGGGCAGAGCCCTGGGTCGGCCTCAGATTTAACAGGGAGGAGTGGCTCTTTGTTGGAATTGAAGATCTGGAAAAAACAGAAGCCAGCTATGCCGCAAACCTGTTGACTGCAAAGCGCAAGGGGCTGCTATTTGAAGAGTTAATCAAGTGACTCTTGAAGCATTTAGAAAGAATCCCTCCTAGAGAATCTAGATATCTGGCTTAGCAATTAAGAGTTATATAATTATATATTAAAAAGCTAAAGTTATGAAGAATAATAGAATAACAAAAAAGAAGAGAAAAAAAGGCTTATCTTTTTTTGCCTTTCTTGGCTTTTTTGGGCGTCCTGAAGAGCTTCTGCTCGATGAGCTTTTCCTCTTTCTCTATTTTTGCCTCCTCTGACTCGATTCTGAGCTCATGCTCGAGAATCCTCTTTGTGATGCTCTCTAGATTTAGGTCTATCCTAGAAATCCTCCTTTCAACCAGGATAAGCACCCTGAGGCTGTATACAATTCCTGCAAGCGTACCTAGGATTATCGCAAGAATCGCGCCCTGAATATCTAACGGACCTGTTGCCATAAAAACCACCTCTTTTGTGATAATGTATTATCTTAACTTGTAAGATGGGGGTTTTTATGTAGAAGTCATATATATAGTTTTTCTTTTTAAAGCTGTTTTTGGTGGATTTATTGATTATCTGACACCTAAAGAGAGTTATCATTTAGAACCCCTAAAAAACATAAATTGAGCCCTAAAACTAAAAATCGGGTTTTGCATCCGCCACCCCGCAGCCAAAAAAGAATCTAACTGGGTACCTCCCGCCCTTAACACCTATATAAAGCTCAGGGACCCTATTTAAAAGCAAAGCATTTATAAATAAATCCAGATTTATATACTCCATTTTTATAGGGGGTAGCAAAAGGGAGTGATGGCGTTTTTTGAGAAACACACATCAGGGGGGAAACGAAAATGAAAGCGAGCAAGAAATCTGAAAAGAAGGCACCGGCTGAGAAAGTTGGAAAGGCTGAGAAGATAGACATCAGGGTAGTCAATATAGTGGTAAGCACTTCCCTTGAGCAGGACATACCTCTCGAGAAGATGGCTGCAACTCTGCCAAACACAGAGTACAACCCTGAGCAGTTCCCTGGGCTCGTAATAAGGATAAAGGAGCCAAAGACCAGCGCACTGATATTCTCTTCTGGCAAGATTGTATGCACAGGCGCAAAAACACTTGAGAAGGTTGAAGAGTCAATCCAGCAGATAATAAAGAGCCTTGAGAAGATAAACGTGAAAATCACTATCAAGCCGGTAATTAAGATCCAGAATATAGTGGCTTCAGGCTCAATCAACATGGACCTCAACCTGAACACCTTGGCCATGAAGCTTAAGAACACAGAATATGAGCCTGAGCAGTTCCCCGGGCTGGTTTATAAGCTGATTGACGCAAAGGCCACTTTCCTGCTGTTTTCCAACGGCAAGGTTGTGTGCACAGGCACCAAGAGCGAAGAGGAAGTGCACGCCGCCCTGGATAAGCTTATCCAGAACCTAAAGAAAGTATCTTAAACCCATTCTCTTTCTTAGGGGTTGAGAATGGATGAGGAGAACGATTCAGAAAGGCAGGAGGAACCCAGGCTTAATGCCTCTGAGCAGATAAGGCGCTTTGAGGAATTCTTTGAGGCAACATACAAGCATGAGATACTCCATAATCTGCAGGCAGATAAGCCTTTTCTTATAGCTGACTTTGCAAAACTCCTGGAGTTTGACCCTGAGCTTGCAGAGGACCTGCTTGAGCAGCCTGACGATTCTGTAAAGGCAGGCGAGCTCGCCCTTCAGAATTTTGACATACCCGAAGGGAAGAGATTCAGGCTGAGGATGACCAACCTGCCTGTCACCCAGAGGGTGCGTGTCAGGGACATAAGGACACCCAACCTCGGAAAGATGGTGATGGTTGAGGGCATGGTCAGACAGAAGTCGGACGTCCGGCCGCGAGTCGTATTTGCAAGATTCGAGTGCCCCAGCTGCGGCAACATACTTTCTTTTCCGCAGCTAGACACCAAGATGAAAGAGCCCTCAAGGTGCGTCTGCGGGAGAAAAGGCAGGTTTAGGCAGCTGAGCAAGGAGCTTGTTGATGCACAAAGGATAGTCATTGAAGAAGCGCCTGAAACCCTTGAGGGAAGTGAGCAGCCAAAGAGAATAGGCGTACTCCTCAAGGAAGACCTGGTAAGTCCAATTACAGAAAGGAGGACAAATCCCGGCTCAAAAATAAGAGTGATAGGTGTTATCAAGGAAGTGCCTATCCCTCTTAGGGAAGGAGGTATCTCTACCAACTTTGATATCATCATCGAGTCTAATTATATCGAGCCGATGGATGAGGATTACTCAAAGATACTTATAAGCGAAGAGGAAGAGGAAGAGATAAAGGAGCTTGCGAAAGATCCAAAAATCTTTGACAAGATGATAAACTCTATTGCCCCTTCCATCTATGGGCATGACAAGGTCAAGGAAGCCCTCATACTCCAGCTTTTTGGCGGCGTGCAGAAGCAGAAAAAGGATGGCGTGCTCACAAGAGGCGACATCCACATCCTCCTTATGGGAGACCCTGGCTCTGGAAAATCACAGCTGCTTAAGAGGATAAAGATAGTGGCTCCAAAGGCATCCTATGTCTCAGGCAAAGGCGCTAGCGGAGTAGGACTGACCGCTGCGGTGATAAAAGACGAGTTCATCAAGGGGTATGCCCTTGAGGCAGGCGCGCTTGTTCTTGCAAACAAAGGATTGTGCTGCATAGACGAGCTGGACAAGATGAGCGAAGAGGACAGAAGCGCGATGCACGAGGCGCTTGAGCAGCAGACAGTCACTATCGCAAAAGCCAACATCCAGGCGACCCTGCTGGCACAGACCACTGTCCTTGCAGCAGCCAATCCAAAGTTTGGAAGGTTTGACCTCCACACGCCCCCGGCAAAGCAGATTGATCTTCCTCCTGCGCTCATAACCAGGTTTGACTTGCTATTTCCCATAATGGACATCCCTGACGAAACCAATGACAAGAAGATGGCAGAATTTATCCTAAAAAGCCATCAAAGTGACGAGGGATTCGAGACTGAGATAAGCACTGAACTCATGAAAAAATATATCGCCTATGCAAAGCAGAGATATGAGCCAGTGCTCTCGGAAGAGGCGCTCGAGGATATAATGGATTATTTTGTCACACTCAGGAATAAAAGCACATCCCCTGACAGGGAGCTTAAGACAATCCCAATAACTGCCAGGCAGCTTGAGGCGCTTGAGCGGTTGTCGGAGGCTGCCGCAAAAGTCAGGCTCTCCGAAACTGTTTCAAAAGAAGACGCAAAAAGGGCAATAGACCTGCTCCATTACTGCCTGCTCCAGGTGGGGCTTGACGAGAAGACAGGCCAGATAGATATAGACAGGATATCCAGCGGCATATCCACCAGCGAGAGGGGCAAGATAGTGAATATTAGGGAGATAATCACCAACCTTGAGAAGGTTGTCGGAAAAACAAGGCCCATACCTATTGATGACATCCTAAGAGAAGCAAGGGACATGGGCATAAGCGGAGAAGAAGTGGAAGAGGCTATAGAAAAACTCAAGAGGAGCGGGGACATCTTCGAGCCTAGGAGAGGTTATATCCAAAAGATCTGATTTGATGCAACAGATTTGCCAAGTGAATCCAACAAGGTACAATATGGAAGAAATACAAAAAAGGCAGGTCGCAATAAAAGTAAGAGTGTCTGATATTCAGGAAGGCACTTATGTAAAGGGAGAAGGCTGGAACCCAAATTATGTCCTGACAAAAGCGGGCAATAGGATTTCCCGGGTCAACCTTATCGCAGCAATAGTATCTATCCAGCCAGGCACGCCTAACAGCACCTATATCGTTGATGATGGGTCAGGCACAATCTCCATACGGCCTTTCGAAGAGCTTTCGTCCCTAGGTGGAGCAGTGATAGGTGATATTATAAATATAATAGGCAAGCCGAGGGAATACGGCTCAGAAAGGTATGTCGTTCCGGAGATAGCAAGGGTTATCAGGGATGAGATATGGATAAAGATTAGACAGAAAGAGCTTGAGCAGGAAGATACACCAAAAAACGGGCCTGCGAAACCAGCGGCTGAAGCTGAATCTCCAATAGACATAGAATCCATAGAAGAGGTCCAACCTCTTCCTGAAAACCCATTTAAGAAGATATATCACATAATAAAAACCATGGATTCTGGAGATGGTGCCCCTATTGAGGGCGTAATAAAGGCTGCAGACCTCCATAACACAGAAGAGATAATAGGCGAGCTCCTGAAGGAAGGCGAGATTTTTGAGATAAAAAGCGGAAGGCTCAAGGTTCTGGAATAGATTGATCAAATTCTTGAATATTTCAACAGATAGTTGGTGCCTGACGCTTGGCATTTCCTAACATTATACCGCGCCTAGCCTTCTTAAAATACAACAGGTGTCACAAAAACCTCTAGAAGCGCAGCCACTATAAGCAGAAGGAATGAGAGAAGCAGCAGCTCTGACGAATCAAGCACGATATGCTCGAAATTCTTTGTGCCAAAATCATGCCTGATTACTGCAATTGAAATTATCCCCCCTGCAAGGCCACCCACAAAATATGAAAGGATTTCAGGTATCCCGTGTATTGCATATTTGAGTAGCCCTATCGAAAATATATGGAAATATCCTGCTGCTTTTGTGAGGTGGGCAGCGTCTGCATATTCGCTAAGCCTAGTCCTCACAAAATTACCTATCGCTACCCCCAGCACAGAAGCGTTCCAAGTGAGGATAAATATCGAGCCCACACCGTAAAGGAAAGAAAAAAGGATGCAGAACATGAGCACCTTGAGGTTATTAAAAAATATCTTTCCCAAAAGGCCGAGCTTTGCAGCATTCCCGGTTATGTTTGAGTTGATGTTCAGGTAGGTCTGGGTCTGGGTGCTGAAAAGGTTCTGGACAGAGGCAGAAGGCAGAAAAATATACCACATTGCAAACGAGACCGTAAAGCCAAAAAATAGGTACATGAAATAGGTGAGCGCCTTTCCATGCTCTTTTAGAAGGACTATCTCTTTCTGGATTATTGTGTCTTTCTTCTCTTCAAGTTTGATTGTGCTGTAGATAAGAGGCATGCTCGCTATCACTGTTAGGAAAATCATAACAAGGCTGGCCTCGCTGTAAAATATCCACTGGCTCAGGAGAATGGCTAGAGAGGTATACAGGATTCCTACAAAAAACATTATATAGGGCCGTTTCTCTGCCTTCTTAGGGCTGGTTATCCACTCTAGAACCATAACCCTTCTCTTCCTCGGGTAATATATATAGTTTTTGTATGTCTCTGGGAAAGATAGATGTAGCATGTTGCTGCCAAGTCCTATTAAGTGGGATATGCATATCCCTAGGTATATCCAGAGGATATAACCACTAGGAAGCTTTAAAAATGAGTATTCGTTCCCCTATAAGCATGGATTACAATCAGCTGCTGGAAAAGGCAAAAAAAGAACTCCCTGAAAAAAGCGATGCCCATGAGAGATTTGAGGTGCCCAAGGTTAGGGGCCACATACAGGGAAATAAGACCGTAATAAGCAATTTTCCCCAGATAGCCTCGGCTATCAATAGGGATGTTGAACATCTTCTCAAATATCTCCTGAAAGAGCTTGCAACTCCAGGAGAGATAAAAAACCAGGTTTTGTTTATAGGAAGAAAGGTATCTGCAGTAATGATAAATGACAAAATAGACAAGTATGTCAAGGAATTCGTGCTTTGCAAGGAGTGCAAGAAGCCTGATACCAAGCTCCTGAAAGAAGACAAGATTACATTCGTGAGGTGCCAGGCCTGCGGAGCAAAGCACCCTGTACTGACAAAGATATGACGGGGATTTTGGCTATTTCCCTTACACAAATTCATTAATGAGGAAAGCCGCATGATCATCAAAAAGCATATCAATGCCAATAGACTCATTCTGGCTATCTGTGACGAGAATCTTCTTGGAAGTACATTTGAGGAAGGCGGCAAAAGGCTTGAAGTCAACAGGGTGTTTTATGAAGGCGAAAAAATAAGCGAAGAAGAGATAGTAACCCTTATTGGAAAAGCCTATATCATAAACGCAGTTGGAAGGGATTCTGTCGCCTGCTGCGCCAAGGCAGGCCTATGCGATATTGAGAGCATCCCAAAAATCAAAGGAATCCCTTATTTCCAGGCAGTTCTGTTCTAATAAGAGATTTTAGAAAACATCCAACAAATTAAGTTTCTAGTATTCCTATTTTATTATCCTATTTTTAGAATTCTGTTTCTATTTAGGGTTTATGCACAAAGGCAGGCTGTCATCCGAACCATTTGCCAAGCCCTTCCTGCTTCTCCTTCTCTTTTCCGAAGAATGAGTCTATTCTCCTCCCCAAAAGATCTAGGGTCTGACGTAGGTATGGGTGCACACCATACTTCTCTGCGATACTAATGCTGGGCTCAAGATATTTGATGACAGAGCCCTCTGAGATTGTAAATATGATTTTCCCTCCGCACTTCTCGCATTTTCCTCCAAGAGGCGGCCGCCTGTACTTCTCATTGCATTTCCCGCACCGGAATATCTGCATGGAGAATTTCCTGAGATTTCCCTTAATGTCTTTGAGGAAGTGCTTTTCTATTACTAATGTGGCCACGTCTGTCTGGTCGACTGCTCTGACCTTCTCTGCTATATCCATCTGCCCCCTTATCTTCTCTTCCATGCTTGGCAGGGTCTTGTATGCAGAGCACCTCACTCCGTTATTTATGTTTGCTGTGTCATGGGTAAAGCCCATTCCTTCATACTGGCTCTCTTTGTTTATCCTGTCCCTGAGCTGCTCTATCCTGACTTCGCCAGTCTTCTTGTACTGCATTGCGGCTTCGTAGAACTCCAGAGGGTACCTCCATACCACATCCAGGCCGAGCGCCATATCATCTACCTCAGAGGGAATCAGCTTGTATGTGAGAACAAGGGGCGAGTCCATCGTCCTTCCACCTCTCTTATCAGGCAGGAATTTCCTTGAGAAATTAAGGAATGCGTCCATTAGGAGTATGACGCAGCACTCGTCTCCATCACAGTCCCTTCTGAGGGCCGCATGCCAGAGAGGATGGGCCAGGCATCCTTGCATCTGCGAAAACCCTATTATGCGCCCAATCATGCCTGCAGAAATATGTGGGGCCAGGCCCACAACGAGTGCGCCAACCATCTCTTTTTCAGACTCTAATTTATAAAAAGGCTCAATTCCATAAAAATTAACTAACTCCTCATCAATAAATTTTGAGACCCTCAATAGGACTGTGTCGGCTGGCTCGTCAGGCGTGTTTTTGTTTCCGGGAAGTATTATGTCCTGGGGTTTTATCTCCAGAATCTGGCTTTCGTCTGTTAGTTTTTTTCCGTTTATGTCCTTTTCATATCCCATTTCCCTGAGCTTCTCGACGCTGGTGCCTATCTCATTCGGCTTGAAATGGGTGATAGCAAGCTCTGACATGTCATACCTAGTTGTTCCATCCTTATTGACATAGATATCATATTTGGCCCTGAGAATTCCCTTTGCCAAGTGCTCGGGGATATGCCCTGCATTTGAGGTGCCTCTTACTCCTTTCACCAGATCAGGATAGTTTGTGTAACCCAGCTTGTTGAGAACCTCTTTCAGATAATGCGAGATATCTATACTCCTATTCTTGTAGGGCCTGGCTTTCTCCCCGCATTTTTCGCAGGCCTCATTCTCAACCATCCCGCATCTCTTGCAATAATAGACACTCTTAATCTGCGACTCGCACATCTCGCACACGTTAAATATTGTCTCCTTCCCGCAGTTTCTGCATATGTTTATTGGGAAATCTGCAGTTATGTTGCCAGTGAGCAGCGCTGCCTGTATAGATCTCAGCCTGCCACCCTCATCTCCAACAGGAAATAACCCGTGGGGTGAACCTGTAAGAGCCCTCATCTTGGCCTTTTCAGGTCTGCCCATCCTAGCACCTATGAATGTGCCTCCTTTATCTCTTATAGGTAAGGGAGATATCATATTTACTATTGAGACTGTATCCTTTCCGGGATTTTCTTTTATTATTGCAGACAGCTCCTCTGTGGATTTTGTGTTGAGCTGGACATTGAGAGCAAACACCCTTGCCCAATCCCCCTCAATAACCACGAACTCGTTTGATGCGAGGAGATGAGGAATGCCAAGCCTCTCCAGTATCTGCTTTTTTTCTGGTTCATAAGGCATGATTATCTTGGATACCACTTCATTCTCCCTCATTATTTTGGAGACATCAAGCCAGCCTCTTAGAGAGTGCATCTCATCAGGTGTTATTGAGTTCCAGAAAAAGGTGAATCTTGGGTGAAGAGGGATTTTAGTAAGAGAAGATATCTTTATGCATACCTCTGCTGTACTGGAATAGTTTGGCTTCTCAAAAAGAGATTCCACTTCTTTCTCGCTGAGTTCAGCAAATTCAGCCAACTTGGCCCTGTCAAGTGAGCCAAATAATGAAACGGTTGCTTTCTCAAGCTCAAGAATCCACCATTCATCGCAGTATCCAGGTGGCACAAGCTTGTGATTATTCTCGCTGAAGTCTCCATAGTTGAAAAGGATGTCTCCAAGGTACAGCAGCTCTTTTACACTCTCCTTGTGAAGATTATATTCCTGCATTGTGTTCAGCCTGACCACATCCCCGCTGGCCAGCTTCACTATAGGCCCATCTATTGTATCGCAAGTAGTCATTGCTGCTGCCTTTCCGGGTCTTTCCACTTTCAGCTGGGTGCCGAGCGCGATGTAGCTGTTGAGAAGATACTGGGTGATGGGATGCATCGATGCTGAGGAGAGTCCGCTGACCCTGCTCCGGCCATACCTTAGCCTAAATCCGCCAGCTCTCATTGGATGTGTAAGAACTGGCCTCCCGCCTACCAAATCCTTGAGGTAGGTGTAATTGGGGGATAGCTTTGCCTCCTGTTTGGAAGTATCTGAAGATTTAGATTTTATCTTAGTCTGAAGTGCAAGAAATTCCTCAAGGAACCCCCATTCCAGTCCAAGGTCTTTGCCCCACTGGGAAATCCTCTTCCACACCTTTGGCGCCTTCTGGGTAAGCCCCTCTGCCATCACGAGACATACTCCTCCCCTGATGAGATTTGTCTCCACCCTTGGAAGGTCTTTATGCTGGGACACCTCCATCTCTTCTGTAGGCTCGCCGCTGACTTCTACTGGAAGATGCCTTGCCATGAAATCTATCTCTTCGGGGGTAGGAAAATATTGTAGGTTTGTGACGCGCTCATGGTAGTCCATAATCTCTGTCTTGAATCTCGCAATCTCTTCCTCATCAGGGTCGTATGTGGAATAGCCCATCTTAATGCGGACATAATCTGTCAAGAGGACTGAGAATGCTGCTGCTGTGCCACCTGCCCCTCTTATTGGCCCGGCATACAAAGGGGAAAAATATTCCTTTCCATCTCTTCGTTTCTTAATCTCCAGCGAGATGAATCCCTCAAGAGGCGCGGCAACTATTCCCAGGGTATGGTAGGCAAATCCTGTCCTTATAGCTACCTCCATTGCCTCTTTCTTGTCCTTGAATGTGCAGAATTTCTGCTCTGCCACCTCTACAGACACAAGGAGGGCAACTCTCCAGTCTAGGACACCATATTTTCCCTCAAGCTCATGTATCCTTTCGATAAGCCCTTTTCCCACCAGCTGGGGGGCAACGTTTGAGATGAGGCCTTCTACCCTCTCTGCCATATTTTTTGCGAGGGGTATGTCTACTTTGGGCTCTGGGTCATACCCTTTTTTTCTCGCTGAGTCTGCTATTTCGTACGCCTTTCTCATCTCTTTTTCCAGGCGCTCAAAATATGCACCCATCTCGGGGCTTTCAGTGCTCATTTCCCAAACCTCATTATCTTCACTTCTCTGGTGTTAAAATTTATCACAGGGACTCTTGCCGGCTCAGGATGGATTCCCATCTTCTCCATGAAGCTTGTCTTGGACTGCCAGCAGCTGCCCGAGATCATAGTTATATTTTTGTAGTTTGAGACAATGGTCTTGTGGAGATGCCCTGTGAGGAAGAAATCAGGAATCTTTTCTATCACTAGAGGATCTCTTTTTGCATCTGGATTATAGATTGTGGATTTGTGAGTGGGTGCAAGATGCCTCCTCTGCAGGAGAAACTGCATTATAAGGTCTGCCCTGTCAACGCCTCCTTTCTGCCGGATGGATTCTACATTATCTGAATAATAAGTGAAGCTATATCCATGGTAGAGCAGGAAATCCAGTCCTGAAAAATCTTTGGATGACAAAATATTAACATTGCAGGGATTGCTGAGCATGATTGTATTTGGCAGCTTGAATAGAGGCGCAGCGATATCGTCATATAGGGGAGGCTGCGGCTCCTCAATCCTTACGGCATCATGATTTCCAGGAATAATTATTAGCTTCTTGTCTTTAGGTATCTCTTTTAGATAACCAGCACAGGCCTCATACTGCTCGTATATGTCCTTTATGTTGAGCTCCTTATTCTGGTCAGGATATACTCCCACCCCATCCACAAGATCTCCCAACATGAATATGTACTTCACTTTTGATGCAAGAGCCCTCTGGCTTTCTGTGCCTATCTCTCCCTTTATCCAACTTATGCCTTTTTCCAGCTCCTTGTCAAGAAAATTTATTGAACCTACATGTAGGTCTGAAAGGACTATCCCATATACCTCTTCTCTGCCATTATATTTCTTAATCTCCTTGAAGAGAGGTATGTCCGGATAGGAGATAGAGTTGGAGAAGACTATCTTATCACCTGTGGTTCCCTTCACACCAATAACCTCATCTTCGACAAGATCCTTAGCCTGGGCATAAAGTTCAGCATTATTTTTGTTGACAAGCACACTTATAGTGCCTGTCGGATCTTCTAGGGTGAGTCTGATATGCTTGTTCTTCATGGTCACCTCTTTGTCTTTGACCATCCCTATAAGGGATATTTCTTCCCTGTCTTTTTTCCCGACTAGCCTGCCTATAGATACTACATTCTGCATATCCCTTCTTGTGGAAAGCATTGTGCTGAGAGATTTATATCTTGCATTAAGATGGCTTATGAAGTCCTGGACCTCGAGTTTTGCCACCACATCCCTAAAAAGGTTTTCGTATTTTATCTCCTTTCCTGCTTCCTCTGAGATCTCCTTTCCTGCTTGTTGGGCAGGCTGTTTCATTCCTCCTGCAGGGGATAATCTCTGTTTTTTTAGGACCTCCACAAGATTAAGGTAGCCTTCTATCTCTTTTCTTTTCTCATATAAGACCCTCAGCCTGTCAAAATCCCTCCAGTTTATCTTATCTGGCTGTACATTAGGAAGCATTCCCAAGATATCTTTATTCATGACAACAAGCGGGAGTTTTGGATCCATAATTCCAAAGTTGAACCCCTGCTCTAGGGCAGAACCCTCTTCCTCTAAGATGTCGGGGCTGACAAGAATATTTTCTGAGAGGAACGAGTTTACCCATTCCTTAATTTTAGAACTATTCTTCATCTCCCCCATCACGCACCCTCTGGCCGAGTATGGCCCTAATCTCATTCTTATTTTAATTAATGCAGGTCCAGATCCTGCTTTAGTATCTCTACCATTTTTGGAATCGTAGAATTTGGAACTGCAAGGCTTATCTCCCTTGTCCTGCCATATCTTCCTTTTGAAACAACTTTTGCATGGATTATGCCCTGCATGTCAAGCTCGGCGATTACATCAGATACTCTTCTTTGCGTGAGCGGCCTCAGGCTGGTTTTTTCGCAAAGCTCTTTGTAATAATCATAAACATCACCTGTGAGAATTGTACCTTTTTTCTGGTCGCAGGTGGAAAGGATGCTGTAGAGCACCGCCTGTATCTGCTTTGGAAGGGTCTTTACAGCCTCAAGTATCCTATCGCGGTCTATCTTGTCTTCTGCCTCATCTATATGCTCTGTGCAGACTTGCTTGAGGTTTTTCCTCTCTGCAATCTCACCCGCCACCCTTAGAAGCTCAAGGGCCCGCCTGGCATCCCCATGCTCTCTTGCAGCATATGCTGCGCATTTCTCAATCACGCCTGGTCCTATAATCCCTTGCTTGAAAGCAAGATCTTTTCTGTGGGTAAGTATGTCCTTTATCTGTAATGCATTATAAGGAGGAAATTGCTCCTCTTCTTCGCTTAGAGAGGATTTTATCCTTGGGTCTAGCATCTCTGTGAACTGCAGGTCGTTAGATATTCCTATGACCGAGACCTGTGCCTGCTTGAGGTCTGAATTGATTCTTATCAGGTTATAGAGCGTGTTGTCGCCGGTCTTTTTCACAAGCTGGTCTATCTCGTCAAGAATTATGATTATCAATTGCTTTTGCGAGTCCAAGGAATCATAAAATATCTTATAGACCTCATCAGTAGGGAGTCCTGTGGGGGGGATTGTCTTTCCCAGCTCTCTGGCGAGCTCTGCTATCATCCTGTATTCTGTATCAGAGATTTTTTTAAGTTTGCAATTGAGATATACCACTTTTAGAGGTATATTCCTGGTTTTGGCTATCTCTGCTATCTTTGAGGTGGTATATCTTACGCACACAGTCTTTCCTGTCCCTGTCTGGCCATATATAAACAGATTGCTCGGCCTCTCTAGCTTCAGGCAGGGCGCCAGGATCTCAGCTATCCTTTGTATCTGTTCATCCCTGTGGGGGATATCATTGGGGGTATAGCTACTCTGAAGCACTTTTTTGTCAAGAAAAAGGGATTCTTTGTCAAGATAATGCTCAAAAAAACCTTCCAACCCCTTTTGAACCATGGATTCCAGAGAATCAGGGCATTATTTAAGGATTTTCGTTATTTGAAATATATGTTTAGGACCCACACCCCCACACCTTGAATTCGCATGGAAATAGGTTCTGGTAGCAAAGAGGGACGATTTAGCACACTATAAGGTTTTTGAAGCCTAAACCATCTTTAAAATTATTGCCTATTTAATTTTTCTTTATTTTTCATATATATTATATATTATTTCAATATAGATAATAATAATAATATAATAAGAACTAAAAAAATAAAAACAGATAGAAAACTACTAAAATACAAAAACAATATAAGAATTACCATTGGAATGCACAAGAAATCAAGTATAAAATAGTTCTATAGGAAATCAAGGTCAGGGGGTGTAAATTGATTAAAGTCTAACTTCCTAATTACTATTCTTTAGGATTCATTTAAAATCCCCTTAGAGTGGCCTTAGGAAACTTTCTCCTCTCCACCTTTTGTTTCCTCCAAAACCTCTATTTCTTAATATTCATATATCTATTCTTCCCCTAATTTATTTTCAACCTATTTGTCCTTATTCATTACTCTTAAATAATAAAAATACAAATGTTTATAAATAATTTCGTATTTCCATAATCTCAATAATTTGACAGATATCTAGCTTATTTCAAAAAGGGTGATTTCTAGGTGTATTCCTAAAAGAGGACCCATTATATTGACAAAAACAGCAAGGAGTGGAGAACATGATTGTGGAAACAGACTTTTTGAACAGGCTAAGGGATTTCGGGCTCAACAGCTACGAAGCAAAGCTTTGGGCAGCACTTCTTTCTCGAGGGATTTCAACCGCAGGCGAGCTTTCTGACATTGCAAATGTGCCAAGATCCAGAAGTTACGACGTTCTTGAGAGCCTGGAAAAAAAGGGTTTTATCATGGTCAAGGTGGGAAAACCCATCAAATACATAGCAGTGCCTCCCGAGGAAGTCCTGGAGAGGGTAAAGAAAAAAATCTCTGACAATGCAGACAAGCAGAGCAAGATGCTCGACCAATTTAAAACCAGTGAATTATTGGATGAGTTAAACCTGCTGCACAAGACCGGCGTGGATTTAGTGGATCCCTCTGAGCTCTCAGGCGCTCTGAAAGGCAGGAGCAATGTTTATGCCCATCTTAATTCCCTTATAAAGAACGCTGAGAAGTCAATTGTTCTCCACACTTCTTCAAGCGGGCTTACCAGAAAGGCGGATGAGCTTGGAAGGTCCCTTAAAAAGGCCCACGAAAAAGGCATAAAGATAAGGATTGCAGCTCCCATAACAAAGAGCAACAAGGCAGTGGCAGCAGAGCTATCCAAATATGCAGAGATAAGACACACAGATAACAAGTCAAGGTTTATGGTAATTGACGGCAAGGATCTGGCATTCCTCGTAATGGATGACGACAGCGTCCATCCAAGCTATGACCTCGGCTTATGGGTAAAGACACCTTACTTTGCCGCAAGCATAGAAAACATGTTCAACCACCAGTGGGAACACATGAAGGAGATATAAGGGGTCTATGTTTTCCTCTTTTTTAATTCTCTCTCTTTATTCATTTTTTAATCTGTTTTTCAGTGTATTCTTATTTGTTCATCCTATTGCAGTACGCTTATAATCCAGTTAGAAACCTTTTTAAAAGACCAACTCCCTCATTAAGTCAGCCCTTATTAATTAAGGTAACAATTCCAAATTTCAACAAGAGGTGTGCCATATGTCTATTGAGAATCTTGATTCTATATTCCATCCAAAATCAATTGCAGTCATAGGCGCAAGCGAGAGGGAAGGAAGTGTAGGCTACATAGTGTTTGAGAATCTAAAGGAAAAATTTGGGGGAGCTGTTTTTCCGGTGAATATCAAAAGGGATTTTGTCCAGGGTGCCAGGGCTTACCCATCTATCCTGAATATTCCTAAAAAAGTGGATCTTGCCATCATCTGTATCCCTTCTGAGAATGTGAAGCAGATAGTTGAGGAATGCGGCAAAGCAGGCGTGAGGGGCATGATAATCATTACAGCAGGGTTTGCAGAACTTGGAGAGAAGGGTAGGCTGCTTTTGGATGAGATAAATTCTATAAGAAAAAGATACAGCATAAGGATAGTTGGACCCAACTGCCTGGGAATAATAGAGCCAGGCATGAAGATGAACGCAAGCTTTGCCAAGTCAGATATCTCCAAAGGCAAGGTGGCATTCATATCCCAAAGCGGAGCGCTTGGGACAGCAATCCTAGACTGGGCCCAGTCAAATAGGATTGGACTGAGCTGCTTTGTATCTATAGGCTCTATGATGGATGTGGATTTTGGCGACCTCATAGAATATTTTGACAGTGATATAGATACAGAGGCTATCTTCCTTTATGTCGAATCGTTAAAAGACGTCAAGGAATTTGTGGACAAGGCATCTAGTTTCAGCAGGAAAAAACCCCTCTTTGCCATAAAATCAGGAAGAGAGGCAGAGGGAGCAAAAGCTGCTGCCTCCCACACAGGCGCGCTCGCGGGAGAAGACAGCCTATATGATGCTGCATTCAGACGGGCAGGGATAGTTAGAATAGATACAATATCAGAATTCACAGACACACTTGAGGCAGTGGCACTCCAGCCCCTTCCTAAAGGAAACAGGCTGCTTATAATTACGAATGCAGGCGGCCCAGGGGTAATGGCGACAGATTATCTTGTGAGGCAAGGAGGAAAGCTGGCCAAGCTTTCAGATGAAACTATCTCAAAGCTCAATACATTCCTTCCTCCTTTCTGGTCGCACTCAAATCCAGTGGATATACTAGGGGATGCGGCAGATGACAGATATGTGCAGGCATTTGATGCGCTCCTCGGAGATGGAGCTGTCGATGGGGTGCTTGTGCTTTTAACCCCCCAGGCGATGACCAAGAGCACAGAGACCGCAAAGGCGCTTATTCAAAAGGCAAAAAGATCTAGAAAACCTGTGCTAACCTCTTGGATGGGCAAATGCATGGTGGAGGAAGGAAGAAACCTTCTTCTTGAGGGAGGAATTCCAAATTACAGCTCTCCTGAAGAGGCCATAAATGCATTTCTTAAGATGCACAAGGCTGGTGAAAATAGGGTGTTCCTGAATGAGCCCGTACCTCCTTCTGAAATTGCAAAGCCAGAAATAAGGAGGATAAGAGAGAAACTTATCAGGCTTGAGGCAGGCGGAAGGCAGCTTCTTACAGAAGTAGAGTCAAAAGAGCTTCTTGAGACTTACGGCATCAGAACCACTCTCCCAAATCTTGCTAACTCTCCAAAAGCGGCAGCAGGTCTTGCAAAAACAATAGGTTATCCCGTGGTAATGAAGGTGCAGAGTGAAGACATATCCCATAAGTCAGATGCCAACTGCGTGATGCTAAACATCCCTGATGAGGCGTCGGTGCTGAAAAAATACGAGGAGATAATGAAAAATGCGCTCATCTACAACCCTAAGGCAAGGATAGAAGGGGTCACAGTTCAGAAGATGGTGCCTGAAAAAGGGTTTGAAGTAATCCTTGGTTCCAAGAGGGATTCCCTCTTTGGTCCGGCTGTGCTTTTCGGCATGGGAGGTATTGCTGTAGAGGCGATAAAAGATACCTCCATTGAGCTAGCACCCCTGGATAGGAAAACAGTAAGGGTGCTAATAGACAGCACAAAGGTGAGCAGGCTACTCAGAAAAGGGTTTAGAAACATGCCACCTGCCAACATGGCTTGCCTAGAGGATACAGCAATAAGGTTCTCTCACCTTATAAGCGATATTCCCGAGATAAAAGAGATGGACATAAATCCCTTGAGGGTGGATGACAAGGAATGCATAGTGCTGGATGCTAGAGTAGTGCTGAGCAAGTAATCCTTTTTTTCTGGCTGATTCTTTTTGGTTTTTCTATAGTCTTCTGTGAATTAATACTTTCACCCAACATAATATACAAAAAACTATACTAAGATATAAAACAGAAACATTTATATACTAGTATGTCTAATCATTCTGGAGAATGGTTATTTTGTTTGACCAATATAACCTGCCCGAAAATATCTACGAGATTATATTTTCGACAGGGCAGCAGGAAGTTGTGGCAAGTCTGCTGGTAAGGCATATCAAGGAGAAGAAAGGGGCCATCTCAAAAGCAGAGATGTCCCAGTTTGCAAAAGACCTCCATGACGGCAAGCTTACTTACCAGAATCAGAAGATATCCTACAACAAGAGGCAGTTTTACGACAGGATCCTCACCCCCTTAAAAGCGATGGGGGTTGTGTATTATGATATGTACAACCGCAATTACACAATATCAAAAAATTTCCACAAGGCTTTGCACGCCATAGCCGAGCTCTGGCTGCAGGAGTACGCAAAAACCGCATGATACAAAAAAAAGGCACCCCTCCGGATTCTCAAAAACCCCATTAACCCCTCTCTTAAAGACCCAGAGGGAGCCTTTTTTTCTCTTTTTTTAGGTGTTAATCTTGCTCTAAGTTCCTCTCTTGGAACAACTCTTTCAGCTCTTAATGGGGCTTATTGTAGTCACGACCCAGTAATTACAAATCAAAAGTTTTAAATACCTCTTTCTGTTTCTCATTTTCAAACCTGGTGAGAAGATGGACTTGGAGAAACTAAGGGAAGAGCAGAGAAAGCTTTCTAGAAAGCTCATATTCAAGGATGACTTCTCCGACATCTCTCTTATTGCAGGCTGCGAGCTCATCTTCACTGCAGATGAGATAATTGCGGTTGTTGTTGTTCTTGATGCAAAGACGCTCGAGCTAGTGGATAAGAAATTCTTCATCTCAAGGCCTAAGATACCATATATTCCCCTTTTCCAAAGCTATCGCGAGGTACCTATTGTAGTAGAGGCGATAAACCTCCTGAAAGAGAGACCAGACCTAATCCTTTATGATGGGAATGGAATCCTTCATCCGGCAAAACTTGGCTCTGCATCCCATCTTGGCTTAATACTGGATCTGCCCACAATAGGCGTGGCCAAAAAGAGATGCATGGGTGAGCTAAAAGAAGGCTACATCTATGTAGATGGAGATAAAAGAGCAGTCGAGCTAAAGACAAAGGAGTTCGCAAAGCCTCTCTGCATAAGTCCAGGCCATAAGATAAGCCTACAGACAGCAGAAAAAATAGTTAAATCCTGCCTAAACGAGGGAAGCAAGCTTCCAGAGCCTCTAAGGATAGCCCACAATTTTGGTGTTTTTGTAAAGAAAAACCTAAAAGAGAGGCACCAGCTTGAGCAAGAGATGGACAATATAAAGCTTGATTTTCCCGAGACTGAATCTCTCTAATATTCAAGGACTTGTTTTACTCCCAGTCAACATGGCAATTATGCTCTAGAAAATCCTTCTCTTTGCAATAAGTCCCGTCAGGGAATATGCAGATAGGGTATTTTAGGATAGTGCCGCTTCTGTTCTCAACCCCTATCTTTGGAAGATACCCCTGTTTTTTGCAAAGCATAAATTCAGTATGACACTCCCCTCCTGCAAACGCCCACGCCTCGCACTCAATTTCAGGGCTTAATCTGCAATATTCCTCCATCTTTCCAGTAGATTCATTCAGCCTGTACTCATATATGTACCCCAGTTTTTCGCAGTAATCCACTTCAAACCCATAAACTATAGGGTACCTCTTAGTAATATTTGTGGAATTAGCAGTTTCTCCAGAAGAGGAATTATTGCACCCCTCTGCCAGCAAAAAGACGAGCAGAAGGGTTAACAACACCACAGCTGTCAAAACCCTACTTCCCTTATTGACTGTCATTTTCATGGTCTTTCAGAAAGGAGGTGTCTTTTTAATTCTTATGGAACATAACTTCCCCTGCTAGGTTAAAGATAAAAGAAAAGTGATGAACAGCTTTCCGGTTTTCCCGTATGAATACAGTACCGACCAGAACGTAAGCCCGCTTGACTTCCGAGTTCGGGATGAGATCGGGTAGGGCCAGGCCACTCTGACCGTCCATCGAGGATATGGGAATCAGAGGGCATTTATAAAGCTTACTATTTGCAATAATGTAACTCCTCTATAATAGGTTCTTGACCAAAAATAATAAATACCTGTTGTGGAATCTAAGTTTTAGGGGGTGTTAATATGGTATCAACTTTTTTGCCTATATCTACATCAACATGGACTCTTCAAGAGAGATTTTTGACAGTGCCAAACCTTATAGTTTGTGAGACAGGCATAGCAACAGCTTACCCAAAAGGCGCAGTAGATTTAGAGATTGACAGCTGGAATGGGGCTGTTTTGAAAAAGAAGAATATGCTTGAGGCAGAAGGCAAGCTTGAGCTCCAGCTAAGGGAAGAGAAAGATGATCTCGGCCACATGAGATATGGCCTTTATGCAAGAAAGCCTGGAGATGCTGCTTTCAAGGGCAATATGACCGCAGGCTACCAATATAGGTTTGTAGAATTCAATCCTCGAGACCAAGTTCTCACCGTAGAAAAAGTGATATATTCCGAGATTGAGGCGTTGAAAAATCCGGATTACCGAAAACTATTCGAGGAGAAGGAAATGAGGTTGCCATTCGGTCCTATAGCTCCTGCACTGGCAATAATAACCGCAGATGGATATATTGTCTCTTCAATAAGGGGCACATCAACAAACAAATATCCGGGTGCAGTCTGGGGATTTGGGGGAGATATAGACAATCCAAACATCACGATTGGAGACCACATAGAAAAAGTGGAGAAAAAAGAGGAGCTCTCAAGCTTCAGGGGTATTAGTCCACAGTATCTTGCGCTTGGCCTAGTGTTTGACCATGTGCTCATGAAACATGATATGCCCATTCTTGCGCAGTATCCCGTGCCATTTTCAATGATAACCAAGGGAGAAAAATATCTTCCTGACGTGGAGAGCGTAAAAGCTATCTCTTCCAGGAGAGATGATCTTGGCGAGTTCATAACAGACAATTATGTGGATACGCAGTTACCTGATAGCCCTAAATGGGTAGGCAAGCCAAACGCTGCATGGAGCGGGGATCTCTTTAGGGTTGGGCAGTTCCTATATGGCGATTCCTGGGCAGAGGGAGTATTAGAGAAATTGCCCCATTATAATAAGGGCAAGGTCGATGCGGAACTAATGCTCTCTAAATAAATTTTTTATCTTATATTCTTCACATCCTCTTTCTTATGGATGTGTATTTCTTTCTCGGAGCTTAGATACCCCCTCAACAGTCCCCTCTCTGCAAGCTTTGGGAATATGTCTCTCTCTAGGCTGCCCCCTTCATACTCCAGGATCTCTGGCTCTGCCACAAATATTGGAGAAAAAACAAGATATACATCAGACTCCTTTGGCTTTTGGATGAACTGGAGCACCTTTGTGCCCTCCATAGTGACCGTTCCTTTCTCCGAAGGTTTTGGAGAGGTGGTAAGCATAAGCGTTGCTATAGGCACTTCCCTTAAGTGGGCCTCCCACACCTTTTCAAGGCTAATGTTCGCAAAATATATGTCCCCATACACAACAAGAAACCTGCTGTTCACCCTGCCTCTTATCAGCTTGAGCGTGTTCGCAGTCCCCCTAGACACTTTTTCCTCTATATAGTTTACCTTAACCCCATATGCTGTCCCATCCCTGAGAATCTCAAACGCCCTTGTAAGCACCCTCTCTCTTCCAATGATAAACACATTCTTGAATCCTGATTCTCTCAGCTTCTTAATCCCATGCTCCAGGAGAGGCTTTCCGCCTATCCCCATACCAATCATGAACTCTTCACCAATAAGAATCCTGCTCTCTTCCCCACCTGCGAGAATTACCGCAGTCTTCTCTTCCCCTATAGATTTTGTGATAAAGCGCTCTATCGCCTGGCTGCGGTTCCTTACATAGATGTTGTCAATTGAATTGTCTATCTCCTTGAGCAGGCTTTCTTCTATTGTTATGGAAATCTTTTCCTTCATGCATACTTCATGACAAGGCACTATTTATAAATTTTATGATAAGGTAGGATTTGGTAGGACATAGGTAAGATATTTATAGCTCCGGCATGATTGCCCTGTTGGATATTATCTCGCGATTATATCAAAAGAGAATATGAAAAAGAGCAGTGAGGGAGTTAAATGAGAGTAGCAATAATTGGATCTGGTTATGTTGGATTAGTTACGGGTACTTGTTTGTCTGAGATAGGCCACACTGTAATAAGTGTGGACAATAACGAGCAGAAAGTCGCCCAACTCAAGCGCGGCAAGGTACCCATATACGAGCCAGGCCTAGATGAGATGATGCTTCGGAATATGGAAGAGGGCAGATTGGTGTTTACAACCAGCATAAAAGAGGCAGTTAGGGCTTCTGACATAATATTCATCGCAGTTGGCACTCCTCCCAGAGAAGACGGCAGCGCAGACCTTAGCTATGTGGAAAATGTTGCCAAGCAGATAGCAGAGTCAATGGATTCTTATAAGATAATAGTGGAGAAAAGCACAGTCCCCGTAGAGACCGGTGAAAAAGTCAAGAGGACAATACAGCTCTACAACAAGAGAGGCATAGAATTTGATGTGGTATCTAATCCGGAATTTCTCAAAGAGGGAGATGCCATGGAGGATTTCATGCACCCAGACAGGATAGTGATAGGGGTTGACACCAAAAAAGCAGAGAACATGATGAGGGAGCTCTACAAGCCAATTGACACAAAAATAATAGTTACAGACATAAAGAGCGCCGAGATCATAAAGCATGCCAGCAACTCTTTCCTTGCAACAAAGATAAGCTTCATCAATGCAGTCTCCCAGATCTGCGAGAAAACCGGCGCCGACGTTAAGAAAGTTGCAGAAGGCATGGGCGCAGACAGCAGGATAGGCCACAAATTCCTTGGAGCAGGGATAGGGTACGGCGGAAGCTGCTTTCCCAAGGATGTGGACGCATTCATAAAGATAGCTGAAAAGAACGGCTATGATTTCAAGATGCTAAAAGAGGTGCAGGCCGTCAACAAGCACCAGCGCCAGCACTTCATAAGGAAAATACATGACACACTATGGGTAGTAAGAGACAAGCACATAGCAGTATGGGGTCTCTCCTTCAAACCAAACACGGATGACATGAGGGAAGCGCCATCAATAGATGTGATAAACTCGCTCCAGAAAGAGGGCGCAAAGGTAAGGGTATACTGCCCAGGCGCGATGGACAAGGCAAGGGAGATGCTATCAAATGTGGAGTACTGCTCAAACCCCTATGAAGCAGTAGATGACGCGGATGCCCTGGTAATAATGACAGACTGGGTGCACTTCAAGGAGGCGGACATGGAAAAGGTAAAGGGTCTCCTGAAAAACCCAATTGTGCTTGATGCAAGGAACATGCATGAGCCCTCGGTAATGAGGGAACTAGGATTTGAATACCACTGCATCGGCAGGAAATAATATGGCACCTAAACTCATCTCTCAAAAAAGAATCCTTGTTGCAGGTGGCGCAGGATTTCTAGGCAGTCATCTCTGCAGATATCTTGTCAACAAGGGTGAAGAGGTCCTCTGCATCGACAACCTCTGCACAGGCAGAGCCGCAAACATAAAAGACCTTCTAAAGAGGCAAAACTTCAGGTTTGTCCAGCATGATATAATCGCCCCGCTAAAGATAAAGGGCAGGCTGGACCAGATATATGACATGGCCTCCAGGGCAAGCCCGCCAAACTATCAGTCAGAGCCAGTCCACACAATGCTCACCAACGCAATAGGGACTAACAACCTGCTCAGGCTCGCCATGGAAAAGAAGGCAAGGTTCTTCTTTGCAAGCACTTCAGAGGTCTATGGCGACCCTGAAGAACACCCCCAGAAAGAGAGCTACTGGGGGCATGTAAATCCAATTGGTGTGAGAAGCTGCTATGACGAGAGCAAAAGATTCGGAGAGGCGCTCTGCATGGCCTACATGCGAAGGCATGGAGTGGACATAAGGATAGTGAGAATCTTCAATACATACGGTCCGTACATGCAGAAGGATGATGGGAGGGTTGTGACCAACCTCATAAACCAGGCACTCAAAGGCGAAGACATGACTATTTACGGAGACGGGAAGCAGACAAGGTCATTCTGCTATGTAGAGGACGAGATTGAAGGTATATACCTGCTCATGAACTCAAAAATAACCGGACCCGTTAACATAGGAAATCCAAAAGAGTTCACTATGCTCGAGCTTGCAAAGCTCATAAAAAAACTCACAGGAACAAACTCCAGGCTGGTCTACAGGCCGCTTCCTTCAGATGACCCGCTCCAGAGGAGGCCGGATATCTCTCTAGCAAAAAAAGAACTGGGGTGGGAGCCCAAGATCCCGCTCAAAGAGGGAATAGCAAGGACAATAGAATTCTTTAGGAGCCAAGGGCATATGAATTCCCGATAACCCTATAATTCTCTTAGAATCTATTTTTTTCTTTGATCCATGCAAAGTTTTATATCTGCTCCAAGAACCGCTTTAGCGGTATGAAATTTGGCAATCTCACCATCATAGGCACAAGCCACATCGCAAAAGAGAGCGTAGAAGAGATAAAGGGGTTCTTCAAAGAGGAAAAGCCAGACCTTGCGGCAATCGAGCTTGACCACCAGAGGTATCTTTCTATCACTTCAGGAAAACGGCAGAAGCCAAGCCTTGCTATGATCCCTAAAGTGGGCTTGCATGGGTTCATCTTTCTGATCATGGGGCATTGGGCCCAGGGAGCGCTTGGGAAGATGGTTGGTGTCGAGCCAGGCTCTGAGATGCTCACAACCATAAAACTGGCCAAAAAGCACAAAGTTCCTCTCGCCCTGATAGACCAGGATATCCAGATAACCCTGAAGAGATTCTCTATAATTCCTGCAAGGGAAAAAGCCAGGCTGCTATGGGATGTATTTACAGGTCTTGTCACAAGAGGCTCAGACCTGAAAAAGATGGGGATAACCTCTGTCGACCTGGAGAGGGTGCCTGACAGCGCACTTATCTCAAAGCTAATGGGCATGATGAGGAAACGATACCCCTATCTCTACAGGGTGCTTGTGGAAGAAAGAAACCTATACATGGCAAGAAACCTGTTCGGGATAATCTCATCAAATCCTGATAAAAGAGTGCTTGCGGTAGTTGGCGCGGGCCATGAAGAAGAGATACTCTCACTTGTAAAATTATATCTCGCCCATGCCAATAAACTTGCCAGCGCGGCAGTTTAATAACATTTAAATATGCTCTCGGATTTCTGTGACGATAGCCTGGGGACGTGGTGTAACTTGGCTATCACAGTTGGCTCCAGAACTGGAGCGCCGAGCTAAAAGCGATGACGAGAACGTGGTGTGTCCGGCGGATGAAGACACCAGCTGATCAGGGTTCAAAACAACAGACACTCTTTTGAAAACTGCGCCCGCGAAAACGGCGAAGATGGGTTCTGTTGGTGAAAGTCCCTGCGTCCCCATTTTTTCTTTTTTCTATCTTTCTCACCACCTTCCCATATCCTTCTCCCACACAACTAATCGCCATAGCAAACTATAAATACCCTCTTGCTTGGGAATGTCTCTCATGAAAGATAATCCCTCTCTTGAAGCAGTCTCTACACTTGTGGGTACAGTCATAGGCGCGGGTGTTTTGGGAATACCCTATCTTATAGCAAAAGCAGGCATCCTGAACGGCATAATCCTGATAGTCCTACTTGGTGCTGCTCTCACTATCCTCTATCTCTACTATGGTGAGATTGTTCTCAGGACAAAAAAGCTTCACCATCTTTCAGGTTATGCCGATAAATACCTGGGGAAATGGGGGAAGCTTGTTGCCACAGTCTCATTCATAATAAGCATGTATGGTGCGTTGGTGGCTTATCTTTTTGGCTCAGGCGCAGCCCTATCCTCTATTTTCGGGGGCGCTAGCATGCTATATAGCCTTGGGTTTATGGCCGTATGCGCAGGATTAATTTATATCGGAATAAAGGCGGTGGAACGCTCAGAGCCGGTTTTGATGATGGTAATAATTGTGTTAATCATCACCATATGTACGCTTAATTTTGGAAAGATCCATCCTGAAAATCTCACTGGCTTCAGACTTGACACGCTGCTAATCCCCTATGGTGTGATAATGTTTGCCCTTTTTGGCGCAAACGCCATACCTGAGATGAAAGAAGAGCTGGCAGGGCATGAAAAAAACTTAGGGAAATGCATCATTCTCGGGATGCTTATCCCTGTAATAATCTATATCCTGTTCAGCACAGTGGTTGTGGGTGTGGTGGGAGCTGGCGGATTTGAGGCGCTTGATCAGGATAGCAGGATAGCTTCAATAGCGCTAGTACAATATGTTGGCCCGCATATGGCTGTTCTTGGAAACCTTTTTGCGGTCTTTGCAATCACTACCTCTTTCTTGTCTGTTGGGCTCTCCCTAAAAGAGATGTTCATGTTCGATTTTGGCCTAAACCCGAAACAGGCCATGTTTCTCACATTCCTGCCTCCTCTTGTGCCGTTCCTGTTCCGGCTGACTTCTTTTATAGATGTGCTTGAGATAATGGGCATAGCTGTTGGCGGCATCACTGCATTTCTCATAGTGCTCATGTTCTGGAACGCGAAAAAAGAGGGTGAGAGAAAGCCAGAATATTCGCTTAGCCCAAACCCGGCGATAGGATTATTCCTCTTGGGCTTAGTGCTGCTTGGCACTATTTATTCCTTATTTATGCTCTAATATCTTGCCCTAGTTCTGTTTCCTGGCACCGAGCACAGAGATGAGAATTATAAGGATTATGAATCCTAGGGCAATATATCCTGCATAGGTTAATATGAACTCTTTGGCGCCATCCATAAATGGGCTGCTTTTAGCAGTCTGGTTCATGGCAGATCCTGGCTCTTCTATAAGAACTGCCTGTTCATTGCTTAAGTTCAGTATGGCTTCCTGTTCAGGCGTTTCAGCCACCTCCTCACTTAAATTGGCCGCCCCAATCTCTAAACCCTTTGGGGTGGCATCTTTGGTTGTTGCAATGCTCATTCCGGTCTTGACAAGATAGAACAGCATTAGGGCAATTCCGCAAATCAGGATAATGAGAATTATTGCCCTGGCAATACCCCTAATCCAGGCAAATCTCTTTTTTTCAGTAGGCTTGTCCAGTTTAGGGTTTCCCAGCCTTATCCTCTCATAATACCTCTTCCTGCTATAGAATATAAGAAGAATAACAAGCAGGATGAAAAATATGATGAGCAGGCCTGCTCCCACAACCAGGCCAGCACCCAATATATCCTTATAACTGATGTGCATAACCTGGTTTAGCTCCATTTTAAATCCCCTTCACCACTTGAAAATAGATTCAACTTTATATGCCTTTCTGTGGGAATGCTAGAAAGGTTTATAAAAGACGGAAAACCCCCTACAGGTTGGAGTTAAAATGGGAAGAATAAAGACAGCAATGATAAAGAGAGTCACCAACAAGTTGGTGCAGCAGCATAGAGATGACTTCAAGAACAACTTCGACGACAACAAAAAGCTTGTGACCAATTTTGCAGACATAAAGTCTAAGAAAATACGAAACGTGATAGCAGGCTACGTTACCAGGCAGATTAACGCAAAACCCATTAAGTGAGGTGGTCAGAGATGGCAGCGGACAACTCCATCTTCATCGGGAACAAGCCTTTCATGAACTATGTCACGGCAGTCGTGATGCAGTTCACGGTGAAGAATGCAGACGAGGTTACAGTAAAGGCAAGGGGAAAGTTCATATCCCGCGCAGTGGACGTGGCAGAGGTCGCGGTTAAGAGATTTCTAGAGGGCCAGGTTGAGATAGGCGATATACATATCGACTCAGAGGAGTTTGAGAACAAGGAAGGAAAGCAGGTAAGGGTCTCTACAATGGAGATACTCATCCGGCGCAAGTAATTTCCTAGTCCTTTTTCATCAGGCAGTTTATCTATTCCATAGATTTTAAATATCCCCCTCAATACTTGAGTTAATACTGGGCCTGTAGCATAGCGGATAGTGCGGTCGGCTTCGGAACCCATAAGGAAATGCGGGCGCCTGTGTCCGCATCCAGTGAATGGGTGGTGATACCGATTGACCCGGGTTCGAATCCTGGCAGGCTCGTGAGCGTTAGCGAGCGAACTGACAGGTCAGGAACAAAGCTTAGGCGAAGTGACTATACCTGGCAGGCTCGTTTCTGCTTATTCTCCGCCTCTTTTTGCCAATATATAAATATCCAAAAGCTATTTAAATACCCTCAAGTTCCCATAAGCGGTCAATCGGTGGAAAAATGAATGAAGGAGCCAAGAAATCAAACAGGGTAAGAAGGATAGTCAGAAAGACTCCCGGAGCAAGGCATGTGTTCCATTACGAGCACAAGGGCCCTCACAAGGCAGTGTGCAGCAAATGCGGAAGCCAGCTCCACGGTGTTGCCAGCGAGAGGGGTTTCATCATGAGATCGCTCTCCAAGACAGAGAAGAGGCCCTCCAGGCCATACGGCGGAGTGCTGTGCGCTAAATGCACTAGAGAGCTGCAGAAGGCCAAGGCCAGGCAGTAAAGGAAGGTAAATAAAATGATGGAAATAGGAAGGGTTTGTGTCAAAATCGCAGGCAGAGATGCCGGTACAAGATGCGTGATAGTCAAGGTTCTGGACAATACATTTGTCATGATAGATGGTGAGGCGAGAGCCAGGAAATGCAACATGAGGCACCTGGAGCCGACTGCTACTCTGCTTGAGATATCAGAGGGAGCAAGCCATGCAAAGGTCATAAGCGCCCTTAAGGATGCCGGAATCGAGCCAAAGGAGTGGAAGAAGGCGGAAAAAAAGACTGCAAAGTCAGAAAAGCCAAAGAAAATAAGAGGCTCAGCCGCCAAAGCGCAGAAAGAAGAGAAAAGCTCTTCTAAGCCCAAGGCAAAAAAGCCGGCCAAGAAATAATCACTTTAATCTTTTCATTCTTTTTTCTTTTCATCCTTTTTTTAAGCCTTAAATGCTCAGAATTCTATGGATTTGGACATCCAGTTAGGACATAACACCTGGTATGAAGACCAGAACCCAAAGAAATATATCCTCTAAAGAACAGATTCTTAAAAAAAATAAGGGCCTATTTGGCCTTTTTTGCGGGTTTCTGCACAACAACCTCAAACCGCTTGTTAAGCTTAACTCTCTTTAGAGTGTACTCGCCTGCCTTGAGCCCCTGGCCTGCCGCCCATCTGTTTGCGGATTCCTCGCTGGGAAAACTCTTTGGCCTGTGAGGCTTTTCAGTCGGATGGAAAAACCTGTATTGGCTTAGGTTGGTTGTCAGATTAAACTTTCTCTTGACCTTTGTATGTATCTTTTTCATTTTCTTGTTTGCACCATCAAATTATCTATAATCAAAAACATAATATGACTTGACAAAGGAAAGCAAAACAAGGGGCTTTACCAGCCCTCATCGTCCTCAATCTCTTCGTCGTCCTGAGGCTCCTCGAAGCTCTCGTCTTCGTCTTCAGCGTCGTCGAATTCGTCGTCTTCGAACTCTTCTTCCTTGCTCTCTTTCCCATCAATATTCTTTTTCTTCTTGTCCCTTGCCATCTTTAAAAACCCCCCTATTAGTTTTAGGTTTGGTTCGGTTTTCAGGCCGTAACCTGCCTTTGTTTTTATGCTTTTTTATTTTTTCTTCTTCTTGCTCTTTGTGCTACTTCCGCAACAGCATCCGCATGCCATAAAGACCACCTCTTATAGTCAATAAATCAAGGCATAGCCCGTAAGGGTTTGGCCCTAGGCACTCTCAAGGCCATCCATTTATAAATCTTTAGAATCTGCAGATTACAGCCATGCTAGGATATGGCCTGCAGTGGCCTGGCCTGCGCTAAGGCGCAGATGGCCAGATTGGCCCTATCTCATCTTCATATTGCCCATGCCACCTTTCTGGAGCTTATTCATGAGCTTCTCTGGCGAGCCCCCTTTCAGGGCCTTTGCCAGCTTCTTGCTCTGTTTGTACTGCTTAAGAAGCTCTCTCACGTCTGCCTCGCTTATCCCTGCCCCTTTGGCTATCCTCAATATCCTGGAGCTTGTTATGCTGTCTGGCTCTTCCAGCTCTTCTTTTGTCATGGAATCCATCGCATGCTTCCAGAGCTTGAGCTTCTCTTCCTGCACCTGAAGGGCCTCCTTTGGCATCTTTATCTGCGAGAATCCTGGAATCATTTCCACAATCTTATTGAGGGGGCCCATCCTGTTCATGGCCTCCATTTGGTCGTAGAGGTCCACCAGGTTGAATTCGCCTTTCAGGAACCTCTTGCTCAAGTCCTCTGCCTGCTCAGTATTCATAGCTTCATGGGCTTTCTCCAACAATGCCTCAAGGTCGCCCATGCCCAATAATTTTCCAACAAAATTGTTTGGCCGGAACTTCTCGAGGTCGTCAATTTTCTCGCCCACCCCTATGAACTTGACTTTTGCGTCAGTGACAGAGCAGGCAATGAGCGCTCCTCCGCCTTTCGCAGTGCCGTCAAGTTTGGTGATTATGATGCCAGTAACTCCGCAGCTCTCATGAAATGCCTTCGCCTGGGCCTCTGCGGCCTGCCCTATATCGCCTGATAGCACAAGCAGCCTCTCCTCAGGCTTTGCAGCCTCTGCCAACTCATTTAGCTCGGTTATCAATTCCTTTGAGAGCGCGTCCCTGCCTGCTGTGTCTATTATCACAACATCAAACTTCTCAAGCTCTTTCTCGAACTCCCTGTAGATCTGGACAGCATCTTTCACTTTCTTGTTCCCGAATGCAGGAACCCCTATCTTATTGCAGAGCTGGGTGAGCTGCTCAAATGCAGCCGGCCTGTAGAAATCTGTCTGGATGCAGGCCACCTTGTAGCCCTGCTTCTGGAAATACTTTGCAAGTTTCCCTGCATGTGTGGTCTTTCCCGAGCCGAACAGCCCCACAAGCATTATCTTTGTCGGCTTTTTTGTAATCTCAAGTTTGCCCTCCTCTTTTCCAAGGAAATCCACCAGCTCCTCATAGACAATCTTGATGAGGTGCTCTTTTTTAGTAATTCCTGGAGGAGTCTTATCCTTTAGCGCCCTCTCCTTTATCTTCTCTGAGAGCTTGAAAACCAGCTTCACATTCACGTCAGACTGAAGAAGCGCCCTCTGAATCTCCCTAACAAGGTCATTTATCAGTTTGTCATCGACAAACATGGCTTTCGCTATCTTCTCAAGCGTATTTCTTAGCGAGCTTCCCAGATTGTCAAGTACCATATGCCTTAGCCTACCTCTTATTAGTCCTCTATTAACCCCCAATTATTTATAAATGTTTAGAATAGGGGGCAGAATTGGTCAATCTCTCTTCTTCTACTCTGCAGCGTCTTTACTGAAGAACTCCTCTATCTTTTTCTTGTACAGTACTGTCGTCACGAGCTCCCAGCTTTTTGGAAAGCACCTGCTGTACTGGTGCCAGCTGTATCTTTCATCAAGGAATATTATGGCTCCTCTGTCAGTCTCGCTCCTTATCACTCTTCCTGCATTCTGCATCACCTTGTTCATCGCTGGAAACACATAGCCGTAATCCCATCCCTTCGAGAATTTCTCATCATAGTACTTTATTAGGCCTTTAGTCTCAAGGTCAGGCACACTTAGCGGCAGCCCCACAACTACAACAGCGTTCAGGTAATCTCCCGGAAGGTCGATTCCCTCTCCAAAAGAGCCCGAGACAGCTGCCAGAAGCACTGCACCGCTGTCCTTGTAATTCTTGAA
>CAYLII010000003.1:35904-39456 GCA_964383645.1 uncultured Methanosarcinales archaeon
GGGCTCTCAAACTCAGAGAGCTCCGCCTCCTCAAAGCCAAGTATGTCTTTATACATCTCAAGGGGGGCAAGCGTCCCGCTCATCACAACCATTGAGTTTGAGCTGTTTATGACCTCCTTTGACACGATGCTTGGGTCCAGACATCTATAGCTGAGCGTAATTACCTCTCTCTCTCCTCTCCCTCCCCTTCCGGACTTCCTGCTGAGTATCCTCACAAAGCCTTTGTCCTCGCCCTGCCAGGCCTCCATGAATCCTGCGATAGAGCCTATAAAGCTTCTCTTGTCAGCTTCCCTCACCGCCTCGCCTATGAATTTGAAATCCGCAACAAGCTCGTCATAATTAACAAATTTCTCTACCTCTTTTATGAAGTCCTCCTTTGAGACAAGGCACTCATCATGCTCAACAATCTTTCCGGCAAGGGCCCCCAGCACCTTTCCAAGCTGCCTAAGATTAGAGCCTGTCTCGTCATAGCTGAACTTCTTTGCTTCCCTTATTGCCATGTCTATCATGAAGCTTGAGAGCTTCTCGCTCATGAGATTCCTTAGCCTCGAGGGCAGGTTATGGCCCTCATCCACTATGATGATGCTTGCCTCAAGCTTCTTCTCAGCCTTCTTGAAGAACATGCTCCTTATATTTGGGTGGAAAACATAGTAATAATCAGCAATTATTACCTTTGAGATCTTTGCAAGCTCAGTGGTTATCTCATAAGGGCAGAGCCTGTAATCCTGGCAGAGCTCAATAACCCTTTCTGAATGGCAGGGGCTAAGCTCTTTTATCTTTGTGAGCACAAGCTCTGCCTCCTTGGTGAGCTTTGTCCCTTTTTTGGTCTTTAGGAAAAACTCGCACTTTCCTTCCTCCCTTACCGAATTGCAGTAGTCAGCAAAATCCCCGCTGTATAGCGCATCTACACCAGGCACAGGGCACATCCACTTCTTTCCGATTATGTCTGTCGCAACAACCTGGAGATTGTACTTGTCCTTCATCTCCCTAAGAGTATCTATTGCTATGAAATGCTGGGTATGCCTTGAGGTGAGAAAAAAGATTGTAAGATCCTTCTTGAGTGCATGCCTTAGCGCAGGACAGAGCGATGCCACTGTCTTTCCAAGGCCTGTAGGGGCATGAACAATAAGGTTTGCCTTTTTTCCAATTACCTCATCAATCTTCATGATGAGCTCTTTTTGTATATCCCTTATCTTTCCGTAAGGGAAATAGAATTCCTCAAGCCCCGGCCCCTTTCCCATAGGAAAAAAGAACAGGCAGCGCTTATTTAAAGCTTTAGAATAAGCTATTTCTTCTTAAGCTTATTTGACATAGAGCCTCTCAATTCCTTCAGGCGCTCAAACAGCTTGGCCCTGTCCTTCTTTGTGAGCCTCACAAAATCCTTCTGGGTCTCTTTTGCGGCATTTACAGCTCTACCTACCACATTGTGGTCCCAGAGCACCCTGTCTAGGTCCTTTATCCGGCCCACACCGCCATATGTTTCGAAGAACACGAGATTGTTTATAGGATACCTTGGAGGCATCCTCGGCTTCTCGTCAGCATAGCCTATTGTAAGAATCATCTGCGGCCTTACGTCATCTGGGAGCTTTAAGACTCGCTGGACCTTCGCCTCATCAAAAGCCCCTATCCAGCAGCTTCCAAGCCCCAGCTCATGGGCGGCGAGCATCATGTATGTGGCGCATGCCGCGCAGTCCTGTATCGCATAGAGCCTCTCGCCTCTCATACCATAATGGGTCTTGACTTTCTCTGTTATTGCCGTCACTACTATGTGGATTGGCGCCACCTCTATCCAGTGCTGGCCGAGCGCAGACTCAGCTATCTCTTTCCTGACTTCGGGATTTGTGACCACAATAAAGCGCCACTCCTGAAGATTGCCCGCGCTGGGGGCAAGCCTTCCTGCCTCCAGAATCTGGCCTACCTTGTCCCATTCCACAGGGACTTCCAGATATTTCCTTATTGAGCGCCTTGTGGCGAGCGCCTCTAAGACATCCATAACCCTCTCCTTGCTCCGGCCCAATATATACTTTTTGGTTTTTATATACTTCCAGATATGTCCTCCAGACTAGCCAAATCTTTATTTATGTGAATGCATTCTTGATGGCCATGGGCTCATTAAAGGCCGCAAAGGTAATATCTATATTGCTGGTAATAGGCATTGCAGTCCTGCTATATACAGGAATCATAATCACAATCTTCACGAGCGAGAATTTCTATTTGTCTGAATTCGAGAAAGTAGGCACATACAGCAATTTTGAGGATAGGGACATTCCGCCCAGGCTTGCAAAAGGGCTTGCCAATTACTTCAGGGACAGCTCTATCCAATCACCAAATCTGCCGGAATTCACAACCTCAGAGCTACTCCACCTGCAGGACGTGAAACTCATAGTCCTCTGCCTAAAATCCATGTTTTACATCTCCCTGGCCCTTATCCTCTTCTGCCTCATCCTCCTCCTCTCCTTTTTCAGAGGGGCATTTGCCAGAAACCTGCAGGCACTTATGAAGCGCTCAGGCATTGTAGTAATAGCGATTGCAGTCCTACTCGCCATTCTGGCTCTCAGCTTTTCAGCATCTTTTAGCATGTTCCACCAGATATTCTTTCCGCAGGGAAATTATGAATTCTCTTCAGATAGCACCCTGATTAGGTTATTTCCTGAGAGATTCTTCCTGGATGCTTTTTTGGCCATTCTAATGCGCGCAGGGTTCTTTGGCATTCTTCTCTTGGGGATCGGAATAGCACTCACTCACGCCCGGAAGCAGAAAGGATTATAAAATCGGGATAAGATTTGATGGGTAATGGGCAAACTCGACCGTGGAAGATGCGGGCTCTGCTGTACGCTGCTCGTGAGGCTGGGGAGGCAGGATATAGAGAGAATAAAAAAGCAGGGTTTTGATGAGGCCTATTTTGTGGATATAGACACAAAAGGTGCGCAAATCCTCAGAAGAACAAACGGCTACTGCAGGTTTCTTGAGATAAAAGAGGGCATTGCCACATGCACAATCTATGAATCCCGCCCTAATGTGTGCAGAGAATATGTCTGCATAAAGCATGGAGATGAAGACTGCTCGCTAAGGCGCCACTATTCTGTGGTTGACATGTCAGATATTGCAGGCAAGGGACAGAATGGCTCTTCAGCCAAATCCAAAATTGGAGGCAGGAAAGGATGAAATCAATTCCGGAACTAAAGAAAGGCGACATGATAAATATCAATGGGGAGATCTACCAGCTTATATCCAATAAGGAATTTGCGGACAGCGAAAAGAAGGAGATGGTCCTCGAGCTTGGCAGACTGGGCGACAAGAGCCAGGCGCCTGTGGCAAGAGTGATATATCCTCCTGAAAATCCTCTATCGTTAAGGCTTGAGGAGCTTGACAGGAAATCAGGTGCCTGGAAAGGCCAGAAACTTACCAAGTTCGGGTTTTAGCGCATTCATCTTTGTGCATTCATATTCATATAGGTTGGCAGATGTATGTCTGGCAAGGCTAAATTTCTATAAGTCGCCTAGAAAAACTCAGAAAGCCCTTTTTGGCCCTGCGCCTCTTTAGGCTCTTTTT
>CAYLII010000004.1:0-4044 GCA_964383645.1 uncultured Methanosarcinales archaeon
TCAAGGCTGGCGACACCTCGCCCATCCTCAAGGCCAGGCAGCACGTCATGAAGACACTCGCAAACTCAATGTACGGCTATCTGGGCTTCTACCTTGCAAGATGGTACTCGCTGGAATCAGTAAAATCAATCACATCCTACGGCCGCCACTACATAGGAAGCCTAATCACAAAGGCAACCCAGCAGGGCTACAGCATGCTCTATGGCGACACAGACTCAGTATTCCTCTCGCTCAACGGCAAAACACCTGAAGAGATAAAAAGATTCGTCGAGCTCTTCAACATAGAGCTTCCAGAGCCAATGGAGTTAACCATCGAGGGCCTCTATCCAAGAGGCATCTTTGTGCCCCTGAGGCAGGGTTCTGCAGGGGCAAAGAAAAGATACGCCCTCATAACAGAAGACGGCCACCTTGTAGTCAAGGGATTCGAGATGGTCAGGAGCAACACAACCCTGATAGTCCAGGAGATCCAGAAAGGAGTCCTCAGAATAATCCTCAAGGAAGGCGACACCAAAAAAGCCCTTGCATTCGTAAGAGAGCAGATAGAAAGGCTCAAGAGCAGGCAGGTTCCGCTAAAAAAACTTGTCATCTCAACCGAGCTCCAAAAGCCCATATCTGAATACGAGACCATAGGCCCACATGTGGCAGTGGCCAAAAAACTCGAGGAGAAAGGCCATGAGATAGGCCCTGGCTCAGTGATACGCTACGTCATCTGCGGCTCTGGAGAGCTTGTGAGAGACAAGGCAAAGCTCCCTGAAGAATGCACAAAAGATGACTACGACATAGACTACTACCTAAACAATCAGGTAATTCCATCCGTAGAAAGGATATTTGAGGCTTTGGGCTACTCAAAAGAAGATTTTATATTAAGCCTTGACCAGTCAAAGCTTGACAGTTTTTTTGGATGATTCCTTTTAGGGAAATTTCACTTGAAAAAACCCTCTTCCCAGCCCCGGATTTTCCACCACATATGTGTCACTATTTAGTTACTAGCAAACTATATAAAGGAGTATATCTGGTTTAAAACCCGAATCGATGGTTTGGTAATATTTAATGTAGATTAGGCACTGGCTCCTAGCCTTGGGCTTGAGATTAAGGGCTATATGAAAAATATTGCAGGCATTAAGCCGCCCTCTTTTTTCAGAGCCTAAAGCCTAATTAGTCCTGCCTAGCCATGGGTTTTTCAAGACAGCCATCCCTCGCGCAAAAGCGCGCGTCTGAAAAAAAGTTGAAAAAAGGGATTTGGATAATAAAGAGGTAACAAAGTTGAGAGTTTTCATGCTTGGGTGGGAATTTCCCCCCTATCATTCAGGAGGCCTCGGCACTGCCTGCTACGGCCTCACAAAAGGCCTCTCAAAAGAGGGCATCAAGGTAACTTTCGTTCTTCCGTCGCTAAACCAAAACATCGAGTCTGAGCATGTGAAGCTGATAGGCGCAAACATCAAATTCAGGTCAGTCGATTCGCCTCTTTCTGGATACATGACCACAGCCTCATACAAAAAGACAGTCGTAAAAAAAGCGCCAGGCGTAAAAAACATGTACGGCAAAAACCTACTTGAAGAAGTGGGTAGATTTGCAAGAAGGGTAAAGAGGATAGCCCTCACAGAGCCGTTCGACGTCATCCACGCCCATGACTGGCTCACCTACCCTGCAGGCATAACCGCAAAAAAAGCAACCGGCAAGCCCCTTGTTGTGCACGTGCACGCGACAGAATTTGACAGGTGCGCAAACAACAGCGTGAACCAGCAGGTCTATGACATCGAGAGAGAGGGCATGCACGCAGCAGACAAGATAATCGCAGTAAGCAACTTCACCAAGAACCAGGTGGTAAGCCACTACGGCATCCCGCCTAGCAAAGTCCAGGTAGTCCACAACGCTGTCGAGATAAAGACCTACACCCCAAAAAGCATAGAGCTAGCAAGGCAGGACAAGATAGTCCTTTTCCTAGGAAGACTCACAATCCAAAAAGGCCCCGAGCACTTCCTGCTCGCTGCAAAGCGCGTGCTCGAGAAAGTTCCCAACACGAAATTCGTGGTTGCGGGCTCAGGCGACATGGAATACTACATGATAAACAAGGCCTCAGAGCTAGGCATATCCCAAAACGTGATGTTCACAGGTTTCCTGAGGGGAGCAGACATCGACAAGGCATACAGGATGGCTGACGTCTATGTCATGCCCTCTATATCAGAGCCCTTCGGAATAACCCCCCTAGAGGCCATGATGCACGGCACGCCCACAATCATCTCCAAACAGTCAGGAGTATCAGAGGTGGTAAGCCACTCTCTCAAGGTAGATTTCTGGGACATAGACGAGATGGCCAACAAGATAGTCTCAATCCTCAGCTACAAGGGCCTCACAGAAACAATCCGCGACAATGGCCTCCACGAGGTCCACAATTTCGACTGGTGCATCCCTGCAAGAAAATGCGCAGAGGTCTACACCAATATTGTTCCAAAACAGGAGGCCGGAAGAAAATGGTAAGCCTCTGCTTCTACTTCCATGTGCATCAGCCATGGAGGCTCAAGAGATTCTCAGTATTCGAGGTTGGACAGGGCCACCACTACTTCGACAAGGGCAAGAACCTTGCCATACTAGAGAAGGTCGCAAAGAAATGCTATCTGCCCATGAACAACACGATAATGAGCCTCATCCACAGGCACGACTTCAAGGCATCATTCTCATTCTCAGGCGTAGTGCTCGAGCAGCTCGAGCAGCACGCTCCGGAAGTCATCGATTCCTTCCAGGAGCTTGTAGATACAGGCAATGTGGACCTTGTGGACGAGACATACTACCACTCGCTCGCCTTCCTCTACTCAAAAGAGGAATTCAGGGAGCAGGTGAGGATGCACAGCAGGAAGATAAAGGAGCTGTTCGGAAAGACGCCCCAGATATTCAGGAACACAGAGCTCATCTACAACAACGAGCTCGCCAAAGAGGTAGAGGACATGGGATACAAGGGCGTGCTTGCAGAAGGCGCAGACCATGTGCTAGGCTGGAGAAGCCCTAACTTCCTCTACAGGCCCAAAGGAACGAGCAACATCAAGCTCCTCCTAAAGAACTACCGGCTCAGCGACGACATCGCGTTCAGGTTCCAGGAGCGCAGCTGGAAAGAGTGGCCCCTCACAGTGCCAAAATATACCAAGTGGCTAAACGCAGTAAACGGCAACGGCAACACAATAAACCTATTCATGGACTACGAGACCTTCGGAGAGCATCAGTGGTCCACCTCTGGCATATTCAACTTCATCTCAGCGCTTCCGGAAGAATTCCTAAAGAACCCTGACAACAACTTCAAGACCACCTCAGAGGTAGTGAGGGACTACGAGCCAGTCGCTGAGCTTGACGTGCCATATCTCGTCTCATGGGCAGATGTAGAAAGAGATGTGAGCGCATGGCTCGGCAACCAGATGCAGCAGTCAGCAGCATCTGAGATATACAAGCTGGAAAAGCCAATCCTTGCGACAGGCGACCAAGCCCTCATAAAAGACTGGAGGAACCTCCAGACCAGCGACCACTTCTACTACATGTGCACCAAGTGGTTCAACGACGGCGACGTCCACAAGTACTTCAACCCCTACGACACGCCATATGACGCGTTCATCACATTCATGAACATCATGAACGACCTTGTGCTCAGGATGAGGGAAGCCCAGAAAAGAAACGAGCTGCTAGCAAAGAAGCTGGGCCAGTCCGCGCAGATATCCATTCCACAGCAGCACGAGACAGCCATTTTTGGAGAGGGCAGAAAGGAAAGCAGCAATAAAAAAGGTGATAATCATGGTATCTAAAAAAGCAGAGAAAAAAGAGGGCGGCACGTCCAAGAGGAAATCAAACCAAACCAAACCATCGATTGCGAGGAGCGTAGGCCCCGAGCATTATTTCTTCCTCGCGGACGGCAGGCCTCTAAAGAACCTGCTTGAGCTTGCGGACTCGCTGGAGGAGATGACCGATGAGATCTTCCAGCACCATGTCGGCGAGCACAAGAACGACTTTGCAAAATGGGTGGGCGAGGTGGTGGGCGAAGAGGAGCTCGCCATCAAGCTCGGC
>CAYLII010000004.1:4054-34445 GCA_964383645.1 uncultured Methanosarcinales archaeon
AGTCCAGGCAGGCCCACCAGCACATAATCCTCAAACACATGATAAGGAGGCTGATACAATGACCAAGAAACTCACCCTTTCAAGGGCGAAAAAAATACTCAGAGTCGTGCCCCAGTCCAAGAGCTTCTGGCTCTGCACGAATGAATACCTAAGAAGCCTAAACACTCTGGCAGAGGCCCTGGAAAAAGTATCTGACGACGTCTTCAGGTACCATGTAGACAAATACAAGAACGACTTTGCGTCCTGGGTCAAGGACTGCATAGAAGACAAGGACCTCGCCCGCGAGATATCCAGGATAAAGACAAGATACACCCTCATCAGAAAGATTAGGGAGAATGTGGATGAGGCAAAATCCCTTGTGAAAAGATACAGGAAAGTCTCTGAATCCCACAAATCGCGCCCGTCTAAAAAGGCGGCAAAAACCTCAAAAAAATCCAAGCCTGCCTCCAAGAAGAGGCAAAAGCCGG
Organism: uncultured Methanosarcinales archaeon; assembly: GCA_964383645.1. Lineage (GTDB taxonomy): Archaea > Nanobdellota > Nanobdellia > Woesearchaeales > JAGVZT01 > CAYLII01. Next base: position 4,522 of record CAYLII010000004.1, read on the forward strand.
CGAAGAAACAAATCAAGATAAAGAAAACAAAACTAAAATCCAAATCAAGACAAAAACAAAAAAAAAGAAAACAGTCTAATCGTAACAAGAAGAGGTGATAAGAATGGCACAAGAAACAGTGGCATTGTTAAAAGAGGCGCCGCCCGAGCACACATTCAAGCTCCACAAGACCTCTATAGAGATAAGGTCAATCCCTGAGCTAGCGGAGGCTCTAGAGATAATGAGCGAGGAAAGCTTCGGCCATCATGTAAGCGAGCACAAGAACGACTTCGCCAAATGGGTGCATGACGTCATCCATGACACAGAGCTCAGCGCAAGGCTAAAAGGGGCAAGCACCAAAGCAGCCGCCCTGGAAATAGTCAAGAAGCGCGCCAAGGAAATGGGCGCCCAGCAGTACACCTACCAGTCCACCCTGTTCGGGTTCAACCTCTGGGACGTGATAATCGGCTTCATAGGCGGGCTCATCATAGGGATGTTCCTGGGTCACTTCCTAATCCCAAAAATCTAAAATTTTTATTTTTTAGGGCCATTCCTGGATAAATTATTCTGGATTCTGCTATCTGGCGCTGCAGTCGGCATGTCGCTGGTTCAAATTCCAGATGCGCCCTTCTAAGCCTTGCAAGTAAGTATATCCTAACATGGAAAACTGAAAAATAGAACAATAATTAATCAAAACAAAATATATTTCGTTATCTAAGGAACTCAATAATTCACCAGCACCTCGACATCCTTGCCGAACAGGCTTCTCAGGTCCTCGAATATAGGCTCTTTGATAAACACCTTGGAGGGTATGCTGACCTTTGCTATCATCTCCTCAAACTCCTCTATGGAAGAGCCCTCTATATCATAGAGCTTTCCCTCCTTGCTGATCTTGGCCTTTGAGATCTCCTTCTCTTCTGCGTCGATATCAGAGATTATGAATGCAGTCTTGTCCAGGAGAAGCACCTCGCCGAACTTGTCATTGCCGTACTTAATCCTTATTTTGGCCCTTTCCAGCTCCCTGCCCCTCTTCCTCTGGATGTGCTCGACCATGAACCTGATAAACTCATTGGCCTCCCTCTTGACATTCTCAATCTCTGCCTTTGTGAGAGTCTTTGCCTCGTAGTCCCTCTTCGCCTTCAGGAGATCCTGAAGAGTCCTGAGATACTTGCTTGGCACCTTGCCGCTCGTGATGCAGGCATCCTCAAACACCTTCACAAGCTTCTCCTCTTCAACGCTCTTCCTGCCTTCAAGAGCCAGCGCATCCCTTATGATTGTGGAAGTCGTGTCATAAATCTTAATTATAGACTCCTCTTCCTTCATCTTCTGGATCTCCTCAAACAGTTTCTTGATCCTCTTGAGGTATTTCTCAGCGTCATTCAGCAGCTGGTCAAGCTCTTTACCGGACAGCTCTTTCTTGACTCCGTGCTCTATGTCCTTTCTCACCTTCACATTATTCCTGAGGATATTGATATACTCCTCCTCAAGAAGCTTCGCCTTCTTGACAAAAAGGTCCTGCATCAGGTCTGCGGTCTCTGAGGGTGCAGGAGGCGGAAAACCGTACAGCATGATGGCCGCCTGGCTAGGCGTAAGAATCGCATAATAGATGTCCTCCATGCCCATGCTCTTTATCTTGTACTCCACAGCCTTGAGCATCTGGTCGCCTGTGCTCATGAACATGTCAATAGCCTCCTGCGAAGGCTTGATCTTGCCCATCCTCAAAAGCTGCTTCCATGGCATGAACGTGCCCCTGTCATAGAACGGCACGCCGTCCCTGAGCAGAGTAAATATTATAGGGTTTGCCTCCCTCAGGCTGTCCCAGAAATCAGTCAGGATATAGACCTGGATATTGAGCTTGTTCTTGATTCCTGTTAGCTCTCCAGCTTCAATACCCATCCCTATGATAATGGCTCTCAGCTTGTCCTTAAGCTCAGCTCTCGTCATCCTCTTCACATCAGTGTCGTCAATCACAATCCACACGTCAATGTCAGAATCCTTTTTCGCCCTGCCCTGCACAAGCGAGCCTGCAAGCACGTAGCTCACAATATACTTCTCAAACTTCTTGAGAACCATTGTCTTATGTATCTCGGCAATCTTTATTGCCGCAAGCATCCCTATATCATAGATGGGAAGCGCGAGCGCAATCGTCTGGAGCATGTCATACTTCGCGTCATAGCAGCCCTGCCATATCTCAGAAAGAAGGACTGTCTGGACAGACATGCTCTTGTCCTCTTCCTCAGCCATCTTCTGGATAATAGAGCCAAGCTTTGCCTTGAGCTCCATCTTTGGCATCTTCTGGCTGTCAGAATCATCCACAAGCACAAGCACAGAAAGCTCCTCTTTTGGCGGCTCGCCTGAAGGCTTTTGGCCCATGGACATAGAGGGCTTTGATTGTATAGAAGCCTGAGGAGAAGGAATCTGCGCGCCTTGCAATGCCTGGCCTGGCTGCCCGGCAGGAACACCTGGCATTCCCTGAGCCATCTGTGCCGCCCCTGCCTTTGCCTGGGGGGGAAGAAGCGCGATACCCATAATGTACTTGTCAAACTTCTTTACAATCTTGTTCTGGAACTTGTCAAGCTTTGCCTTAATCTCCTTTAGCTTCTTCTCAGCCTCTTTAGGAAGCTTCACGCCCATCTCCTCAAATCTCTTCTCGTCAGCCTTGTCGCCGGCCTTCTTCTCTATTCCTGATTTAGGATTATTTTTCTTTGCCTTGGATTTCTTGGTCATCTTCTGCACCCCTTTTGCCTTGCTTTTGTATTATTAATAACCTTGCTTATATTAACATTGCTTATATAAATCTATTTGAAGCCTGATAAGCCAATAAATTAAGGCAATAAAGCAGCTTAATGTGAAGCGCAATTGCCTAAAACTCTCTCTTCTCCTTTATCGCCTCAGGGCTTCCTCCTCCGTGCCAGGTCAGCCTCGGCCTCACGCTTATCGGATAAAGCCTCTCATTGGTGTCATCAAAAACTATCGCAGAACCCTTGTCAGACGGAAGCTCATTAAGATACTTGTCAAGCCCGTGCTGCATGTAGCTCTGCATAAGCATGCCCAGCGACTCCACATCAAGCCTTGCTGTGAGCCTGTGCGATATCACTGTGTCTGACTGTGTCATCACGTCAGTGTGTATCTTTCCCGGCTGCTGGGTCGCGAGCACCAGGCTTATCCCCGGCTGTCTGCCTTCCCTTAGTATTGTGATGAGGGGATCTGATGCGAGAGTCTTTCCCTCCCTAGGCAAAAATTCATGCGCCTCGTCTATGATAAGCCACACCATGGGAAGCTTTGAGGTCTCGCTGTCATCCTGGCTGAACGGAGACATGGACTTGTGCACAGAGCCGTACTCCTCAGCCCTTCTTGCCACCATCCTCTCGATAAAAAGCTTCTTTGCAACAAGCCCTATGACAAGCGCCCTGATGAAATTGCTTCCTGCAGTAGTAGCATAGCAGCTCACATCAAGGATAGTTGCATGCCCTGGATTGATAAGCTCCTTGATTGATGTGCCCTCTTTCGAGAACAATCCCCAGCCCTCTGCAGTCGTAAACCTGTTTATCGCAGCCGCCTTTATGTTCCTGTCAGTATCCTCATAATCCCTGAGCGCCTTGATGATGTCTTCAATCCCAAAATCCTTTCCGCTGTTCTTGAGCTGCGCAATTATCGCAAATATCAGCACAGCCACAGGCTCATTAATCGGCAGCTCGAAAGTCGCGCACCAGTCCTCTGCGTCAAGCTCGCTAGGCTTTACAGAGAACGGAAAATCAGTCGGGATGCCCTTGTCCTTGAACTCCCTGTAATAGCCAGCTGGCGTATATATCTGGACATTGAGCCCTTTAGGCACCATATCCCACTCCCTGAGCGATGCAGTCTCCTGCTGGTTTGGGTACTTCATTGTCCAGTAGATTCCCATCGTATCAAGAATTATCACGCTGATATTGCTGGATATCTCATCAGGCAGATTAACCATCCCCTCTGCTATCACGCCCATCGTGTAGCTCTTTCCGCTCCCCCTCTTACCGCACACGAAAACCACGTGCGAGCCCGTGACATCCATAAGCACAGGGTTTGAAAGCGATGTGACCTGCCCCATCCTCACATAATGCTTTCCGAGAAGTATAGTGCCCTTTAGGCCGTACTTATTCTTGTCTTTCTCGCTTCTTCCTATCACAATCTCATACATAGGCCAACCCCGGGCTATCCATTACTACCCTGCCCATATATACTATTATAAAGGTTTGTTACACTTCTGGAGTGCTAACTGCAAAACAGGTATAATATCATGAAATACTAAATAAAATAATAATCCAAGAAAACCCATTGCAGGATTCAGCCTATATAGCTCATTTCCCCTGTGCCCTTTATAGGGGGAAGCCTCTTTACTTTTGGGCTCTTGATATCCTCAGAAACTTCCTTTTCGTCAATCTCCTCGATATCCCTTATCTCCTTGTCAAGCTTTCTTGTGTCAAGCTCAAGCCCGAACTTTGAATTGAGAACGTGTATCACTTCCTTTGCGCCCCTAAAACCCATGTACATGGGGTGCCCATAGGTCTCGGCAAGAAGCGAGACTGCCTTCATGTTCTTCTTTGAGGAAAGCCCTACAAGCAGGCCGGACACGCCCACAATCGGCCCGACAACACCAAAAATCTTGTCATTTATCTTGGTGCCGTTCTTATACCTCTTCACTATGTCCTTGCAGTTTCCGGTGCAGAACACCTGCGGTTTTTCAGGCACATTAGAAAGCCCTATCCCGCCTATTGTAATCACTTCCTTTGCGCCCAGCTTCTGGACTAGCTCAAGCACCTGGTTTGAAAAATGATAGCTGGACACCTCATCAATAGGCTGGGTGTCGCCTGCAAGAAGAAGAAGAGGCACGCCCTTCACTTCAGTGTAAAACAATTCAATCTTAGGCAGATCCACAAGATTCTGCTCATTCACAAACACAGAATGCGGAAAAGAATACGAGAAGAACTCATAGATCTTCTTTGGCTTAAGCTCCTGTATCAGAAAATCAACAGCAAGCTTGCCTACATTCCCAATCCCCGGTAACCCCTCAATAAGCACGGCATCACGGAGCTTTGGGATCCTCCCAACACTGCTTATCTCCCACTCCATGCCCTATCAAGTAACCCGCATCCGTTTATAAAGTTTGGGATTTTGTTTTTTTCATGTTTTTTAAAATTTCAGCAGGTTTAAATCAGTTAAAAACCCTCTTTAAAGCCCATTCAAAATCTTTATATAACTAACCCGCTTCTCTGGCTCCATTAATCTATGGAGTGGAAAAGACTAGGGGGTGGAAAAAATAATGGGAATAGATGAATCAAAGCTAAGGGTAGAACTGGTAAATGGAATAGACGGACTGATTAATTCCTCTGATCTGGAAAAAGGAAACACCACCTTGGATCTTGACAAGATATCCCGATTCAGCCAAAGAAACATTATAGTTGTAAAATACCTTGGAGCGAGCGGCAATGCAAACCCCACTGCAAAGGAATTCAGGGACATGTACAATAAGCTCTTTGATGAAAACCCTCTTGGCGACGATGCATTAGGGATGCTCAAGGAGATCTACAGCCCAGGAGAGGCCCGCCAGCTTCCCATTTTCGATGAGGATTACGACACCCACACATTTGGGATTCCGCCTAAGCAATACAGGCGCGACTACGGGATGTTTTCCTCAGAGCCCGAATAAGCAGGTCTTACAAGGGAGATATCTTATTATTTTTTTAATCTCTTTCCAGAATTTCTATAGCAGGCCTTTCTCCTCAAGTGCAGGCCTCTTCACCTTCCGTCTCAGCTCTGCATACTTGTCCTCAGGGCTGTACTTGGGAGGCTTTACGCTCACCGCCCTGCCCCCGCAGGCGCAAACTTCTGTCATAGAATAAGAACTGCATTTTTCGCATCTTAATATGTGGGTGGCGGCCATCCTGCCCTCACTTTTCTCTCGAGAACTCGCCAATCCCGCCCTTGGTCTTCATGTGGTTCATGGCAGATGTGCTGGCTTTCTCCATCACTTCTTCTGCCTCTGGATAATCCTTGGCCCTCACTTCAATATCATACTTTCCGCCGCCAAGGTACTTTATATCAACATTATCATTCACAATAGCCTTCTTTATCGCTCCCTTAATGATATCAACACCGTCAGGCGCGTGGCTTATCAGCATGAGGCTTCCCTTTATCATGACCTCTGTAGGTTTAAGCCTCTGCTTTATCACAGAGTCCAGCTCTTGCGCAATAGTCTTGTCAATCCCATACCCTTCAATCTTTGTCTCGCCGTTCACGAGGTCTATAAAGAAATTATGAAGCCCGTCATACTTCTTGAAAATTTTTGGAGTAATTTCATTGTAGAACTTGACAGGGTCCTTCTTCATGCTCTTGGCCACATACTCAAGGATCTTTTCTGCCTTGTCCTCCTGCTTTAGCTCCATAACCTTGTTCCTGCGCTGGCCCTCATTCACCCTTCTTAGCGATACATCTACCTGCCCCTTTTCCCTGTAGACCTTGAGAACCTTGCAGACTACCTTCTTTCCCTCCTTGACATAATCCCTGATATTCCTTATCCTTCCAGGGCTCACCTCGGAGATATGTATCAGCCCGTCTATGCCGTACTCATCCAGGGTCACGAAAACAGAATTAGGCAGGACCTTATTTACTGTGCACATCACAAGTTCAGAATCCTCTGGCAGGCCTGTCTTCTTGTATAACATTATTCAAGTACCTCAAGAATCCTTGACCTTATCTTGCTCTTTCCGCCTCTCGGCTCAGAAAGCGCGGCTCCGCACACCAGGCAGAGCACCTTAGAGCCGGATTTGCCAAATATTATCTGCTCATTCTTGCACTTTGCGCATCTCACTTTGATAAATTTTGAACTTGGTTCCTTTAGCTTTTTCATGTAATCACCCTCATTATTGCGATAAGGGAAGTATTCCAAAAGGGTTTATAAAGGTTGTTGTTATGCCTGCTATCGTCCCGCTAATATACAAAATACCATCATATTTTTAAGCAGAAAATAATTAGCATGCCTTGCGGGTGCATACGTATGAATCCAAATCCCACAGTCTACATTGCGGCGGCTGCATACAACAGCAGGGAAGCCCAGTTCAACACAAACCTATCTAACAGGCTAAGCTGCTGCACAGGCTGCGACATAATCCTGCCCCAGAAAGAGGGATTTGTCGGGCCAGAACTTGCAAACGCTTTCTTGGGTAAGCTTTCTGAGGATGAGGCAGGCCATGCGCTCAGGACCATTGCATATTGCCAGAATTTTGGCTATCTCATGCCCCAGGCTGATATGGTAATAGCAAACCTTGACGAGCCAATTGATGCAGGCGTTGTCATGGAGATGAGCTACGGCAAGAGGATAGGGAAAAAAATCATAGGTTTCAGGACAGACATCCGCCCTCCTTGCGGAGCAGGCAAAGATTCAGCAGGGAAATATTCAATCATGGGAATGCATGCCTTTCCCGTATACCAATGCGACATCTTCATAACCCAGCCGGCAAACCCTAGGAACAGAGGCAATGGAGAGCAGGAGATGGAATCCCTCGCCCACAGGCTCAGGGAGGCAATAATTGAGCTAAAGCCAGGGATAACTAAAGATATCCCGCAAAATGCGCTCTTGGATTCTGACATCTCAGGCCTGCTCAATGGCGCAGAGCTTCTTTTCAACAGGGTGGAAAGATACAATTTCCCGCCCCCTGCAGAAACCCTTGTCCAAAGATATCTTGATAACAGGGCAGAGCTTGATAGGCTCACGCCAAGGATTATGCACTGGCAGACTGAATAGGGCTATTATCTTTCTTATACCTTTTACATAAGCTCTGTAGAATATCTCTTCGAGGGCTGCCATCAACTCGCTTTTGTGATGGTCTCCAAATATAGGCAGGCATCCCCGTAAGGGACTTCCCCCTGCCTGCCTTAGAAATGATTGTACTGCAAAGCTCGTGAAACCAGATGGCAGCCTACATATTCTACAGAGCCTTTTATATAGGAAAATTTAAATACTATTTCTGCGGAAAACGCAATATCTGACTATATAAGAGATAATATCAGTCTAGCCATAACTAAAAAAAAACTCAAAAGCAGGTGATATATATGGATACAAAGAATCTAATGATATTTGGCGCAATTCTCATTTCCGCATTGCTGTTCACTTCATTCATGCAATCCAACAATCTAACTCTTGCGGGCGGAGCCACCAAGGTATCGCCTGACGCTGTCAGCAGGCTGACAGGCACTCTTGCTGTAAGCTCAGATCCATCAGGGGCTTTAGTCTATATAGATAATGTGTATTCCGGTGTTACTCCACTGCAGAAAAAGATCTCTGCCGGAACCCACACCTTAAGGCTGGAACTGGAGGGCTACAGCACATATTCCATCCCTGTCACAATACTATCCAAGGAGACCAAAACCCTCACAATCACGCTTACAGCTATTCCACTTTGCATAGATGAAAGATGTCTTTTCAACTGCACAGACCAGTGCGTATTGGGAGAAACCATCTGCTACAACCCATCATACAAGAGGATCTGCGGGAATTACGACACAGATCCTTGCACTGAGTGGAGCGGAGCTATTGCCTGCCCTGACCTTGTCTGCTATAATCCCCTCTGCACAGGAGGCTTATGCAGCCTGTCCTATGTGGCTGCCGGGCTCACTGACACCGGCTGCAGCGGAGACACAGGCTGCACAGGAGGAAGCTGCGCATGCAACGGCCTTGGCTCTTGCACATCCCAGCCTGTGTGCACTCCTTTGACCTGCACCCAGCTTAGCAAGAGCTGCGGCACATGGAGCGACGGATGCGGAGGCTACATAAGCTGCGGAACCTGCCCCACAGGCACATTCTGCACAAACGGAGCCTGCTGCGCAACAACATCGCAGGGAACATTGATGTGCATGCAATAAAGAAATCTTTTTTTCTTTTATTCCTTTAATTCTCAGCCGCCCTTCACAATCTCGACTATCTCTTCCCCGTACTTTCGTATCTTGAGCGGCCCAAGCCCGAAAATGCCCTCAAGCTCATCCACACCCACAGGCATCCTCTCGGCTATCGCCTCAATTGTCTTGTTCTGAAGTATCATGAACTCGCTTCTTGCCTCCATCATAGCAGTCTGCCTCCTCCACTCTCGGAGCCTATCAATTATCTCGCCGGCCTTCTTTGAGAACTTTACCCCTGCGCCACCTGGCTGGCTCTTGCCCTTCCCCTTAAGCCTCGAGCTCATCAGTCCCATCATCTCTGAGGTGATGAAATAAGTAGGGCTCTTTCCTGAATATGTGAGATACAGGCTGTTTTTTGCCCTGCTCATAGCCACATAGAACAATCTTCTTTCTTCCTCTTCCTTGTCATACTCGTCAATCTTTATCATCTCTATCACAGGATGCTCGCTTCCCCTGCACGGGAAATTCTGGGAGCTGCACCCCACCACAAACACAAGCTCTGCCTCCATGCCCTTTATCGCATGCACTGTCGCAAGAGTAACCTCATCCTCCCCGGCAACCACATTCCTCTTCATCTCATCGCTTCTTACCACATGCTTTATCTCTCTCTGCCTCATCAGCTCAGAAAGCTCAGTAAGCTGCCGGTTTGTCCTTGCCAGCACAAAAATCTCATGCCTTGGCACTTTAGCCGCAAGAACCTTCTGGAGCACAAACTCATACTCGGCAATCTCTGAATCGAAATTCACAAGCTCTATCTCCATCTCGCCGCCGTTCGCAGACTCAAGATTCGGAAGCCTCAGCTTTGATATGGCCTCATTTATCAGCCTCACTATATGCTCGGTCGACCTATAGTTCTTTGTGAGCGCAATCACCTCGCACTCAGGATACTTCTTCTCAAAATCCAGGATATACCTTATGTCAGAGCCCCTCCATCCGAAAATAGATTGCCTGGGATCCCCGACAGCAAACACATTCTTAGGCCTCAAAAGATCAATAAGCTCCACCTGGCTTGAGTTCACATCCTGGTACTCGTCAATAAGCACATGCTCATACTCAGGCACAAGCTCGGGGTGCGCCCTGAACAGGTTAAGGCAGTCTATCAACTGGTCTGTGTAATCCCTCAGCCCGTTCTTTGCCATGAACCTGTCTATATAATTGCACACGAAATACACCAGCCGTGCGCTGCTGCTCCTCTTGTGCTCCTCAATCTCAGAAAACAGGTCTCTCATCTCCCAGTTCTTGGCCTTGAAATAATCCCTGATAAAAAAGCAGTCATTCACAAAAATGCTTATCAGCTGCTCTTTACTCTTTCCCGCCTTCTGATTCTCGTTGAAATAGATGTTGATTGCATCCTCAACGCTGAAATTCATCTTGAGCAGCGCCCTTGCCATAATCCTTTGCCTGTCCCTGTATGTCAGCACCCTGAAATTCTTGTCATACGCAATATCATTATGCCTGAGAAGCATCTTCTCGCAGAACGAGTTGAAAGTCTCCACGCTCACATCATCAGTTATCCCGTTGCCCTGAAGCCTGTGCATCATCTCCTGCCTTGCTTTCCTCGTAAAAGTTATCGCAAGCACCTTCCTCGGCTCAACAGACCTATACCTTATCAAAAACTCGACCCTCTTTGTAAGCACAGTCGTCTTTCCAGAGCCAGCTCCCGCAATGCACAGGATATGGCTCGCAGACGATATTATCGCCTTCCTCTGCTCGTCATTAAACTTTGAGAGAAAATCCCCAAACTCTAAAAACAGCCTTCTGTCCTCATCACCTATCTCGGTCCTCCTGTACCTCACGTCTATCTCCTTTCTCGCGCTCAGCGCCCTGAGCCCTGCAGGATCCTTCAGCGCCTCTTTACCCCTCTCAGTAAGCGCCACAAGCTTCCAGTATTTATTGTCCTTTGCAGGAGCTATCTCCAGAAACCCGTTCATGATAAGGCTGTCCAGAAGCTCAGACAATTCCTCCTTTGAGTAAGCCATGCTCCCGAAAGCAGGAAGCCTATACAGCCTGTTCCTCTTCACAGAATCATTATCCTCCTCTCCCAGCAGGAACGCTATCAAAAGCGCCTTTCCCACCCCGAACGGCAGCCCGTTGACCGCCCTTAGCGCCTCAAGGTAATCCGACTCTCTTTTAGATTCCATTATGAAAAACCAACACTCAAAAGAAACGCCCAGGATTTAAGAATTTATTGGGCGGCCCTAGCCAGCATTCCATTACTCATCTTCCGCAATAACCAATAGCGCCCTCAAGAAGCTCCCTGAGAACAGCCTCAGGCTCCTTTGCCTTTACCACATGCGATGCCACCAAAACCCCACAGGCCCCAAGCCTCATCGCAGCAGCTACATCATCCCTGCTTTTTATCCCTGCCCCGCAGAGTATAGGCACATCCCTCACAGCCTTCACCAGCTTAACAGTGTCGCTTATCACCTCTGGCCTCGCCTCGCTCACGCTCACCTCTCCACCAATAAGCTCAGGCGGCTCGATAGCAATGCAGTCCGGGCCAAGCTCTGCCACCTTTGCTGCAAGCTCAGGCTCAGGCGCACACACAATAGTCTTTAGCCCGGCTTCCTTGGCCCTCTCCACAGTCTGCTTGATGGTCTCAAAATCCAATCTATGCTCTGAATGGTTGATTATTGCTCCAACAGCCCCGCTCTCCTTCATGCCCTCAGGAAGGTCATGCCCTGTATGGGCGCCAAAACTTATGGGGTCGATATGCTGGGCATACACATCAATCTCAACCTGCGAAGAAACCCTGTAGATATCCTGCTCCTGCACTGCGACCGCAATCTTTATCCCCTTCTCCTTTGCAGCCCGCTCGCACATCATCGCAAGCATGAGCGCATTCTTGCCTGTGGACTCTCTGTAAGCCTTGAAATTCACCACGACAGCAGGCATTGTATCCATCTTTTCATTCTCCTCATTTATAGAATAATATCCTTCTAATTCTTTCAGGCACCCTTTGTTCATTTATCTTTTGCTCTTCTTGGGCATGCCTTCCCTAAGCCCCTCAACAAGCTCCTTTAGTACTGCCTCAGGCTTCTCAGCGTGCACAACATGTGTAGCGAGCACAATCCCTGAAGCACCAAGCTTGAGTGCGATTGACACATCCCTCTGGTTCTTGATGCCAGCCCCGCACAGCACAGGGATATTCCAAACCTTCTTTACCTTCTCAATAGTATCCTCTATAAGATAAGGCTCGGCTGTGCTCACGCTCACCTCTCCCCCGATAAGCTCGGGAGGCTCAAGCACGATAAAATCCGGCTTCAGCTGGGAGACGCCTGTCGCAGTCTCTGGATCAGGCGCGCACACAATCGTGCTCAGCTTAGCCTCTTTTGCTCTTCCTATGCACTTCCTTATAGACTCCCTGTCAAGCCAGTACTCAGAATGATTGATGAGAGTACCCATGGCACCATTCTCTTTCATGCACTCTGCAAGATTGTGGCCTGTGTAAGGCCCGTAGCCTATTGGGTCTATATGCTGGGCCAGCACAGGTATGCCCACAGCCTGCGACACCCTGTATACATCCGCAGCCTGCACAGCGACCGCAATCGTAAAGCCTGTCTCCTTGGCCACCTTCTCGCACATCTTCGCCAGCTTCACAGCATTCAGGCCAGTAGCCTCTTTGAACACCTTGAAATTAACCAGTATCATGGGTAGTTTTACCATATCAGAACCTCTTTTTTCCTGTATATCCTATCATATCTCACACCCCTCCCTAAAAACAAGCTTATATTTAAATGTTAGTCTGAGCAGGCAATATCAAGTTAAGGTGGATTTGCGTCATCCGTCATCAGGGCAGGCGTTTGCAAAGCAAACCCTGCCGACGATGACTGGCAGGGGGATGGCCCCTCCGGGGTGGCCAGTAGCAAATCCACCGCACTTAATCTGAAGAAAAAGTCTGAGCCATTAATAAGGGGCTGATAGCGACGGCTGGGGATTTTTGTTACCATTCGAAAGATTTAAATATCCGTCATCAATATGGAAACCCTACTTATTTATAACAATCACAAAGAGGAGGGGAAGCATGGCAAACATATTTTCAAAGATAAAATCAGGGCTCGGGCTGGGCGCTGACAAAGACGTGTTTGAAGAGGCGGAAAAGGACTTCGTGGAGGTAAATCCCTCAGGCGAAGAAAGGCCAACCATCATGGTCAGGACATTTGTTCTTGAGGACTTTTCAGACATAAAAGAAGTGCTCGACGTGCTCAGGGAGGGCCACATAATACCAATTATAAACATCAGGCCCATCAAGGAGAAAGACTTAATTGAGCTAAAGAGAGCAATAAACAAGCTCAAGAAGACAACTGACGCTATCGGAGGCGATATTGCAGGAGTGGGCGACGATTATATAGTCTGCACGCCTGCCATCGCAAAGATTTTCAGGGCCAAGCCGGCAAGAAAAGCCCAGACCCCCGAGGATCTTCCCGAGGGCGACGACATCTAAGAATATATTTATTATTTTTTAATCCTATTTTTTCTATATTCTATATGCTTTTTCAAATCTATGCCCATGAGTCATGGTCTCTAACAATCATGCTCAATGGGCCGCATTCAAGCGCTTCTACTGCCTCTTTTGGGCTGTTTAGGTGCCTGAAATAATTCTCATAATGGCCATTCACAAACTCATATCCCTGTTCTCCATATAGCATTAGAATCCGTTGGATAGAATCACTCTCAAAACCACAGGGCCACCCAAGACCATTCTTAACATCAGGAACAATCTTCAATTCCAAGCATTCATAGGACTTATATGTCCTGTTAAAATCATAGTATACCCTTGCAAGCTCCTCAATCCTGTACCCCTCCAAATCCCTCCACTGGGGGTCTTCCCTATATTCAGGAATCCCTATAGAAAAAGATCCGTCTTCTCTTATTACATCATAATGCCTTTCCTTTTCGTATGTGCCCTTTATAGTGACAGGTATTATTCCCAATATATTCCCCTTTGCCTTGACAGGTACTTTTTCAGTATCAGTCATATGCTGTATGTATCTCTTGTAAGCCAACTTGTCAAATGGGGTAAATATATATGGTGGCAGATGAAAATATCTGTCGCTGCTCATTATTCCCGTGTTTTTGAATAGGCCTATCTCTTTGTCACTATAATCAGAATTGACCTTTGGTATCTCTCTCTTGAGATATGCCACCAGCTCTAGATTGAGAAGGTTTGCCCTGTCCACAGCATCATTCAGATTTTCTTTACTCCTTATCAAGCGGCTCATGCCAAGGGGTGGTGGCAGATTCTTTAAATATCTTATTCTAACTGTCTTGGAATTTAGTCATGGCCATATAGGCAATTAGCAATCCAAACCCTTAATGCTGCTTCTTGTAAAGATATTCTGGCTTGTTGATAGGATAACTAACATCTGATTTCCAAAAATCAAACCTGCTTAGAATCATGTTTAAAGGGCCGTACCTAAACGAATCATCTATTACCTCTTCAGGAGTCTCAAAACTCCCAAATCTCCTTCTACTGCGTGAGCACCATAGCTCATATCCGCAGTTATTATATGGGATATGCACCATGATGACAGGGTCAGTATGCCTTCCTACTGTAGCCATATACCTCCAATAAGGATTTCCTTCTGGGACTATCTCCCATTCAATACAGCTATACTTATTATCACATCTTATCCTTGCCAATTCCCTAAGCCTCGAGGACACGTTGGCAATTTCCAGAATCTGCCAGTTGCCACCCTTAAGATAATCCTCACAAAACCCAATCTCGATGTCATGGTAGATGTCATGGCTTACCTTTGGGATTTCCTTCTCCAGATAGCTGGCAATAGCATCATTCAGATCCCATAGCCTGTCATCAGCGCTTTTCTCTGCTTTTTCCATACGGGTTGATAATCTGAAATTATTTATATGGATTTGGGTAATGCATCTGCCATGGCTTAATTCCATCACTAAGTAAGCCCTATCTCTTGCTTGGCCGTTAGCCCTCCCACAAAATTGACTTTTAGAATCAGCTACCCGTAAAGCTCCCGGTCTATCTGGTCTGCCACATCCCTCAGGTCAGAAAGTGTCCTCTCAAGGTCCTTCTCAATCTCATCGATAAGACTCCTCATGCTGTCAACCCTGAGAATATACATATTCTTCTCATGCACAATTATACCTGCCTTCATCAGTTTCCTCAGGTGATGGACAACAGTGCCCCTTGTGAGGTTCGCCCGCGCGGCAAGCTCGTCAGATGAGAGCGCCTGCCTGGCCTTTGCGGCCTTTACCATCTCAACAAAAATCCTGAAGCAGCTCTTGTCCTTATCCCTCAGGTTAAACAGCCCAAGGCTTCCCCCGAACCACTGGAGCTCCTGGTTCACATCCTTCATCACGGGCTTGCGGTTCCTGATGATGGTTATCTCCTGGATATTTATATTGTACATGGTCATGGGAACCCAATAAGCAGAGCTTATTTATATACTTTCCCCGAAAAGCTTAAATAGTAGAGGTTCATTCTAATTCAACTTGTTGATTTAAGCTCAACAAAACATATATGAAAGGTAATTAAGATGAGCCACGAAAAACACGCTGAACAACCAAAGAAAGAGGAGCAATCCAAGGAAAAGCAAGAAGCAAAAAGCGAGCAAAAAGAGCCAAAGCCTCATGAGAAAAAAGACCAAAAAGATGAGAAGCTCTCAGAGCTCACCAATCTACTCCAGCATGTCCAGGCTGATTTTGAGAACTACAAGAAGCGCACAGAAAAAGAGCAGCAGAACAACATAATGCTGGGTAAAGCCCTAATAGTAAAACGCATCCTTCCTGTGCTAGACACATTCGACCATGCTCTAAAAGAGCACAAGGGAGATGCAGACGGCCTAAAGAGAGTCTATAGTCAGCTCATCTCAGCGCTCGAGGCAGAGGGGCTGAGGCCAATAAAAGCGGTGGGAGAGAAGCTCGACCCCTACAGGCATGAGTGCCTTGAGGAAGAGTGCTCAGACCAGTGCAAAGGCATGGTGCTAGAGGAAATCCAAAAGGGTTATATCCTAAATGACTATATAATAAGGCATTCGCTCGTGAAAGTGAGCGGGGGCAAAAAGCCGGAAACTAAAGAGCCGGCAAAGCAGGGCCCTGAAACAAAAGACAGGCAAAAAGAATGATAAACCGGAAAAAACAGGGGTGAAAAATGATAATCTCAAAACATACACCTAAGGAAATCGTGCTAAAGCTCGGAGAGGACTGCTCTAGCGAAAACTGCAGCAAAACAAGCCACTGCTGCAGCTACTCGACAGGTTTTCTCGCAGAAGATGACTTGCCAAGAATCGCAAAGCACCTCAGGATGAGCGAGGAAAAGCTAAAAGAGAAATACCTTGAGGAAAAGCGCATGTTCAACACCCCTGCGCTAAAGCCCAAATCCCTAAAAGAGGACAAGCCCTACGGCCCCTGTGTATTTCTCAATGAAAGCAAGGGCTGCATGATCCACGAGGTAAAGCCCCTCCAGTGCAGGATATACAGCTGCAAGGAATACGGGACAGACCTGATGCACTGGTTCTACCTAAACCACCTGGTAAACCCAAAAGACCCCCAGTCAGTAAGGGAATATGCTGAATTCATAAAATTCAGCAACCCCATCCCTGGCGGAAACCTTGAGGAGCTTGTGCCAGACAGCGAAAGGCTCTCAAGAATACTCAGCTATGAGATTTTGGTAAAAGAAGAAAAAAGCCATGAGCCAAAGGCAAGAGGCGCGCTATCCCCAAAAAAAGAAAACATCCCAAAAAGGGAGCAGAACAGAAAATGAAAATAGACATGAACATAGAACAGCCGAGAAGGGCAAGGACACTAAAGGCAGAGGACATACTATCCTACCTTCTAGGCACAGACGAGGAGCTTGACACACTCATAAAGTGCAAGCCCTCTGATACAGACCTGGTCTGCTACGACCAGAGCATCTACGAGGCCCTCGGCTCGTTCAAGGACTACGACGAGTTCAACCTCAGGAAGCTCGTAAAGCTCATAGAATCAGCAGACATAATCTCATTCAAGGCAGCCCTCCGCCAGCCAAGGCCCGTGCTCATAGAGCAGAGGGTGGAGGAGCTGAGAAGAAAGGCGCTGGCAAAAAATAACGGCCCTCAAAAAAAAGAGGGTGTTGGAGGAAACTAAAATGTCAAAAATAATAGGAATAGATCTTGGAACAAGCAATTCGGCGGCCGCTTACTTAGAGGCAGGAAAGCCAAAAATCATCCCCTCTGAAGAGGGAGTGACTCTATACGGAAAGGCCTTCCCAAGCTGGGTGGCCTTCACAGATGACGGCCAGGTTCTGGTGGGAGAGCCAGCAAAAAGGCAGGCAGTCAGCAACCCCGAAAGAACCATAACAGCCGCAAAAAGGAAGATGGGAACCAGCTTCAAGTACACAATCAACAGCAAAAGCTACACGCCCCAGCAGATCTCAGCCTTCATCCTGCAGAAAATAAAGCGGGACGCTGAAAAATTCCTGGGAGAAAAAGTTGAGAAGGCAGTAATCACAGTCCCTGCCTACTTCGACGACAACCAGAGGCAGGCCACAAAAGACGCTGGAGCAATAGCCGGCCTTGAAGTCATAAGAATCATCAACGAGCCAACCGCCGCATCATTAGCCTACGGCCTGGACAAGGGCGAGAAGGCCCACACAGTGATGGTCTTCGACCTTGGCGGCGGAACCCTTGACGTCACAATCATGGAATTCGGAGAAGGCGTCTTTGAGGTCAAGTCCACAAACGGCGACACCCAGCTAGGCGGAACAGACATGGACAAGGTGCTCGTGAACTATCTCGTTGAGGAATTCAAAAAAAGAGAGGGTGTAGACCTCACCAAAGACTCAAAGGCCATGCAGAGGCTAAGAGACTCGGCAGAGATAGCAAAGATTGAGCTCTCTAATGTGCTCACCACAGACGTGAACCTGCCCTACATCACAGCCACATCCGACGGCCCAAAGCACCTCCTGATAAAGCTCAGCAGGGCGCAGCTCGAGGAATTAGTAAAACCTATAATCGAGCGTTGCAGAAAACCAATGGAGCAGGCGCTCAGGGACGCAAAGCTCACACCTAAGGACATAGCAAAAGTGATTCTTGTGGGCGGGCCTACAAGAATGCCTGCTGTCCAGAAATTCGTAGAGGAAGTGGTAGGTAACAAGCTTGAGAGAGGAGTCGACCCAATGGAATGCGTCGCTATGGGTGCAGCAATCCAGGGCGGAGTCTTGGCAGGCGAGGTAAAAGACGTACTCCTGCTTGACGTAACCCCCCTAAGCCTAGGAATCGAGACTCTCGGCGGAGTATTCACAAAGCTAATCGAGAGAAACACCACTGTGCCAACAAAGAAAAGCCAGGTGTTCTCGACAGCATCTGACAACCAGCCTGCAGTAAGCATCAGGGTGTTCCAGGGCGAAAGGCCGATGGCAGAAGACAACAAGCTCCTTGGCCAGTTCGACCTTGTCGGAATCCCGCCCGCCCAAAGGGGCATACCGCAGATAGAGGTCACATTCGACATAGACGCAAACGGCATAGTCGACGTTAGCGCAAAAGACCTCGGCACCAAAAAGGAGCAGTCAATAAAGATAACCGCCGGCCAGAAACTCTCTGAGGCAGACATAGAGAAAATGAGAAAGGATGCCGAGATGCATGCAGAGGACGACAAGAAGAGAAAAGAGGACGCAGAGATAATAAACAACGCAGACACCCTCGTGTACAGCACAGAGCGCCTCTTCAAGGACCTCAAAGACAAAGCCGACGATGCCAAGCTTACAGAAGTCAAGGCAATGCTTGAAGACCTCAAAAAACTCCTCAAGGAAGAGAAAAAGGACCCTCCAGCAATCAAGGCAAAGATGGATGAGATAAACGAGAAAGTCCAGGCCATCAGCACCGAGATGTACCAGAATGCTGCAAAAGAGCAGGCCCAGTCAGCCCAAGGGCAGCAGGGGAGCAAAGCAGGAGCAGGCGGAGGGGAGGAAGCAGGCCAGCCAGGAGAGGAAGGCGACGACGAGCCAAAGCCCAAAAAGAAAAAGAAGGGCGACAAGGTAGTTGATGCCGACTTCAAGGAGGGCTAAAGCCCAAACCTGTTTTTTATTTTTATTATTTTTATTTTTACAATTAACCTTTGGATAGGTCATGGCTAAATATATAGAGTGATATTGGTGATATATCATAACTAAAATTATTTATCAAAATTATATATCCTAACTAAGGATATATCATGATTAAGGGGATGCTAAAGGATGGGAAAAGAGCGGCTGCTTGCAGTGGTATGGGACTTTGACGGCACGCTGGCCGACACAAGAGAAAGAAATCTTGATGTGACCCGCTCAATACTCATGGAGCTAGGAAAAGACCCTTCCGGATACGGCACCCTTAAAGACAAGCACACCTACACCGAAAAAATCCTCTCTTACAAAGACTGGCGCGGCTTCTCTATAGCTGAGCTCGGCCTTGCCCCGCAGGAAGCAGAATATATGGGCAGGATGTGGGGCGAGCACCAGCTGAAGTCAGAGGTGGCTCAGGAGCTCTACCCCGGGATTGATGAAGTGATAAGAAAAGCCGCAGACCTTGGCCTTCCGCAGGGCGTCTTCTCAGTGAATTCTGAAAAATCAATAAGCAATTTTCTTGATATCAACAGGCTGTCGCCATACTTCGGCTCAGTTGTGGGCCACGAGCAGCTCAGTGGGCCGGGAAAGCCAGACCCGGAGGGCCTGATAAGATGCATCTACCAGCTCGGCCAGATGCGCAACAGCGGAACCGTCCTTTACATAGGCGATCACGCTACAGACATACTCGCTGCAGAATATGCAAACAGGATTATGGCAGGCCGGATGAGAAACGCGCCAATCCATGTTGAGAGCATCCATGCCTCATATATATATGGTGATAATCTCCCGGAAGGTGCAGTGCCTAACCGAAAGGCTGAAAAACCCTCGGATATCACAAGCGCAATATTGGAATACAAACCCATGGAGGTGGTTTAGGATAACCTCATCAAAAAAGACAAACAAAGGGATACAGAAAGCAAGGGCTAAAGCCCAAAAAAAGAATGCCAAAAGCCCTAGCGCACCCAAAAGATCCCCAACAAAAGCAGTCAAGGCAGTCCAGAAGCAGAAGCCTATGCCTTCAAAAAAGCCTTTGCAATCAAAAGCCAATTGCCCTGCCCCGCGTGTTAGAACACCCATAATCGAGAAAAAAATAAAGAGAGATGAGCGGGCAGGCATCCCCACAAAAGAGGAATGCTTCAGGCTCTGGGACGGCTACAAGATGCCCCCAAACATCAGAAGGCACACACTTCAGGTGGCAAGGATTGCTGTTTTCATGGCCAAAAAACTCAAAGAAAAAGGAATAGACATAGATGTCACGCTTGCTGAGAGGGGCGCCCTCCTCCATGACATAGACAAGATACTCACCCTCAAAAACGACAGGCACGGCGAAGTGGCAGAAAAAATCCTCCTCAGGAGAGGCTACCCCGAGATTGCAAAAATCGCAAGCCGCCACAGGTTCAGATACATAAGGGAGCCAGACCTCACCTGGGAAGAGAAAGTGGTCAATTATGCTGACAAGAGAGTCAAGCACGACAGGATAGTCTCGCTAGACGAAAGATTCACAGACCTTCTCTTAAGGTATGATGTTAAGATACCAGACCACGAGGCCATCCAGATGTTCTTCCAGCTCGAGAAAGAGCTCTTTGGCATAATCCGCCTCGACCCGATGAGGCTGGAGGGATATCTCCCCAAGGAATCTCCAACAAAAGAAAGGCAGGACAGATGATAAAAGCAATAGTATTCGACATGTGGAACACCCTCGCCTACAATGAGGACCCAAATCCCATAATGGAATTAAAGGACAGATTCCACATAACAGACATAAAGCTCATAGAGAACGCGATAGAGAAACAGGACTTCTCCTCTGTAAATGAGATGCTTGCAAAATTCTGCGAATTCTTCAGCATTCCATCTGACACAGCCCTCATGGAAGAGCTGGAGAAAAGGTTTGTGATAGGGATGCGCTCAGCAAAGCTCTTTGATGACGTGCTTCCGGCGCTAAAAGAGCTAAGGCCCAAATACAAGCTAGGCATAATCTCGAACACAGACTCATTCAGCGCCCAGTCCATAGCAAGGACAGGCCTCTTCAAATATTTCGACGCCCAGTGCCTCTCATGCGACATAGGCCAGATAAAACCAGACCCGGAGCTTTTCACTCTAATGGCAGAGCGCCTCGAGCTAAGGCCTGACGAAATCCTCATGATAGGAGATAACATCTCAGACGACCTCATGCCTGCCTCATCGCTAGGTTTCCAGACACTTCTAATAAGAAGAGAAAGCGAATATAAAAAAAGCCACATCGAAGCAGGCGAGCACAAGGACACTATCACTGCACTCAAAGAGCTGAAGAGATACCTCAAATGAAACTCATAAAGAAATCCTCTGCAAAAGAGGTAAAAAACTCTAAATCCTGCATCGCAATAGAATACCCTCTGGACGACAGTGATCTGAATGGAGCAGTAATAGTCCTGGACGGCAGGTATCCCGATAAGGGATATGCTCTAAATCTGAAATGCAAGGAACTGGCATACATAATAAGCGGGAAGGGAAAGTTCTTCCAGCCCGGTAAAGAAACAGAAGTCTCCGAGGGGGACATGGTGCTTATTGAGAAGAACGAAAAATACTATTGGGAAGGAAATCTCAAGATGTTCATACAATGCAATCCCTCATGGTATCCGGAGCAGCATAAAGAGGTATCCTAATAGAGGCATGAGATATGGCAAAAGACTTTTACGAGATTCTGGGCGTCCCAAAAACCGCAAGCAAGGAGGAGGTAAGGTCAGCCTATAAGAAGCTGGCCAAGAAATTCCATCCTGATATCAACAAGGATTCGGGAGCATCTGAGAAATTCAAGGAGATAAACGAAGCTGCCTCTGTTCTTGGAGATGACAAGAAGCGCGCGGAGTACGACCAGTTCGGCACAGTCGGAGGCCAGGGAGGGCCTGGCGGTGCAGGAGGCGCAGGCGGGGGCTTCTCTGGCTTTGACTTCAGCAACTTCAACTTTGACTCAGGCTCTTTTGGAGAGGAATTTGACTTTGGAGACATATTCGACGCATTCACAGGCGGCGGCTTCTCTGGCTTTGGAAGAAGAGGAGGAGCAGGCAGAAGGCAGAACTACAGGGGAAATGACCTTCGATACGACCTTGAGATAACCCTTGAGGAGGCGGCAAAGGGCTTAGAAAAGCAGCTCAGCCTGACAAAATTGGA
This sequence comes from uncultured Methanosarcinales archaeon, assembly GCA_964383645.1. GTDB lineage: Archaea > Nanobdellota > Nanobdellia > Woesearchaeales > JAGVZT01 > CAYLII01. The sequence continues at coordinate 26,627 of CAYLII010000004.1, forward strand.
GGAATGCAAAAAATGCGGAGGCTCAGGGGCAGAAGACCAAAACAGCATTATTAGCTGCTCCACCTGCGGCGGCTCTGGAAGAGCAACCAGGACACAGCGAACCCCTTTTGGCATATTCCAGACCACCACAGTCTGCCCAAAATGCCACGGCGAGGGCCGCATCATTGAGACACCCTGCAAAGAGTGCCACGGCGAGGGCCGGGTAAGATCCACAAAAAAACTCACACTCACTATTCCCGCAGGCGTTGATGATTCCACCAGGCTTAGGATGGCAGGCGAAGGCGAAGCCGGCCAGAAGGGAGGAGGCCATGGCGACCTTTATGTGTTCATAACAGTAAAGCCCCACAAGCTCTTTGAGCGAAAGGGCGATGACATCCATCTCGAGGTACCCATATCATTCACCCAGGCGGCGCTTGGCGACACAATAGAAGTGCCCACACTTGATGGCAAGGCAAAACTGAAAATTCCCCCAGGCACCCAGACCCACACCGTATTCAGGATGGCCGGCAAAGGAATACCCCACCTCAACAGCCACGGAGAAGGCTCTGAAAATGTCAAGGTTGTAATTGAGACTCCCAAAAAGCTAAGCAGGAAGCAGAAAGAGCTATTGGAAAATCTTGCAAAAGAATCCGGCTCTGACTCAAAGCCCAACGAGGGCTTCTTCTCAAGGATATTCTAAACAAACCAGGTGCAGACCGCAATATTAAACAATGCAAACTGCATTGCAATATTAGCTGGTGTGTGCACCCCCTATTTTTCGAAATATTTATATACCCCCTACGTTAAGGAAGCCTCTAATATAGTATTCGGAATAATCAAAACCATATTGTGCTATAAAAAAGGAGGTTGTAGAATTATGTTAAAAACAAAAAGATCTCAGGCCGCGTTAGAGTTTCTGATGACCTATGGCTGGGCCATCCTGATAGTTCTTATCGTTATTAGCGCTCTCGCATATTTCGGAGTGCTCAATCCGCAGAATCTGCTGCCATCAAAGTGCACACTGCCCTCAGGCTGGAGCTGCACTGATTATGTGGTGACTGGCGGCGCAACAGGCGAAGTGAAAATCAAGATTTTGAACGGAATGGGAACAGCATTGAAAATAACCTCTTTCAATGCCACACTGGATACAGGCGCATCCTCATGCCAGTCAGACACGACAATAGTATATAACCTGTCTAACGCCCAGTCTATTGATTTGGCAACACAGGCTTGCTCAATATCTGACCAGATGATTGGCGGCGGCAAGTATAGATGGAACCTCATCATCAAATATTATCCTGAGGGAAGCGACCCATCCTATACAAAGACCATCCAGGGCGAGCTGTTCACGACAGTCGAGCCGTGATTTGGCTAAACCCAAACCTTTATATTTTCTTATTTTTTAATTTATTTCTAATATATGGCATTTCATTCGCATAACCAGAAAAAGAGGGCCCAGGCCGCAATGGAGTACCTGGCTATAATCGCTATAGCCCTTGTGCTTCTCATTCCCCTTGTCTACCTGTTCCATATGTACACCTCTGAATACTCAAACACTATAGTCCAGAGCAGGATAAAGTCAATAGGTGAGGACCTGGTAAATACTGCTGAGACAGTCTATTACATGGGCTACCCCGCAAGGCTAACCATCCAGGAGGAATTTCCCTCAGGCATAAAGGGCATGAACATCACCTCTGACTGGGCCCTTTCCACAAACATTATCTCATTTTATCTCTGGGATGGGCAGGAGCTGGCATATTTCTGCGGCGTCAACATCAATTCCACAGTCTCTCCTGAGGACTATTCAGCCGGCCTCAAGAATATTGTGCTTGAGACGCGCAACTCAACCAATGGAAACTATGTGTGGATTGATATCAGGTAAAACCTCCACTAATCGATTCAGGCGGTTGCAGACCACATATCACCTATTTTTCAATAATTTTATATACCCTCTCAAAAATAATTGCACCTAACCCCAATTAGGGAGGGGCCGTTAGGTCCTATGAGGAGGTAACAAGATGTCAGAGCTGATAATAATAAGGTCAAAGCTAAAGGAAGCGGCAAAAGGCATAAACGTCTCAGAAGACTTTGCAGAAGCCCTTGACAAGAAGACACGCGCCATAATAGCAGAGGCGGTAGAGCGGGCGAAAGCCAACAACAGGAAAACTGTCATGGGAAAAGACGTATAAGGCCTCTCTAAAGGCATATCTAAAATCAGCTAAGATAATAAAAATAATACGAAAAATAATAAAAAATATAACAATTGTTATAATAATAATTTTCCTTACTCTACAAGGGTTATCTCAAAAGTGAGATCCTTTCCTGCAAGAGGATGGTTAAAATCAACCACCAGCTTCTCTGGAGATATCTCCTTTACAACTGCTGGAATCCTCGCCCCGTTTGGAGCCCCAAGAATAATCATAGCTCCTGGCTTGAACTTTTCCTCGCTTCCCTCGCCAGTCGGAAGAGTCTCTCTGGGAATCTCCCTTACCAGGTCAGCCCTCTTCTCGCCATAGGCCTCCGCAGCCTTGATAGTGAAAGTCTTCTTCTCGCCTTTCTTCATCCCAAGCACAGCTTTCTCAAAGCCCGGCACTACCTGGCCTGCTCCCAGCTGAAACTCCAGCGGAGCGCCATGATTTGCAGAATTGTCAAACTCAACCCCGTCTGAAAACCTTCCAGAGTACTCCACCTTGACCATGTCACCGGATTTAGCCCCTTCGCCTGCCTTGGCTTTTGCGGGCTTCTCTTCTGCCCCACCCACCAAGTCCTCTACTCCGCCTTCCTCTGCTCCATTTGCCTTGACTGTTTTTTTTGTTGCCATTTCCATTACCTCTCAAATCGCCTAATCCAAATCATATCTCCGGATATTTTTCAAGATTATCTCTCAAGACTATCTATCCATATCCTAATCCATGATAATACTTAATCTATCCACTCCTGGCTCTTTATCTTTTCTGGGAGATACACATCTGAGATGAAAGTGATGCCTCTTGCTGAAAGCGACTGGATCTCCACTTTCGCCCCTGCCTGCTTCATCATCTTGAACTGCTTCTGCCAGGCCTTGTGATTCTTGAACCATTCATAATTGGCCATCTGCTTCAACCTTGATTTGTCCTGCTCTGTCAGCTTGATATAGTTCTTCTGAAGCCCGTACTTCTCCACGTCATCGCACGTGACACCCAGATAATGCACATCCTTAATAGCCATCTCTTCGCTCATGTGGGCCAGGGATATAGAGCCGTGCTTTAGAACAGAATAGATATATATCCCCCAGGGATCATTGTCTGTAAGCACATAGATAGGCAGCTTATGCTCGTTTGCGAGCCTCTGGAGAAGCCTCCTTATTCCCCTCGTGGTCTGGCCCTGCGATGTCACAATTATGCAGTTCTGCTTTGCCCAGAACTTGTCTTCATGAAGCCTCTCCCACACCGCCTGCTTCTCCATGTAAAGCACATATCTTGCGCTCACCTTCTTAAAAGTGATATTCTCCACATTTGAGGGGATGCTCCATCCCCCTGAGCCGAGCTTGCTCCAGTCAATTGTGTCGCCGGAATCCTCAATCACCACATGGCCCGCCACAGAGCCCATCTTGTTGGCGTTGATGTTAAGCTGCTCTCTAGTGTAACCTGTTATGATCTCCAGGTCCTCAATCGCCTTATCAGACTCTGTCTGCTCATCAACCACATTTATCTTTGTTCCTGGAATAGTCCTCTTAGCCATGTAGAACACGTCTCTAAGGCTAGCGTGCTTTGCGATATCCAATAAAGACTTGCTGATGGCTGCAACCTCAATTGTCTGAAGGAACTTCTTTGCATGGCTCACATTGAAAAAAGACCTTGATGCAGTCTTGTCGCCAATCCCAAGCTTCTTTGTCTTCTCGTTGAACACGACATTCGAAAGAGACCTTACTGAAAGCTCGATAGTGGGGTTATTTCCCTCCTCTATCTGGCCGACAAGATCTTTTCCCAGCCTGACAAGCTCTTTCTTTGATTCAGGAACATTTCCCGCCTTTGCTTCTTCTTTGGCCATCCTAATCATCCTCCGCCGGCTTTACCGCCTTTTTTTTGGGTTCTTTCTTCTTGCCCCCTCTTCCGGATGGCTCTTCTTCAGTATCGCCCTGGCCTTCTTCCATAAGACCTTCTCCCAGCAGCTCATCCTCGCCAGGCTTTCCTATCTTTGCGAACTCCTCATCATACTCCTTATTTATAGCCTTCATATTCTGCATCTCGTGCTGGATATCCTCTTTCTTTGTCATCTTCTCAAGCTCTGCCTTTATCTTGCTCTCAGGAACATCAGTAAGCCTAGAGAGAGCGTTTGCAACTTCTGGTATGTACCTCTCAAAAAGGTTGGCTCTCTCAAGCTGCTGGTGGACCCTCGACTTCTTGTTCACATACATCTGAAGCTTCCTTCCCGCCTCCTGGAGCGCCAGCTTGAACTCCTTTATCAGCTCAGGATAGTGGGCAATCGCCTCCTTGCTCTCTGAGGTAAAAGGCACCCACACTGACGCGATATGGACAAGAATCGTGCAGGCGCCAGAAGGTATAGAATCCCCGCTTTGCTGCAGCCCGTACGGCTTCCAGTTTGTCTGCATTATTGATTTTGAGGCTGCACATGCGCTCTGCTGGAACAGGAGTGGCACCCTATTCGCAAACCTGAGGATTGTGACAGAGCCTTCAGCTGGCTGGCTCCCCCCATAGGCTATGCCCACCTCTACAAGGAAAGGATTGCCCCTATACACCGCAGGCGGCCTGCTGACAGTAGTATAAAACTCCGCATTTATCTCCTTCCTCAGCCCCTTCTCAAGAAGCTCCTCTCCTATAGGGCTGATGCAGTCTGTTGGTGGCGAGATGAGCTTAGTCTTCTTTATGCCCTCCATCAATTTTTCAGCCATCTCCCTTGTCATCTTTGAGGGCTTTGTGTCAGGCATGAGAGCAGCGTTCTCGCATATCTCCTTTGCGCTTCCGCTCCCCACCCTTGAGAACTCATTTGTAAGAAAGCTCTGGAGCGTCCTGTACTCTGTTGCGCCCAACATCTTCATGAGCATTCCCAATTCCACACCATAAGGATGAGGCTTGATATTCACCGCCTTCCTGGGCAGCTTGTCAGTAGCTCTCGGAAATATCAGCTGCTCTGCGCTTGGCGTTGTATATATTATAGTCGCGTGGGGATTTGCTATAGCTGTATATTTGAGATATGTATCCACGCTCCTCATACCCTTCTGGTACTCTGCCTCAAGGTCAATCTCAATCTTCGTGCCGTGCTCCTTGTCCCACTCCACCCCTGTCTCATCCTTCAATATCTCCGGCTTGTTGAGGGCTGTATTGAGCTGGAGCTCGCAATAGTATGCAGGATGGTTCTTTGATATCCTTGTTGTGATCTTGGAGGGCCTGCCTGTGGTAAGCTGCCCGTACATGACAGATGCGGAAATCCCTATGCCCTGCTGCCCCCTTGATTGGGAAAGCTTGAAGAACTTTGAGCCGTACAGGAGCTTTGCAAAAATCTTGGGCACCTGCTCCTTAACAATCCCAGGCCCGTTATCCTCAATGATGACCTTGAACCTGCTGTTGCCCATGTCAATAGCTTCAACATTTATGACAGGAAGTATGTCCGCCTCCTCGCATGCGTCAAGGCTATTGTCCATCGCCTCCTTGATTGTGGTAAGAAGCGCCTTTTTCGGGTTGTCAAAACCCAGCAGGTGCCTGTTCCTGCTAAAGAACTCTGCTACAGAAATCTCCTTCTGATGCTTGGCCAGCTCAATCGCAGTGACCTTCTCCTGGCTGGCTCCGCCATCGCCCTTATTTACTACCCCTCTTTTCTCTCCTTCTTCAGCCATCTTTGCTATACCTCTCAAATGATAAGCAGTTCATGATAAACAAACCCTGATGCAGGTCATAAGCGCATATAAGCGCATAATGTAATCCATAATCGGCAATCAATCAGTAAGAAGGCACTAGTCTTCTTCCTTCTTTTTCGTTTCTTCCCTAAGCTCGCTCTCAGGAATCCTGCCGCCTATAAGCTCCCTTCTCTTAAGCTCTCTCCTGTTCTTCTCAAGCCATTTGTAGACAGTCGCGTGGTTGCTTCCGGATATTAGGGACTCTATAGCTTTCCTTGCCACCACCACATTTGCGCACTCGCCAATTATGCCTATGGTCTTGCCGTAAATGGTAATGTAAGTCTCGGTCAGGAACTCAATATTCTTTCTCGCTTTCCCTTCCTCGCCAATCACCCTGCCTTTCAGCCTCATCATGTGCTGCTCGCTAACCATCTCCCTTAGGTTGATCATCTCAAGCGAATACTCCTGCTTCAGGAGAAGCATGGCAATCTCAGGGTTAAAGCCCCTTCCTATAGCCTTGATTATCTCCCTTGCGCAGTAGAGCATGATGGAGTCCTCGCCCTTTATGAACACGTCCCCCTCCTCGCTCTTCACATCAAGCCGGGTCTTTGTGGCCTCCTCTATCTGCTTCTTCACAGCCCCCCCTGTGCCAATCAGCACAGCAACCCTGTCTTTTGGGATCTTTAGTTCATACATATACTCAGTATCATCCATCGCGGGAGAAAATAACAGGGGGGCGCTTTTAAATCTTTTTAATTAACCGGGGTTAGCCCTATATATTAGCCAGGGATAATGCAGTAATTCTCTAATAAAGGCTCAAAAGCCCGCGCCCAATATGCCTACGCCTCGATTTTCTGGCTTTCTCTTGCCTTTACAAGATTCTCCTTCTCCTTGTCGTTAAGCTTCTGCACAAAAAAATTCAGGCAGTCTAGCCCGCAGAAAAACGCCCTCTTCTTGAAATCAAACCTGCCAAAAACCAGGCTGTAGTCATCTATGAAGTGGGGATTAATAGGAGCTCCGCACACAGCACAGGTCTTTACCTCATCCCTCTCAATCTCCTTGATCTTTGAGTCGATGAATGAGCGCAGGTGATGCCCTCCGCTCTCGATGTCCTTTCTCATCCTGACCAGCTCCTCATACTGGAGCTCGTCTATCACTTCCCGAAACCTCTTTTTCATGCCTAAACCTCTTCTGAGAGTATATCCCCGCCAACACAACAGGGTCTGCCAAGAGCGGCCCGTTGCCTTAGGGTATACCTTTTGTTACACCATTATATAAATTTTATCATTTTATAGTGATTTAAAAAATAAATCTTGAATCAGTGGCACTTCGATATACTATTCTGGGCGTGAAAGAAGGGAAAGTTTATATACCTCCATATACAAAAGAAGCCCTAAGCGTATATCGCTTCGCGTAATTAAATCATGCAAGTGCATATACCTTCATATATTTGATACCAAAACAAGAGGTGCAATAAACAATGGCAAAGGCAAAGAAAGCGGCCCCCAAGGCTGCCAAAGCTTCAGATGAGGGCAAGACAAATGCTATAATAGCGCATATAACCTGGATAGGCTGGCTTATCGCCCTCCTACTGGACAAGAAGAAGGATCAGTTTACAAGATTCTATCTCAGGCAGTTGCTCATACTTTTCTTGGCGTCATTCCTGGCATGGATTCCTGTTATAGGTTGGATTGTAGGAATCGCGGTATTCGTGTTCTGGATAATCAGCCTGATAGGAGCAATAAACGGCGAGAAAAAGGAAGTGCCTATTGTAGGAAAGCTTGGCCAGGACTGGTTCAAGGGACTCTAAGCCCTTATTTTTCTTTTTTACCTTTTTGTATTCCTTATCTTTTGATATTTCTATTTTGCTGGCTTTATGCCCTTCTTTATATTTATGCTGCCTCATATAATTATAAACCCTGCAGAATCAGACCTATTGAGAAATAATCCGGCTAGCATCTAACAACATATGCCTAACAACATATGCTAATCTAAAATATAGCAAAT
>CAYLII010000005.1:0-26440 GCA_964383645.1 uncultured Methanosarcinales archaeon
GTATAATCTGCTTTTTTTCCTAATTCCTTCTGCATCAGATACACCCCTTTCGCAAGAGAAATATTCACCTTTGACGGATACAAAGCAAGCAATGAGTGTCTCCCTGCGCAGTAATCTGCAAATTTCTCTTCATATCTTGACTGGTCATATAATGACACAGAGCTTATTAGGGAATTCTCTCTAGTAGCATGGGAAAACTCGTGCAGCAGAATCTTATAGAGATCAGTATAAAATATTGAAGTATTGACCAACACAAAAGGAGGGATATAATGAACCCCCTCCCCATTTTTTTTAGGCACGCTGCCGATAGTCACTGTGTATGCGCCTATTATGGGTTCGAACAGGGGATTTCCGCCCATATTGCCGCAGTAAATATTCACCCATGATATGTCACAGCCAAACTTTTTCTCAAACCTGCTGACAGCCTTTTCTATAATGTCAGTATTGCCCAAAACATCTACTCTCTCGCATATGCCTGCTTTCTTTGAATAAGCACTGGCCAGCTCAAACATGTCTTCAACATTAGAATGCCTGACAGTCCTCCATCCCCTGTCAACATAGTCTTCCACACTTTCATCAATTCTGGGAAAAACACCTCTCCTGTCAAGCTCAAGAAGCTCCCTGTCAAGTGTCATTTTCAACTGGCTCCATGTCAAGTTCAACTAAAAATTTTCTCTCCTGCAGATATCTTATCATTCCGTCATTCTGCCGTCAATCCTGCCATGATATGCGGGCAGCTCGATATCATCTCTTCTTATGGGATGTAAGCGGATAATAGAATTTCCTGCTGGCGGCAAATACAAATCATCCAGCCCAATTGAGGGCAGTTCAATGTGTTCCCCTCCTGTTTTAGGCAATTCACTATTATTCTTGTCTGATGAAGGCAGAGTTATACCCCCTTTCCTTATCATATCCAATGCCTGTTCTTTAGATACATGCCTGGAATTTGCAATCATCAAATGGTAAGACTCAAGCACCTCATGCATTACCCCCATATTCTGGCAATCACCCATGTGGTAAAGCCTGCCTAATTCAGGCACATAGCACATCTCTGTCTCCCTTATAGGCATCCCGCACATAGGGTTAGAGCAGATTATCTCAAGCCCGCCATTATCCTCAGCCGCTGCGCCATGTGTGTCTAAATCTGTGTTATTCCTGTTTGGAAACCATGTCCTTGGATCATACCATCTCATATTCCCACCCCATTAAATATATTCAATACCTAAATCTTATCTTATATACTAAGGGGTAATCTAACTTAATTTAAAAACAAATCTGTTCCCTCTTGCTGCAACCCAAACCTTTATAAATACCCCAGGCACCCCCATATGCATACCTATGATTGATGACGGTCAAGGCCATTATTAAGGTGGCTCTTGCCTGAGGGAGGTAAGTTCTTTTTTCTACCTCTTAAATCAAGGGAACAGGAAACAAAACCAGAAAATAACCATATGAATGGAGGAAACAAAAATGGCTGAAAACAACGATTTGGCTGACAGAGCTCTCGAGGCAGTCGAGATGGCGAAAGTAACAGGAAAGATAAAGAAAGGCTCAAATGAGGTAACAAAGGCAATTGAAAGACAGACAGCAAAGCTCGTCGTCTATGCAAAGGACGTTACACCCCCAGAGGTGATAATGCACCTGCCTCTCCTCTCAAAAGAGAAGGGCGTGCCCTGCATAGAGGTCGCAAGCAAAGAGGAGCTCGGCGCTGCCGCAGGACTCTCAGTCCCAACAGCAAGCGTAGCAATCCTTAAAGAGGGCGATTCAGCAAGGATAATCAAAGAGATAGTAGCAGAGCTCGGCAAGTCCGAGTAAGCCTATGGGCTTTTAGGAGGAATTCAAGATGGCAATGAAAAAGATGAAGGGCAAGGAGAAGAAAGAGGAGATGCTTACCTCTTCAGGCAAGCCTCTCCCCCAGGCTCAGGCAGCTTCAAGGGGAACAGTGGTCTTCTCTGATGCGACTCCAGCAAGAGTGGAGGAGATAATGGGCAGGACCGGCTCAAGAGGCGACGTCACCCAGGTAAGATGCAGGGTACTCGAAGGAAGGGACGCCAACAAGATTCTGAGAAGAAACGTAAAAGGTCCTGTAAGGCAGGGCGACATGCTCATGCTCAGAGAGACAGAAATCGAGGCCGGCAAGATGGGCCAGTCTAGAAGGTGAACAAGATGAAATGCAGCTTTTGCGGAAAAAATATCGAGAAAGGCACTGGAAAGACATATGCCAGGAACTCGGGCAAGCTGGTCTATCTCTGCTCAACCAAGTGCGAAAAGAACATGTTCAAGCTTGGCAGGAAACCCAGGAACATCACCTGGACAGAGGAAGGCGGCGTTAAGAGCGAGGAGGCCAAGAAAAAATGAAGCAGCAAACCCTTGTTATCCTAAAGCCGGATGTCACTGCCAGGGGTCTTGTTGGAGAGATAATCTCCCGCTTCGAGCACATCGGCCTCAAGATTGTGGCAATGAAAATGCTCAGGGCTCCCTTGGATGTGGCCAAGGAGCATTACAAAAAGGATGACGAGTGGCTTATCAAGGTCGGAGGAAGGCTAATCCAGAACATGAATCTGGATTCTTCCAAAGAGGACCCCAAAAAGCACGGCCAAAAAGTGGTAGACGACCTAGCAAAGGACCTCACACTCTATCCAGTGATAGCATTCGTGCTTGAGGGCCACAACACAGTGGCTCTTGTGAGAAAGATGATAGGCGAGACAAGCCCGGAGCACTCTGCTCCAGGCACAATCAGGGGAGACTATTCGCAGGACAGCTATGCGCTTGCGAACGCCTCAAACAGGCCTGTCATCAACCTCATCCACGCCTCAGACACACCTGAGAACGCGAAAAAGGAGATCGCCCTCTGGTTCAGGAAAGAGGAGCTGCTTGACTGGATAAAGCCGGATGAGCACATCCACTTCAGGAAATACTGAGGCTGGTTGTGTGTTGGAGTGATTCAAAAATGAAAATTATAGCGCTCGGCGCTCCCGGTGTGGGTAAAGGGACCTATACAACCCTGATGGCAGAGGAATTTAGCATCCCCCACATCTCGACAGGTGAGATGTTCAGGGAAAACATGAGGGACAACACAGAGGTAGGCAAGGCTGTAAAGGTATTCATGGATTCAGGCCAGCTTGTCCCTGACGGGATAACTCTGGAGATGCTCGGCGGAAGGATAAAGCAGCCCGACTGCGGGAATGGATTTATCCTTGACGGATTCCCTCGGACAATACCCCAGGCAGATGCCCTCAAGAAAATCGCAAAGATCGACGCTGTCCTAAACCTTGTGGCGCCGGACAGGGTAATCCTGGACCGCCTGTCTGGAAGAAGGACATGCAGGGGCTGCGGAGCCATCTACCACATAAGGAACATTCCCCCTAAAAAGGAAGGGGTCTGCGACAGATGCGGCGGAGAGCTCTACCAGAGAGATGATGAGAAGGAAGAAGTAATTAAGATCCGCCTTGCGGAATACGCCAATAAGACAGCGCCGCTCATCAATTACTACCTGAAAGAGGGAATCCTCCACGAGGTGGACGTGAGCTCACCCATAAGCGAAAGCGCGAAGGTTATAGAAAAAATAAGGAAAATACTCAAGGTATGAGGGGTTTTAGCTCATATTTTATATCATACCAAAACAAAAAACAGGATTGAAAACTCAAGGTGAAATGAAATGGCAGAAAAACTAGCGGAAAAAGTAACTGAAATCATGGACAAGCCTGAGAAAATCAGGAACATAGGCACGATAGCGCATATCGATCACGGAAAGACAACTTTCTCTGACAACCTGCTTGCAGGAGCTGGAATGATAAGCAAAGAGCTCGCAGGCCAGCTCTGTGTCATGGACTTCCATGAAGATGAGCAGAACAGGGGAATCACAATCGACACAGGCGCAGCATCGATGGTCCATAGGGTAGACGGACAGGATTACCTCATCAACCTCATGGACACCCCCGGCCACGTGGACTTCGGCGGAGAGGTCACAAGGGCAATGAGGGCAGTTGATGGCGCAATCTGCCTGGTGGATGCTGTCGAGGGAATCATGCCCCAGACAGAAAACGTGCTCAGGCAGAGCCTAAAGGAGCGAGTAAGACCAGTTCTATTCATCAACAAGGTGGACAGGCTCATCAAGGAGATCAAGCTCACACCAGAGATGATGCAGGAGAGATTCATCAAGATCATCATGAACGTGAACAAGCTCATAGACCAGATAGCAGAGCCTGAATTCAAGAAGATATGGCAGGTGGACGTCAACAACGGAAGCGTAGCCTTCGGCTCAGCCATCCATAAGTGGGCGATGAGCGTGCCATACATGAAGAAAAAGGGCCTCTCGTTCAAGGACATCCTTGACGCATACGGAAATGAAAACTTCAAGAGCCTCGCTGAGAGGGCACCTCTGCATGAGGTAATCCTGGACATGGTCATCCAGCACCATCCCAACCCCAAGCAGGCACAAATCTACAGGATTCCAAAGATCTGGAGGGGAGATATAGAATCAGAGGCAGGACAGGCTATTCTCAACTGTGATCCCAATGGTCCGGTCGCATTTGTCTGCACCAAGATAGTGGTGGATAAATACGCGGGAGAGGTAGCTGCAGGCAGGCTTTTCTCAGGCACAGCCAGACAGGGCGAGGAGCTAACTCTCGTAGGCAGCCAGAAATCATTCAGGCTCCAGCAGGTGGCAATCTACAACGGCCCAAAGAGAGAAATAGTGGACGCTGTCCCTGCAGGAAACATCATAGGCCTTGTGGGCATGAAGGGAATCTATGCAGGCGAGACGGTCACAAGCGCCCAGGACATGGTGGGCTTCGAAGCGCTCAAGCACCTATTCGAGCCAGTCGTCACAAAGGCCATCGAGGCCACAAAAGCCTCAGACCTGCCCAAGCTCATCGAAGTGCTGAGAACAGTAAAGAAAGAGGATCCCACAATCCTCATCCAGATCAATGAGGAGACCGGCGAGCACCTCATGTCAGGCATGGGCGAGCTCCACCTGGAGATCATAGAGAACAGAATCAAGAGCGAGAAGGGTGTGGATGTCAAGACCAGCAAGCCCATCGTGGTATACAGGGAGACAGCCACAAAGAAGACCAACGGAGAATTCGAGGGAAAAAGCCCCAACAAGCACAACAAGCTCTACTTCGTGGTCGAGCCCCTCAGCAGGGAAGTGGTTGAAGCCATAAAGAACGGCGAGATCTTCGAGGGCAAGGTTAAAAAGAAAGAGCAGATGCAGGTTGAGAAATTTACCTCTCTAGGCTGGGAACTAAAGGAGGCCAAGAGCATTGTAGACATCTACAAGGGAAACATCCTTGTTGAGAGCACCAAAGGAGTCATCCACATCGGAGAGATCATAGAGATGATCATAGAGATGTTCGAGGATGTCATGGGAGCAGGACCCATCGCAAGAGAGCCCTGCATCGGCCTTAAGGTAAGCATCATGGACGCAAAGCTCCACGAGGACTCAATCCACAGAGGCCCGGCCCAGCTCTATCCTGCGGTAAGGGAAGGTATAAGAGGCGCAATCCTCAACTCAGGAGCTGTGCTCTACGAGCCCAGGCAGACTCTGCAGTTCGAGGCGCCTGCCGAGTTCCTAGGAGACATCATCAAGCTTGTCTCAAACAAGAGGGGCCAGCTGCTCGAGACCAACCAGGAAGGCGACCACATAGTAATCAAGGGCAAGATTCCCGTGGCAGAGATGTTCGGCCTAGCCTCAGAAGTCAGAAGCATCACCTCCGGAAGAGGCGCATACTTCCTGGTAGACCAGATCTACGAGAAGCTCCCAGACGAGCTGCAGGGCAAGGTAATCCAGCAGATCAGGGAAAGGAAGGGCCTAAAGATAGAGGAAGAGGGCCAGAGCGATTAAGCCAAGCATACTTGTTATTTTATTTTTTCTTTTTCCTTTTTCTTAATATCAAAAAATAAGAAAGACTTCTAGCCAGTCCGTTAAATGAAATTAATAAAACTAAAAGAAACAGATAAAAAAAGAAAACAGCTCAGTCGAACTTGACCTTCACAGGCTTCTTCTCCCCATCATCCATCTCGAAGAAATCCGCCTTTGCGAACTTGAACATCCCTGCAATTATGCTTGTAGGGAACTGCTCTATCGAGGTGTTGTAGCTCTGCACGCTGTCATTGTAGAACTGCCTTGAATATGCAATCTTGCTCTCTGTTCCTGACAGCTCCTCTTGGAGCATCATGAAATTCTCGTTTGCCTTGAGTGTGGGATAATTCTCAGCCACCGCAAACAGCGACTTCAATGCAGAAGCCATCATGTTGCCAGCATTGGCCTTCTCGCTTATTGTGGTCGCGTTTGTCCAGGCGGCTCTCGCCTTGCTCACATTCTCGAAAAGCGACTTCTCGTGCTTGGCATAGCCCTTCACTGTCTCAACTAAGTTGGGGATAAGGTCATACCTTCTCTTGAGCTGGACATCTATCTGGCTCTCTGCGTTCCTCACCCTGTTCCTCATCACCACAAGCGCATTATATCCACCGATAAGGAAAAGCGCTACGCCTGCTACAGCAGCAACCGCTATTATCACTCCAATTGCCATTTTATGATACCTCCTCTCATTATATGTTTTAGGAAAGTTAGGGAAAGGTTGTATATAAATCTTTAGAATCCTGCACCCATTTGATTTTCAGGTCATCATCATCAATTATCATCATATAATATATACTATCTGAAGTATAAAATTCACAAGGCTTATATATATAAGGGGGAGAGTTAGGGGGATGGGCAAAAAGAGGTTTTCATCACTACCTGTCGCATTCATGCTAGTCATGATGATTCTTTTAATAATCCCTGGCTCGCTTGCCATCAGCATGAAGCTTCTGGCAGTCTCAAAGTCCGGCGGGGAGCTGATAGGCACAGAGGCAGACCTTGAGCTTGAGGTAAAGCCAGGCTCCGGAAGGGTATTTATCTCAACATTTCCCCTCACAAATGTAGACACACAGGTCTCTTTCAGGATGGCGCAGGAATACGCATGCGACTTCCTGGACATGGACTGCACAGGCTATGACTTCTACTATGTGATCAAATCAGGCTCTCCAATAATTGGGGGTCCGTCTGCAGGCGGCCCTGCGACAGCACTTACCATAATCGCGCTAGACAGGCTCACCATGGATAAGACCATCGCAGCCACAGGCACGATAAACTCTGGAGGCATAATAGGCCCAGTCGCCGGAATCAAGCAGAAGATAGATGCTGCAGAAAGAGCAGGGCTGACAAAAGTCCTTATCCCTGAGGGAACCAGATATGCAGAACTTGACGATCTCTCCCTCTCTGAGCAGACCAGGCTGAACTTCACAAATATAACAATAGACCTGGTTGAATACGGGCTGGTCAGGAATATAGAAGTGGTGGAGATTGCCGATATAGATGACATGGTGTATGAGCTTACAGGAAAGATATACCCTGGCTTTGACGGCAATGTGGAGATATCCCCCATGTACAGCGAAATCATGAAGAACATCTCACTCGATCTCTGCAGACGGAGCCAAGAACTCCTCAGCATGCTTGAGATGCCTGATGAAGACGATGATTTCTATGGTGAGATGAGGGCGGCGGAGAATCTCACCCGCCAGGCAGATCTCAACTACCAAAAAGGATTCTACTACTCCTCTGCCTCATTCTGCTACGGCGCCAACGTCAGATACAGATACCTGTCCCTCACCCAGAGCAACCTGACCTCAAAAGATCTCAGCATGCTCATAAACTCGACAGAAGTGGACATAAAAGGCCTAACTATGAGGCTGGAAAGCTACAGCTACGACACAATAAACGACCTTCAGACATACCTTGTGGTGAGCGAGAGGCTTGCGGAAGCTAGCGATTATCTGGAGTCCGCGGCCAAAAGGCTCAACTCATCAAGCCTTGACGAACCGACATACTCTGTCTCCCTCGCAATAGAGCGAGTGTACTCAGCCTATTACTGGTCAAACTTCTTCGGGCAGGGCGGAAGGGAATTCGACATAAAGGAGGAGACTCTTGCAAGATTCTGCCTTGACAAGATCTCAGAGGCTGATGAGAGGATACAATATATCCGCTCAATAGTGCAGATCTCCATGGAATCACTCCAGTCAGAGCTGGAATCAGCAAACCAAGATTATGAGGAGATGAGATATGAGGAATGCATATTCAGGGCCTCCAAGGTAAATGCCCGGACAAACCTGGTGATGAACGCGATAGGCCTGACAGAGAAAGACTTTGCGAGAGTTCTCGACTACAAGATAGAGAAAGCAAGGGAGACAATCATCAAGGAAACAAGAAGAGATGTATTTCCAATACTCGGCTACAGCTACTATGAATACGCCCAGAGCCTCAAAGAGACAGACCCGAGCTCAGCCCTCCTCTATTCCGAGCTCTCTCTTGAGCTCTCAAGCTTCGACCTTTACCTCGAGCCAGTCGGAGAAAAGAAGCTGTCCATAATTGAGATACCAAACTACATGTATTTCTTTGCAGGCGTAATAGCAGGCTATATGCTGGCAATCTTCCTTGTGTGGGCTGTCAAGATGGCAAGAATCCGGAGCGAGAGGAGAACCTCTCCCCAGATAACCATCCGCCTGAGGGGTAAACCCGCAAAATCACCAGTTCAGCGTCGGAAGCGCCACCAGTAGTGGGTTTTGGTCAAATTTAGATTATAACTTATAATCAGAGCGCCAAATCTGTTTTCTCAGACGACATCAAAAGCAAAAAGTATATAAATGGGGATTATTGTCGTCTATAGTGTTTAGTTCGCACTAAACATAAAACAAAAGAGAGGTAAACCAAAATGGCAGAAAAAGTTGCTAAAGTAGGCGTCAAGAAAGCCGCAGGATATCTCTATTTCGTCGATAGAAATGGAGACATCTCAAGAGCCAAGATGGCAAGGGGCGGCAGAAAGAAGAAAGCCAAGAAGCGATAAGTAGTTTCTTTATATTATTCTTTTTATTTATTTCATTTTTTATTTCTTTGACAGAAATTCTTATCTTTCCACATCAGGTAAATCTGACCAAGATATCCCCTTAATAATCTTCCTATAAGATATTCCCCCGTCTATAATATCCCTAAATGACAAGATATGTTTTGGTGTAGTCTAAGTACAGGCCTGTCTTGCATGAAATCAAGAACCCATTAGATCAAGAACCCATAAATAATGGTCTAGGTGTCTCACCTCAAGAATTCTAACTGCACATGGACCAGCCGCAGCAGGGGCAGTGGCAGCAGCCCTCCTGGAACACCACTGGGGCGCCGCACTCCGGGCAGATATTTTGATTTGTTTGCATGGTTCTCTTAAGAAAAAAGAAGGGTATAAAAAGATTGTTTTCCCCTGCCCAATAACAACTTTTAGTTTGTCAGGAACTTGTAATCAAGGCTTCAAAACTCTCAGAAAAAAGTCTCATTCAAGCGCTATAAGCTTTCGCTTTCCTGTGTGCCCTGACTTAATTCTGGCTTGCCTGCCGAAGTGCTTTGTGAGAAGCTTTATGAGCTCAAGATTCGCCTTGCCGTCTTTTGGCTGGGCCTTAAGGTTAACCCTCAGGATGCCTTTCTCGCCCTCCTCAAAGCCTACCACCTCGCTCTTTCCTGAGCCAGGCTTCACAACCACCTCAATAATGTCTGCCATGCAATGGCTCTCAAGAAAAGGGGTATATATAATTTTGGTGGAAATAAGTCATGTTGAAATAGGTTTGGTGGAATTAGGTTTAGTGGAAATAGGTCATGTAGAACTATATGTACCTGTCCTTATTTGTCATTGTCTTTATTTACCTGGGCAGAAAGATTGTTTAGCTCCCCCATCCATTCCTCAGGCGAGTCATGAACCCTCCTGTCCTGGACTATTGTATAACCAGGCATATACGACATGCCCTGCCTTGTGCTCCAGTAGTCTGCCTCTCTTACAGCAAGCTCTATCCTGCTTGGAGATACAAGGGCTCTTGCGACCTCGTTGAGGTTTGCCAGCATCTCATCCTGGGTAAAGGCCCTGCCTTCCTTTCTTCCGAATGGTGAGACAACATAGCACCAAGGGGCCATGTGATACCTCACTCCGTCAAGTATTGCCTGCTTTGCATACATATCATGAAGAGGGAACTGTCTGAGCCAGTCATAGGCTATCATGCCATGCGTGTAATCAGTGTGCTCTCCCCAAGGCGGGGCGCCTTGCTTGCAGATGTCGTGGAGCAGGAATGAGGCAATCGCAATATCCCTCTCAAGCGGGCTGAACCTGGCCCTCCTTGCGAACTCCTCTACAACAGCAGTCCCTTTTATGAGATGCCTTATGATGCCTCCCTCACCCTGGTCTTCAGGAGGGTGATACTTTCCGGTGCTGCTGCATGGCGCTGTCCAAAACTTTGGATCAGCATGCATTAGCGCTAAAACTGCAAACATCTTTATATCCTCAGAATTAATCCTTTCAATCTCCCCTGAAAGCATCTCAATACCCATTCTCTCCTCACCCCCTCTCGCTGGGCTGAATCTCCCTCGATTGCACTCAAATCCCTTTAAGGTTCATCCCCCTAAGATCCATCACCCTAAAATTAATTTATTTAAAATCCCTCACTCTCAGATCCGCTTTGCTATCAGCACATCATCCGGCTTTCCCAGCAGAGCCGCTTTTCTCATCCTGAAATCATAGCCCTTGTCGCCTTCATGCAATATCTGGGCTGGAACATTATCGCCGGGAAGAAGCGGCCGTCTCCTCCCAAAAACCCATACCTTATTGCCGTCAACTTCCGCAGATGACACACCAATCTCCTCGCTTATGGTGTCATCAATAGTAATTATATGCTCGTTCTTCCTCTGCTGCTGGCAGGGCTCGTAATACTTGCCGATAATCTTGGCGCTGGCATCCACTGCCGCAATCAATTGGTCAGCGATATATGAGGGATCTGTGCTGTGGGGCATCACCTCATAGCCGAACTCATCCTTCAGCATGGCCATAAGGATGGTCTTGTCAATCTTCCTGTTATTCTTGTTGAATATGAGCCCCTGGAGCGTAAACCTGGGCAGCTTCGCAAAATACTCATAAAGCCCCTCCTTGTCAGGGTCTGCCAATAGGAACTTCTTCTCCCTGCCCTCAGCAGGCCATGGCATCTCAATGCCCAGGTCCTTGTAGAACATGTACGTCATGAGGTCCTCATCCTTAAAGCCCATATTAACCCCGCTGATATTCTTGGTTGAGCCAAATCCAGAGTGATACCTCTCTTTCCTAACCATGTAATCCATGCTCTCAACAGGAAGCTGGATGCTTCCATACAGCACCTTTCCGCTCTCTGCAAAAAGATGATTGCTCACATTCACATAAAAGAACTTCTCTGCAATATCCTCATTTATGAAGATGAATCCAACTTCCTTTTTTCCTTCGTTAAAAGATGGCCCAGTGCCGCTTATCATCTCATAGAGGTTTGGGGGAAGATTCTTCAGGATAACTATATTGTCAAAATCCTTGCCCTCGCCAACAGCTGACGAGCCGTAAAGCATGACAGACACAAGATTGTCGCCAAACATATCCTTTAGCTTGTCAACATACTTGAAATTATGCGGTTCTGCGTCCTTCACAACATGGGAATGCTGGTCCTGCCTAACCTTCTTTGCTAGCTCCAGCGCATTCTGCTTTACCTGAAATAACAGGTCTCTTGAGGTTGCCTTCTCCTCTACAACATCCTTAAGGAGCATGTAGTCCAGGCCCATCTCAGGGTAGAGAAGCCCCTTGGCGCATGCATTCAGATTCCTTATCTTGCTGCTCGCAGTGTGCCTGTTCTCGAAACCAAACATCACAGACCGGTCTAGAGTGCACATCAGGTGAGCCAGCCTTGAGTATGAATACTCCTCTATATACTTCTCCCTGAAAGGCAAATTGAATCCGTGATAGCTGTTGAGCCCTGAAATCACTGTCGGCGCCCAATCCCCGAAAAAGCCAATCCTATGCTCGTCGCCAGTCTCAGTGCGGTCATACACATACACCCTCTCTTCCTTATCAGAATAAGGTGAGACAAGCTCCCTTATGATGGGGGCATCTACCCTGTCAAGAATATGCACAACTGCCTTGTGGTCTACCTCATTCTCCTCGCCAAGAAGATGCTCAGGGGCATCATTGATTGAATAGTCTATTACCATAATTTTCCGTCCATAATTTCTCGCCGCTTATGATAATATTAGGATAATATAATCCTAGTATAATGCCAGGCAAGCATTTCATAATTCCTATATAACCACCCCTATGATAACAGATAAGCTAAGTATTTTTATTAAGGTTTTGGTTTATCAATGCACTAAATGGAGGATTTATAAAGGGAAGTAGGATAGATAAGGTACAGGTGAAGAAATAATGGCTGGTTTTGAAGATCTGGGAGTAGATAAAAGGCTTGTGAAAGCAATAACAGAGATGGGCTACAAAGAGCCCACCCCCATACAGGAGAAATGCATCTCATGCATAATAAAGGGGGATGACTGTGTTGCCCAGTCTAGTACAGGCTCTGGAAAGACAGCAGCCTTCGGCCTTCCCATTCTCCAGAAAATAGACAGGGGAAAAGGCCTCCAGTTTGCTGTGCTTACCCCTACAAGAGAGCTATGCGTCCAGGTAAAAGACGCACTATCCCAGTTCTCAGCTTACCTCAATCTACGGATTGCAGCAATATACGGCGGAGCCTCAATGAACGCCCAGATAAGGGAGCTGCACGGAGCAGAGGTGATGGTGGGCACTCCCGGAAGAGTGCTTGACCACCTGAAGCGAGGCACAATGAAGATGGGAAGCGTAAGATGGCTTGTCCTTGATGAGGCTGACAGGATGCTGGACATGGGCTTCATCAATGATGTCGAGAAAATAATGTCCTACATGCCCGGAGCTAGGCAGACCATGCTCTTCTCAGCCACCATACCTCCTGAAATAAGGAAAGTAATAGGCAAATATCTCAAAAATCCGGTCTATGTAAAGACAGAAGCATATGTTGACAAGGGCCATCTGCGCCAGGTATACTATCTGCTGAAACAAGAGGCCAAATTCTCTCTCCTCGTCCACCTGCTGAAGGCAAAATCAGACGGCTTTGCACTTGTATTCTGCGCGACAAGAAGACACGTCGACGCGCTTACAAGAAACCTGAAAATGCAGGGCATAGAAGCAATCCCAATCCATGGGGGCCTGCCGCAGGCCAAGAGGCTTAGGGCAATAGAGCTCCTGAAGCAGAGCAATATCAGGGTGCTTGTCGCAACAGACGTTGCCGCAAGAGGCCTGGACATAAGAAACATCACCCACATATTCAACTTTGACGTGCCAAAGACAGCAAGCGAATACATCCACAGGATAGGAAGGACCGCAAGGGCAGGGGCAGAGGGAGACGCCATCACGCTTGTCACGCCTGCAGACGAAGATTATTTCAGGGATATCCTTGAGGACAGCAGCCTCATGATAGAAGAGGCCAAGGCAGGAGACCATGAGAGGCTGCCCTACAAGGCAAAGCCTGGCGGATCAAGAAGGGGGAGGCCTGAGGGTGTCTCTCGCACAGGAAAGACCAAGAGCGACTTCTCAAACACGCATCCTAGAGGAGGTTCCAGCAGGGTTTTTCAGAGAAAAAGCTCGTCAATCCCTCCCAAAAACAGGTATCAGACCAAGCCCACCCGGCAGGACATCGAGGCCAGGAAGAAGATGGAAAGCATGCAGGCAGCTGGTGGTGAACATGTCAGAAATGAGACCACGCATCCAGGCACAAATCAAAATCATCCTTTAAGCCAAAATCGTCCTTCAAGCCAGAACCCTCCTTATCAGGGCCCTAAACCCGGAGGAAACCCTGGGCGAAAAAACAGGAAGCAGAGAAGGATGGAAAAAAGACAGGGCAAAAACAGCTTTTAATCTTAAAAATTGCAAAGGAGGATAAAAATGAGCAAGCAGCCAAAATTCAATAGCTCGCAGGATTACTGGAACCACAGAAAAGCGAACAGTAAGAAAAACAAAGGCAAGAAAAAGAAATAAGACCTAATCTGCATGGATTGTTTTTTATACTTTCATATTTTTTATAGTCTATAATATTTTATCTATTATCTCCTATTATCCATCCCCCTTTCTTATCTATCATACTTCCTTATCTATCATCAGAAATATTATTATCAGGGATTATTATTAAGATTCTTATTTGGGATAACTCTTAGAAATAAAAAATGCGGGGGACGTGGTTCGAACACGCGCACCCACTAAGGGATAGGATTCTGAGTCCTACGCATTTGACCGGCTCTGCCACCCCCGCAAATTTTTCTAAAGCGCAAGGAAATGCTCGGCATTTCTTGCGCACGGAAATCCTGGATTTCCGTTATTTGATCAAAGGACGTGGTTTGCCTCAAAGGCGAGAAAGACCACGACCAGGGCATATCAAACTTAAGATAATAGTATTTTCCTCCCATTTAAATACTTTATCTCTTATCGCCTGAGCCGTGGAGCTTGTCCCTCTCCATTCTGTCATGCAGCTTCTTTAAGTTCTGCTGCGCCACATCATCAAGGTCTGTCCCAAGTTCATGAGCTATTGCGCTCACATACCACAGCACATCGCCAAGCTCCTTTACCAGCAGCTCTTTCTGCTCAGCAGTCATCTCGCCGTTGCTGTCCCTGAATACCTTCTTGACCTTCTCAGCCACCTCGCCTGCCTCTCCGGCAAGCCCCAGCGTAGGGTAAACAAAATTCTTCCCGACACACGGATACACGGCAGTTTTTATCGCCAGCTTCTGATACTCATTAAATTCCATATCCAAAACCCCCTTTTTATTTTTCCTAGTATTTTTCCTTATTATTAATAGGGTCTTATATAAAATTAACTGGTATAATATATCAAGAAAATTTATATATGGATTGTTCTCAGGGGATTATAGGGCAAAAAAATGATATCAAGGATACGGAAAAGAGAAGAGATAGCAGACGGCACCATCATGGTTGAGCTGGAGGTGACTCCATCGCCATCATTCAGGCCTGGCCAGCACATAATACTCTCGCTCATAAACCCGCCTCACACTGATGAGAAGGGCATAATGAGGGCACTCTCGATTGTGAATTCTCCCGGCGAGAAAAACACACTTGCCATAGCCACAAGGATGAGCGACTCTGCCTTCAAGCGCTCGCTTGCAGAGCTTCCAATAGGTACAGAGGTTGATGTAAAGTTCATAGGCGGCAAATTTGTCATGCCTGAATCATCCGCCAAGCCCATAGTTATGATAGCAGGGGGCATAGGAATAACACCCTTCATCAGCATGCTTAGGCACGCATCAGAAAACAAACTGCCCCATAACATCACCCTCCTCTACTCAAGCAGGAATAGGCAATCCGCAGCCTTCTTTGACGAGTTGAATGAGCTTGAGCAGAAGAACACCTTCCTCAGCACAATATTCACGATGACTGACGACCCTGCATGGGACGGCGAGAAGCGCCACATATCAGAAGAGCTGATAACGGAATATCTGCCCGGCTATGCCTCCTACATATTCATGATAGTCGGACCTGGCGCGATGGTATCTGCAGTATCTGCCCTTCTCGCGAAAATGGGCATGCCAAAAGAAAGCATACTGTCAGAAAGCTTCTCAGGCTACTAAAAAAAGGAATCTGCCTGAAAAATCAACGCCCAGATATAATCGCAGAGCCATGCAAAAGCGCAACATATATATTCTAATAAGGCGCTTGGTATATTGTCATGGAAAAAAGAGGTCAGGCTTCATTCGAGATGATGCTCGTGATAGCATTTGCGATACTCTTCACCACCGGCCTGATATACGCATTCTCAAACCAGATATTCCGCCAGTCAAGCGAGGTGGAGATGGCGCAGATAGAGAGATTCGGAAACTCCCTTATAGAATCCATAAACAAGCTAAGCTACATGGGAGAAACCTCCTCGCTCGCATTTGAGCAGTCCCTGCCCGCTAACGTAGTCAATATAACACTTGACAGGTCGCCTACCTCTGTCTCAAACCGCACAATCATCTTCTGGCATAAGGATTCCACAGGCGCAGTCTCTCCAATAGTCTTTTACTCTCCGGTCGATATAGCCCTGGACTTTACCAACCCAAACAAGGGAGCAAAGAAAATCATCCTCACCTCCAGCGGGAATAATATACTTGTCTGCCTCAAGACAGAAAGCTACAACTGCAACGGGATATGTGATTATGATTCTGGCGAAAATGCGTATAATGCGCCAAGCGACTGCTGCGGAAGTGACTGCAGGGCATGTATGGAGCAAAAACGGCTCTCCCAATGCGATACCTGGGACCCACTTAGCAACTGCATTCCGATATGCTACGGCCATAACGGCTGCCAGGAAGTGTGCTGACACAGGCTCAGGAATCATGAATTCTCAAAACAACATGCTATCATCCTACCTATTCTACAACGCTATAGAGACAGCAAGGTTTAAATACAATAATGCAATCTGGAAAAGCCCATGAAAGTAACCGACGCCATAGAAAGGATTGAGGCGAGCAAGGAATACAGCAAGTGGGCAAAGCAGAACCCTACTTCTTTCCTGGCCCACGCATTTACCATGAGGGAAAAAGAGGGCTTCGAGGCATGGCAGATAGGCTACTACAGCCCAGAGCGCAACATGGTAACTGTATTCGAGCTCGACGAGCAGATCCAGATGATGCCTGAGTCAGAGGTATTCAAGAAAGACGAGACCGCAGTAAAGGCGCTTGACAGAGAGAAAATAATCCTTGACGCAGAGCAGGCGCTGGAAACAGCAGCCGGCCTCACAAAAGAGGAGTATCCCCATATCCGCTCTGACAAGCAGATACTCGTGCTCCAGAACATAGAGGCAGGCCAGGTCTGGAATATCACATTCATCAGCCCGAGCATGGATGTGCTCAACATAAAAATCTCATCAGATGAGGGAAAAATCGTAAGCCACGGCCTGAGCAGGCTCTTCGAGTTCAAGAACTTCGATGATAAGAACCCCCTCTCCGGCTGAACAGCCCCCTCTTTAGCTTGAATATATCCAGCTTTTTTAATGGAGTATTCTGGGGTAGCCACAATTCTGGTGCCCTAAAAGAGCCGTCATAATTCTCCAGCCTTGTCGTAGATTCAATATAATCCCTGTAAAATCTTTTTCCAACCAGCTCAGGGTAAGAGAGATCCTTTAAGTGGCAATAATAATCCATCTTGTCCCTAAATAGCTCATAGTCTTCTCCTGCCCTTGGCTTGACAAAATAATTAGCAAGAGGGATAGCATCCCTCAAAAATGCGCCATCTCTCTCAATGACAGGCACCTTGATTAAGACATCTCTGGTGGTATGGGAAAGCAGGCTTTTCAATAGCCCGCTTTCTGTCCAGCCAGAATCCTCTGGCTCAAGCAGGCACACCAGGTACAGGTCATGTCTCACAATATCCTTAACCCTTCCGGAAGCCTCGTTTTTGGCCTTCTTTGCAGCCTCCAGGCTGCAGGAATATGGGTCTGTGTTAGCCCATAGCGAGCTGGCAAGCAGTATATCATCTAGCCTGAAACAGGAGGTATAATGGTAGGCGTGTTCAATATGGTTCTGCATGTGGCTAGGGTAACGCCGATTTTCTTTTAAACCTTGCCAAATCTCTTGCTTTCTTTTGGATTTGATTAAATCCTTTTGATATCAGTGAATCTTTGTTCCACCGCTCCAATGGTGTCGCACTGGATAATATATTTTCAATTTCCACATTACTTAAATACAAGTGATGCGGATTAGAAAATCAGTTCCAAGGGCATTTTCCCAGGAAAAAGTTTTGGTGATAGATTTGGAAAAGAACATAAGCTACAAGACTATTCTCTGCAACAAAAAGCTAGGGGATTTCTGCAAAGAAGAGCAGGAAAATAAAGAGTGATTGGAAAATAGCCTCTGAATCTCTCCTGCCTCCAGCGATATTATCCTCCTATCTCGGTTTTCATCTTCCTGTTTTCGTTTTTATATCTCTCATAAGTTACTTGTGTTTTCTACTTCCAAAAGCTCACTCTAGGGCATATATGAAATCCTGTTGTGTATATTAGGGGGGCAAAATATTCGAATGCATAACAATATATTATCTGAAAGCCTATAACTCCAGGCCGTACACCATGCATTATGGCAATCAAAGGAAGTATCATCGGAAGGCTGGAACAAACAATAGAGGGCATGGGAGTAGGCCAGAAGGGCTACACAGTCCCCTGGGCAATAAGCCTTGAGAAAAATGGAACAGTATATGATGTATATCTGAACCTCAAATACACAATAAAACAATCACCAGGGGGAACTGTCCAGATGCTTGTCGAGAGGACAGGCAGAGGCAGGCAGGACTACAACATAGACCTTGACACAGTAGATAAAGACTACGAGTTCCATGTGGGAAAGAGAAGCTATGTGGGCTGCGAGGATTCAGACATAGTAAAGGTCGGAGAGGTAGGAATGCTTGAGGGCCTTATGTTAGGGTAGGAAGAAAACCTTTTTTTCTTTTTAGTACATAATATATTAGAAATAATATATTATCCCTGCTTGTTAATCATCAACGCTTATTAAGAATACCTATGAAAGAGGCTTACTGCTTCCTTCCTGCAATAAACTCTTCAAGGATATTTCTTGCCTCAAGCTTTGTCTCCTCAATAGTCTTTGGAGGATTCGTGTCCACATACACAATCCTGGTGTTGAACCTCTCAAACAGGCTCTTGAGCCACTGGCTGTTGTACCTCTCCTCTATGGTGCGCTGGAAATTGAGGGTGTGGAATATAGCCTGCCCAATCCTGTTATCCACCTGGAGCCGCTCAATAACCACCTTTGGATCAACCTTTGTGATGAGCAGAAGGTCAGGAGCATGCTTTAGGGCAAGCCTGTTTCCTGGCATCTCCATAAGCTCTCTTAGAGTGATCCTGCCCTGCACAGGCTGATACACTAGGGAAGTTAGCACGCCCCTCTCCTGGATGACAAGCTTGTTCTGCTTGAGCGCTGGGATGATGACGCGGTTGTAGAGCACTTCCCTATCAAGCGAGAAAGCCCATGATGTTGAGGTGACAGAATACTCCCGCTTGTTGCTCGTTATCATCTCATCAACTATCTCTCTTCCAATCCCCCCATAAGAGGGCTCTCCTGAGATGATAAGATCATAATCGCCTATGTCTTCAGGCTCGGGCAGCCTGCCATTCTGTAAGCAGTAATCCCTCAGCTCTAGAACTTTCAGGCCTTTCTCCTTGGCCCATTCGCGGTAAGAATCCATGATGACTCCCTTTCCTGAGCCATCCATCCCGTCAACAAGCACAAAGCCCCCCATACCTAGCTTATCCTGTAAGAAGTTTATAAATTTTTCCCTGAAACTGAAGGTTAATCCTAATCCTTCAGAATATCATATCCCAAGTACCATTTTGTAAGGCACTTATCCTCCATCTTAGGATTTGGTTCTCTCCCAAGCTTATTATGGTCTAATTTATTCGCAACCTCTTTGTAAATGCCTTTATAGTATTCTCTTACTTCTAATACCTCTGAGCCAGGTACCCCTATGTGAGGCACGGTGTTCGTGACCACTATCTCCTCAAGAACTATGCCGTTTCCTTTTATATCTGTATAACCTATAAAGGTCATCCCGTTAGCCATATCATACGCAATATAAATCTTTGAATGCCCATTTTCCATTTTTCTTTCCACCTTAAAGTTATTAATCATATATTATTCCCGCTAAACTTAATCTACTTATAAACTAAATTTACTTATTCATGGGGCATAACTGCCTGGTCCATGATATCACTGCCTGATGACCTGCTCGGCTATCTTCCAGATACTGTTGTGGATATCAGCATAGCACAACATATCCCCATTGAGAGCGCACTCCACAAGGTGCCAGCCTGGAAGAGTCTGGGCATATCTGTGATATGCCTCAATCGCATTCATCAGGTGGTTCCTGTCTTTCTCATGTATGTCAGTCTTCTTGCCTTGCAGATAATTCCTGTCAGACCTGCCAGCATCCTTCATAATTATGTTCCTTGCAGCAGCCTCATAAGGCACATGGCAGATTATGGTTGCGTCAGGCAGGGGTATTCCAAGCTGGTTATACTCATAATCCAAAAGCCATTCCACAAACAGGTCCCTCATCTCCCAGGTGGGATACCTTATGCTCTGGTGGCCCACATTTGAGGTGGTGTACCTGTTCGAGACCACAATATGCCCATCATCAAGCCATTTCTTGAGCACAGGCGCAAAATCTGCCCGGTCAGCAGCATAAAAGCCAGCAACCTTCATTGGCTCGATGCTCTCTTTAGGCCCCATCTTTCCTGTGAGATATTTTTCCACATCTGATGCAGCAGGATACCCATACCTGGGAAAGCTAACGGTCTTTACGCTATATCCCTCCTGCCAAAGCCTATCAATCAGCCGCTTTGTCTGCTCTGTCTTACCTGAGCCGTCAGAGCCGTCAATCACAATAAGCTTTCCCTCAAGGCCCCTCTCCCTCTCAAAATCAAGACTTTCAGTCTCAAAAGATCCTTCTCTCATTTTTGCTTCACCAAAAGATACATCGCATGGCCGCTGCAGTAAGAACATCCGGTAATAGCCTTCCTTATCTCATAACGGGAATCCCCTGATAGGCAGAGCACGCAGTTATTATCTCCTTCAGCGCCATTCTTTATAAGATACATCGCCCTTTCCCATTTCTCATTAGAGATAAAGCCAGAGCCGTTCTCCACAAGTATCCCTTCAAGCTCAAGCCCCTGCCTGATCTTATCATCTAAATTTTCATCAACATCTTTTCGGTCCATCTTGCCATCTATCGAGCTGTCCATCATTTTATCCTCCCTTTTTAGAAAACCATCCCTTATATTGATCTGCTTATTTTTATTGATTTGTGTGCTCCATCGTAAGCAATCCAAAAAATAGGTTTCAGGACACCCCTTTTCTGCCTGGCGGGGCGGGGTATAATGGGCTGGGCAGGGTGGGCATGTAATCCCATTTAATCCTGGACCAAAAATTATTTAAGGCATGCGCTGCTTTGGCTTTCAGGGGTGAAATGATATGAAGATTGTCGCGCTTGTGGGAATGCCTGGTTCTGGAAAGACCGAAGCAGGCCTTGTGTTTGAGAAGCAGGGGTTCTATAAAGAGAGATTCGGCCAGGCAGTGCTTGATGAAGTGCTCGCAAGAGGCATGGCTGTAAACGAGGCCAATGAGAGAAAGATACGCGAGGAGTTAAGGGCAGAGCAGGGCATGGACGTGATGGCCAAAAAGCTTGTCGAGCGAATCACCCACCTCCCATCTGACAGCTATATCCTTGCTGACGGCCTATACAGCTGGGAGGAATATACTTATCTTAAAGGAGTCTACCAGAACGACCTTTATGTTATCGCAATCCATGCGAGCCCAAAAGTAAGATATGCCCGCCTCACCTCAGGGGAGAGGAAATACGACCCTGAAAAAGACAAGAAAGCAGTCTACAGGTCGCTGACACTTGAGGAGGCCAAATCAAGGGACCGCTCACAGATACAAAACCTCAACCAGGGTGGTCCTCTTGCGATGGCAGACTACCACATCGTAAACGAGGGCACGAGAGATGAGCTTGTCCAAAGGGTAGAGCAGCTGATAAAGGAGATAAAGGGCTAGCTCAAGAGCCGCTGGAAAAGGCGCCCAATATATGACTCATCCTAATCCATGACTCATCCTAACCCAGGACACATCCTAATCCATGGCCCATATTAAGGAATTTTATATCCTTCTATTATGACTTATATTGACATTAGGAATTATATCGACGTCTATTAAACACAAAAATTAATAAGGCAAATCCGACTACCCACATCTATGGCGAGCCTTTATGATATACTAACTGACATCGAAACTGGGATTGGGACACAAATAGGAGAGTTTTACATGCCTCTTGCCATAAGTCATTATTATACCTCAGATGTTAATTTCAACACGATATTTGACAAGATAAATGAAGAAAAAAAGGAAGGCTGGAGGTCTCCAATTCAAAATAAGCTAGAAGATCTGCTGAAGCTAAAGAAAAAAGAGAGCTGGAAAATATTCAAGACCGCAAGCGAAGAGGAGCACAGCAGAATATCAGAGATGGCAGCTCTTGTTGGCGGCTTCAATTTTAAGAAATACCTAAAGCATCGCAATCCGGATTTTAGAACTCTCTGGACAATATATTTTGGGGATGTGCCTGAAAGCGACCTAAGGTCAAGAGCCCAATATCTGGACAATAGGCTGGACGGGATATTAAAGGATTACTAATCCGCGCCAAAATTCAAGGATGCAGGCATCCAAAACCTTTTTAAAGAGAGCGGAACTTCTCTAATCTTGTTGGTATATAATCAGATATATGATTATTATCACAGATATTTACACCTTTGACAAGGATATATGAGGAGGATATACATGGTTGAATTCAAGCTTGTAATTGGACAGAAAGACGGAAAGTGCATACAAAAAGCCATAAAAGAGCCTGAAGCGAATGCTCTCTTGGGCCTGAAGATAGGTGACAAGGTGCTTGGAGACAAGCTGGGCATGGCAGGCTATGAGTTTGAGATCTGCGGCGGCTCAGACTACTGCGGCTTTCCCATGAGAAAGGATGTTCCTGGAATTGGAAGAAAAAAGATTCTCATGACAAAGGGAGTTGGCCTAAAAGACGCCCCTGCCGGCATCAGAAAAAGAAGGACAGTATGCGGAAGCACAATCCACTCAAAGATCACCCAGCTCAATCTCAAGGTAGTAAAAGAAGGTAAAGATCAGCTTGTGGGCGACCCCAAGCCAGAAGGCGAGGAGAAGAAGCCCGCCAAGAAAAAGTAAATCTATAATAGGAGGAAAATAGTTCATGACCAGTGCCCCATCAATCCAGCCAGTGATAAATATTGGTACTATTGGGCACGTGGACCATGGCAAGACCACTCTTGTCCAGGCCCTCTCAGGCAAATGGACAGACACACATTCTGAGGAAGTCAAGCGCGGCATTACAATCAGGCTTGGCTATGCAGACGCGATATTTAGGAAATGCCCAAAATGCGATGGCACAGAGGCATACACCATAGCCGAAACCTGCAAAAAGCATGCTGTCAAGACTGAATTTGTAAGGAAAGTAAGCTTCGTCGATGCCCCCGGGCACGAGAGCCTCATGGCAACAATGCTTTCAGGGGCCACAATAATGGACGGTGCCATCCTTCTAATTGCGGCAAACGAGCAGTGCCCCCAGCCGCAGACAATAGAGCACCTCATGGCCCTCCAGATATCAGGCATCAAGAATGTGGTCGTAGTGCAGAACAAGATTGACGTCGTATCTGAGCAAGAGGCACTTGACAATTACGCCCAGATAAAGGCATTCCTGAAGGGAACAGACTACGAGAACGTGCCAATCATCCCAATCTCAGCCCAGCACAGGGTCAACATCGATGCTCTCATAGAGGCAATAGAGAATAACATGCCAACTCCAAAAAGAGATCCTGACGCAGAGCCCAGGATGTATGTCGCAAGAAGCTTCGACATCAACAAACCAGGCTCAGACCCCCTCATCATGAAAGGCGGAATCCTTGGGGGCGCCCTTGTCCAGGGCAGGCTCGAGAGCGGCCAGGAAGTTGAGATAAAGCCAGGCATAAAGATAGAAAAAGAGGGCAAGACCTTCTTCGAGCCTCTCACAACAAAGATAACAAGCGTCATAACAGGTGGGATTGTGGTTGATGAGGTAGTTCCGGGCGGAAGCATAGGCCTCCAGACAACCCTTGACCCCTCAATCGTGAAATCAGACCAGCTCACAGGCTCACTCGTGGGCAACAAGGGCAAGCTCCCTCCTGTATGGACAAAGATAAAGCTTGAAGTCCACCTCCTTGAGAGAGTGGTAGGCGTAAAAGACGACCTCAAGGTAGAGCCTGTCAAAAAGACAGAGCCGCTCATGCTCAACGTGAATTCTGCCGCCACAGTAGGCGTTGTTGCAGAGCTATCCAAGAACCTTGTCGACTGCGTGCTGAAGAGGCCCATATGCGCTGAGGTAGGCGCGAGGATAACAATCTCCAGAAGAATCGCAAACAGGTTCAGGCTGATAGGATACGGTATTCTTAAGGGATAAAACCCATTATGTGACCTATCTATAATATGACCTGTCTATAGGCTTATAGATTCTTATAGATTGAACATAAATTTAAATATCATATATGCACCCCCTTATCCAATATTTGCTATATGGGGTGGAAAAATGGCTCGGAACATGGAACCTATTGATGTTATAGTCACAGACTTATCAATAAGCCCCAGAAAGGAACTCTTTCAAGAACTTGATGAGAAATATAATACATCAACAAGAGATATCAAGTTAGCAATAAATCTTGCCTCTGAACTGGGTATAAAAAAAGATTATCATAAAAAAATCCTGTATCTTGTAATGACAGATATTGACTCTTTTGG
This sequence comes from uncultured Methanosarcinales archaeon, assembly GCA_964383645.1. Lineage (GTDB taxonomy): Archaea > Nanobdellota > Nanobdellia > Woesearchaeales > JAGVZT01 > CAYLII01. The sequence continues at coordinate 24,287 of CAYLII010000005.1, forward strand.
AGTGGGGTATACCTTAGAATGTAGTAGCCTTGGTTCAGATGGTTCTTTTATTGAATCATATGATTGTAAAGATGAATATACCTTTGGAGAAAACATCGATCTTATAGATCTTGTCTGTGGGTACCATTATGCTAGTAATATGCCCTATAAAGATTTAATAGCTGAACAGGCAAGGCTAATCATTGCTATGGGTTTTGGAAGTCCGTTCTCTGAAAAAGTACCCCCTATTGATAAAAACATGCCTCCTTACAGGTTTTCTAAAGAGAACATCGAAAAACTATCTAATCTCAATGAGCTGTATTCTTATGTGTGGTGGCCGAGGGATATGAGCCTTGCTGTCATAGACAGGCAATTTGAGAAATTCATGTACCGGGCTTTCAATTCCATAAAATTAAAGCCAATTATCCATTACGACTATCCCATACAGCCAACCCTGTTCTAGCTCTTTTTGCTTTTTTATCAATAGCATGCCTACATGCTTTTCTTTATGATCTGTCTTATAGAAAGAATCAGGCAATCTCATCACTTAAACTCAATCTTGCCCTCAAGATACACGCCCTGGTACAGCTTCACAGGCCGCCAGCTGTCCATCACAGCCTCTGCTCCAAGCCACTCTGCAAGCTCCTTTGGGTTTCCTATTGTTGCAGAAAGCCCGAGAAACTGGGCCTTTGGAAGAATATCCTTTAGGATTGTGAGCAGAATCTCTAAAGTAGGACCCCTTGAAGGGTCATTCATCAGGTGGATCTCGTCAACCACCACCACACCCACAGACTTCAGCCAGGGGGTATGATGCCTTATCAGGGAATCCAGCTTCTCGCTTGTCGTTATGATTAGGTCATAGTCAGCAAGGTAGGAATCGGCAGAATCCATATCTCCTATAGACAGGGCTATCTTTATGTATTTGCCATATTTTTTCGAGAATTCCTTATGCTTCTCGCTCGCAAGCGCCCGAAGGGGGACAATATACACTGCCTTGCCCCTTCGCTCAAGGATGCATTTAAGGCAGGCAAGCTCTGCTATCAGAGTCTTTCCCGAGGCTGTAGGTGTACATACCAATAGGCTCTTTGCCTCAAGAAGCCCTTTTTTTACAGCCTTCTCCTGTGCAGGCCTAAGCTCCTTAATCTCTGCAGAAAGGGTATCATACAGCTTTTCGGGAAGCTTTTTCTTTATCTCGTCAATATGCATACACTATCAAAAATAAGCGCCAGATTATAAACTTAATTGCAGAATCTCAAAAACCAGCCTGCCCTGCCTATTCAGGCTTCCCAGTCAGCAGATCACAGAGCTCTTGAGAGGTATATTCCCTGCTCATGTCTCCTATCGCTATATTCTTTATGCTTCTGGACATCAGCCTGAGAGGAGCGTCAATGCTTTTGGCATACTCAACAGTCCTGCACACCGCATCGCACATTTCAGTAATAGTCTCAGCCCCTGCCACCGACCAATCATTATATGCCTCGATAAGCCCTCTCACCTCATCCCTCTTGAAATGTCCGCTGCCCAGAAAATTAAGAGTCTTATTCACGCATGAGCTTAGCTCATATAAAGAATACACACCCTTGATAGAAGCAGGATACTCTTCGATAAGCATAAGGGCAAACTTTGGGCTGTGATAAGTCTCCTTGATAGTCTCAAGCGTGGAATTCGCGGCGCAGGAAAGCTCATGCGCAGAATATCTCTTGTCTGTCATGCTTGAATAGCCCTCAATAATATCTACTGCCATCCTGGAGGTTAGTCCGCTCATCCCCATAGCTGAAAGGGTGGAGACCGCAAGCTGGCCCACATTCTCCACATTAAGCCTGTCCTCTGCAAGAGCGCAGTATTCATCTATAAGCAAAATTCCCTCGCCAACATCCCTGTTAAGAATTTTTAGCATATTCGCCACAAAGCGGCTGGTCGCCTGGTAAGAATCTTCACTAGCCCCGCCTGGAACCATATAGCACTTCTTCAGCTTCTTCTCAAGCTTGCTCTCAAAAAGTATGTCATCAATTTGTGTATATTCCATCTTAAAGGGTAATTGGCTTTCTCTTATAAATATTTGGCAATCAGGTTTGGAGGCTATAATCCCGACGGGATAATAAAATCCCTCCTAAACCCTTTTCTTAAATCCAGCTTAGACCCAGCTTAACCCTCAGCTTAAACTCCAGCTTAAAC
>CAYLII010000005.1:26540-30494 GCA_964383645.1 uncultured Methanosarcinales archaeon
TTCTTAAATCCAGCTTAGACCCAGCTTAACCCTCAGCTTAAACTCCAGCTTAAACCCTGGCTTAGATACTTATCTAATACCAACAAGAAACCAACAAAAACACAAAACTAGAATCTTGGAGTGGAGACCATAAAGACCTATTTCACAGCCGCCTCTATGCAGTCTGCAATCATCTTTATCCCTAGCCCGCCGCTCCTGTCATGGCTGAGCCTGTACTCCCAAAAGCCAATCTTGTCAGGCCTCGCCTCTGACACCATCCTTACTATATCATCAGGGCTCACTCCAGTTGGGCCCCCAAGCTCAGGCGCCTGGCTGTAGCAGTCCTGAAGCCTGAAGCTCTCATCCACGCAATCTACATCAATGTCAAAGTGGCTTGCATACATGTACCTTCTGTCTTCTGGGCCCCTTGCCTTCTCGCCAAAAGTTGCAAAGTCCCTTTTTGAGGTCACAAAATAATTTATCACCTCAGGAAGCAGGATGTTCTCCTTCACCCAATTCATGTAGCATGCGAAATTCACCTGGTAATTATACCCGAAGCTAGTGCAATAATCCCCGTGGTAATCAAGCCTTGCCACAGGCTCAAGATCCTCGTAGAGAACAATCGCTCCCAGATGGCTATGCCCGACAGCTACCTGCAAATCATAGGCACTGCTCTTTCTGATAACCTCATTTCTCGCATCCAGCAGTCTCCTAAAATCAATGTTTTTCAGCTGAGTGAGAAACATCTCAGGCACCTCCTCATGCCTGTCTGTCGGGTAAGGATGCTCATAATCCTCCCCAAGGTAGGCCTCGCCAAGGTCATCTGCAGCAATGCCCCTTCTGGTGCATTCCTCAATCACACTCTTCCTTAGCTTGTCAGTTATACCCGGTATATAAGTAGTAACCACAGCCCCCATATCCCCAGACACATAGAGCTCCTCTGCCGGCACCCCCACAATGCCTATGCTTTTTGCCATCCTGCGAGGGAATCCCACTCAATATTAATACCTTGCCAAAATGCGCACAACAACGCCACCGAAATCTTTATAAATCCCCGCAGAACCCCAGTATGCCATAGTATATAGGAACTCTCGGGTTCCCGACACACTACTTCGGTAGGAGGGCTATAAGATGCAAAAATCTGACATAATAAATGCCTTGAATAAGGCGAAGGCTGAATCTCCTAAAAGAAACTTCAAGCAGAGCTTTGACATAGTCATAAACCTGACCGGGCTTGACATGAAAAAGACCGAGCACCAGGTGGACCAGTTCATCCAACTTCACTATGCGCCGGGCAGGAAGGTCAAGGTGTGCGCTCTTGTCGGGCCAGAGCTCAAAGACGCTGCCGGCCAGGCAGTTGATTTTGTGGTTCTCTCTGACGATTTCGACAAGTACGCCCAAAACAAGAAGATGACCAAGAAGCTCGCTTCAGACTACCAATTCTTCATAGGCCAGGCCAACATAATGCCAAAGATCGCCTCTGCATTCGGTAGAGTGCTAGGCTCAAGGGGCAAGATGCCCAATCCCAAGGCAGGCCTTATAGTGCCTCCAAACGCAAACCTGAAGCCTCTGCACGAGAAGCTTCAGAAGACAGTTAGGGCTACTGCAAGGACAGCCCCTGTCCTCCAGTGCGTGATAGGTAAAGAGGACCTGCCAGAGGACCAGCTAGCTGACAACGCTCTTATGATATACAACACAGTGATAAACACGCTTCCCAACGGAGAGAACAACGTGAAAAACGTTTTTGTCAAGCTCACAATGGGCAAGCCTGCGAGGGTGAGGTAAAAATGGCATACAAAGCTCATGTCTCACCGGCGAAACAGGAAAATGTGAAAAAGCTAGTCAAGATGCTCAAGGACTACCCAATAATCGGAGTAGTCAACATGCAGAGTCTCCCCGCAAAGCAGCTCCAGAAGATGAGGGGCTCTATGAGAGGCAAGATGGACCTGTTCATGAGCAAGAGAAGGCTCATGAAGCTCGCCATAGAAAAAGTCAAGGAAGAGAAGAAGGGTATCGAACAGCTTGAAAGCTACATGGAAGGCATGCCCGCCCTGATGTTTACCAAGGAAGATCCTTTCCTGCTGGCAAAGATAATGAACTCCAGCAAGTCAATGGCTCCAATAAAGCCAGGCCAGGTCGCGCCAAATGACATCTGGGTCAAGGAAGGCCCCACACCATTCGCGCCAGGCCCAGTCATTGGAGAGCTGGGCGCAGCCGGAATCAAGGCAGGAATCGAAGCAGGAAAAGTCAAGATTATGAGGGATTCCCTTGTCGCAGAGAAAGGAAAAGTTGTGAGCAAGGCTCTTGCAGACATCCTCACAAGGCTCTCAATAGAGCCAGTGGAGATAGGTCTCGACCTCAAAGCGGTCTACCAGAACGGCGAGATTCTCACAAAAGACATACTATTCATAGATGAGAAGGAATACCTAGGAAAGATAGTCCAGTGCCACAACGATGCCTTAGCCCTCGCGCTCGAGGTAGGCTACAGCGTGCCTGACACAATCAAGATCCTCTTGAACAGAGCCCACACAGGCGCCCATGCAGTCGCGCTCAAAGGGGAGATAATAAACGACGAGACCAAAGAGGAGCTCATGGCCAAAGCAGAAGGCCAGGCAGAAGCTGTCAAGTCGGAAACTAACGCTTAAAATACGGAGGAACCAAGATGGAATATATCTACGCAGCTATGCTTTTGCACAAAGCGGGAAAAGCAATAGACGCGGAGAGCCTGAAGAAGGTGATCTCAGCAGCCGGTATCGAGGCGGATGACGCCAAGATAAAGACAGTGGTCGTAGCCCTTAATGGTGTCGACATCGACAAGGCCATAAAGGAAGCCGCGCCAGTCGCAGTAGCTGCTGCACCTGCAGGAGGAGCTGCCGGCGGATCCGAGAAGAAGGAGAAGCCAAAGGAAGAGGAGAAAGTCTCTGAAGAAGCAGCTGCCGCCGGCCTAGGCGCTCTGTTCGGATAAAATTTTATTTTTTTTATCCCATGTCTTATTAGCTTTTGTTGGTTGAGATAAATGCTTGAAGCAGACGAAAAGGACAACCTTATAGGGGAATTGAAGGACAATCAGAAAGAGATCTCTGACATAAAGAAAGAGCTCAATGTCCTCAACGCGCAGAAGGAGTCAGAATACCAGAAGCGCGAGGAGACCGGAAAGCAGATTTCTGAGCTTATTGGGAAAATCAAGGGCCTCAAGAGAGAGAGAGACAGCTTCACCCAGCAGGTCAAGGAGAACAAGCAGAAGCGCGATGAGCTTCGGACAAAGCTTCTTGAGAAGATAGCTCTCTTCAAGAAAGCTGACGAGGAAAAGCAGGTCTCGCTAAAGAAGAGAAACATCAGATACGGCCCCGAAAAGCTCCGCGATGACATAAGGAGGATGGAGTCCAAGATAGAGACAGACGCCATGTCCTTTGACAAAGAGCAGAAGATGATGAAGGCCATAAAAGAGCTCAGGAAAGAGCTTGAGAGCCTCATGGAAATCGACGCAATCTTCAAGCAGGCCAGGGAACTCTCAAAAGAGATAAGGCAGCTCAAGGAAGATGTCGAGGCCTGCAACATAAACATCAGGAACTTCGCAGGCCAGAGCCAGGTAAAACACGAGGAGATGCTCGCCCTCAGTAAGCAGGTAGACGACCTCATGGCCCAAGAGAAAGACCACAAGGAAGCCTTCCAGAAGCTCAAAGACCAGTTCATAGAGACAAACTCAAAGCTCAAGGAAAAACTGCCCCAGGTAAATAACCTCAGGGAGAAGCTCGACTCCGACAGGGCAGAATCAAGGGCGAAACACAAGGAAGAAGTCGAGAAAGAGCTAAAGAGCAAGGAAGAGCGCGTGAAAGACAAAATAAAGAAAGGAGTCAAGCTCACAACAGATGATCTCTTGGTGTTCCAGGCGATGGCCATGAATGACGACCTGGACGAGGAGCCCAAGGAAGAAAAGAAGCCCAAGAAATCCAGGAAATCCAGCTCCAAGGCAGA
>CAYLII010000005.1:30594-32112 GCA_964383645.1 uncultured Methanosarcinales archaeon
AGAATGCTCCTGAAGAGCAGGAAGTCTCTGAAGAAACGGCTGCCAACGAGAAGGAATAAAGCCCAGAAGAAAATTAGGCCAAAAGGCAATCAGGATTCTAATATTCTAAACATATAATGCAATACACATATCCATTATTAATCCTTGGTCTCGCATAACTACAAGAAAAATAGGTTTCTCATTTAGCATTGCGCCTGAGCCGCGCCCTCTCAAACCTGTTGAGAGCCCTATAGAAAAGAAAATATGTGAATGGGCTCACATTCTTGTTGCCTATAATATCCATTATCAGGTGGACAGCCATTCCGGCGCACAGCCCAAGCAGAATGACTGAGCCTGTCAGCACCTGGGCAAGATAGGCAAGCCAGAGCAGCTCCACTGAATGGAGCGGTATAAACACTTTACCGAATTTCTCATAATATTTGCCGAAGAACTCATTAGTGTATGTGATTCTTTTTTTGTACAGCCAGAAGTCCAGGAAATGGTCTGTATCTATCAGAAACCCTCCAACAAAAGAGGCCACAGAGCCCTCCACAGAGCCTGTCATGAGATAAAACACCGACGAGAGCGCGGCCGAGACAAACAGGTGGTATTCAGGTTTCATATTTCAGCACCAATACATGTCTTAATCAAGTCTGCCATTAGTTCTGCCACCCTCTCAGATATGCACATTCTCGCAGATATCCTTTAGTATCATGTGCCCGTCATACTTGAAATCCCAGTCAGGATAATGCCTCTTGAACTTGCTCACATCCGATATGTACCAAATGTGGTCTCCTATCCTGTTCTGCTCCATGTATGCTGTGTTAGCTTTCTTGCCAGTGAGATTCTCAATCTCCTCTATAGCCTCAAGCATGGATATGTTGGAGTGCCTTGCCCCTCCTATATTATACACCTCGCCCTCTCTCGGATGTTTATATACACTGTAAAATGCGTTGATAAGGTCATAAGAGTGGATATTATCCCTCACCTGCTTTCCCTTGTAGCCGAATATGGTGTACTTCTGCCCTGTCTTGATGCACTTTGCCAGATACGCCAGAAAGCCATGCAGTTGGGTGCTGGAGTGCATCGGCCCGGTAAGGCAGCCTCCTCTGAAAACAGAGGTCTTCAGGTGGAAATACCTGCCGTACTCCTGCACGAGTAGGTCAGCCGCAGCCTTCGACACCCCAAAAAGGCTGTGTGTGGAATCATCAATGCTCATGCTCTCGTCAATGCCCTTGTAGTATCTGTGCTCCTTGGGAAGCTCATACCTCTTCTCAAGCTCGATAAGCGGCAGCCTGTTGGGCGTATCCCCATACACCTTGTTTGTCGAGGTAAAGATAAACGTCGCCTCAGGGCAGTGCTTCCTGAACTGCTCAAGCAGGTTCAGCGTCCCGTTTGCGTTAATTGTAAAATCAGTGGCAGGCTCCTTCGCCGCCCAGTCATGCGATGGCTGGGCCGCGCAGTGGATGATAAGATCAAACCTCTCCTTCCCAAAAAGCGAATCCATCCCCTTCTCATCCCTGATATCCATAGCATTAT
>CAYLII010000006.1:0-18313 GCA_964383645.1 uncultured Methanosarcinales archaeon
GTATGAGAAGAGGTTTGATCTGCTAGATAAGGGGCAGCTAAGGCAGAATATTGAGGACCAGATAGGTGTGCTGGGAGAATTTTATGATATGATGCCTTGCGAACTTTATGTTATAGAGCCCTGCAACGCCCACATATCTATGATTGACGAGTTCTGGGGCAGGTATTATAATGAGAGCAAGGCTTTACTGAGGGATGGCAGATGCGATATGTCCCGGCTGAGCTCGGCAGAGAATGTTTTGGACTGCGCCTGCGAAAGCATGCTCAGGTGTGCAAGTATTGATTCCCTGACTTACGCCAGGGTGGAGCGGACGCAGAGGGCTATAAGCGTGATTAGGAACTCAAGGGAAATGAACTTCCTGAATGGAGATGCCGGAAGAGAGACACGGGAATGTGTTGGCAATCTGCTTGACCTGGTTGACAGTTGCGTGGATAAATATGTGGGTGGATATTTGTGCGACGATGATTTTGCTCCTGTTGTCGTTTCTGGCTATCTTTTCCAGGATTTGGGATACTGGACAGGAGAGTTCCTCTCTTCAGGAAGCTATGAGTCATTGGAGCAGATGACCAAGCTCTCGCTTGCCATGAGCCAGCTTATGGGCCTGTTTAGGAAGAATTATGCCCTGACTGTGGATGTTCTTAGCAGATTGCCTGGTATTCAAGAATTTGGGATTGACAGGGCTGAGCTTGACAGCCAGATATCTGTGGCGCCGGATTCAGACACAAAAACTATAGATGACTTGTAGATCTGGTGCATGCGGGATTATGAAGGCTAAAAGAATCTCCTTATCCCCTAGGGGGTTTCAATTTAAGAGGGGTTCTAATTTAAGATGAGTTACCTCCCAATCAGAATTCTATTTCAGGTGGAGCTCGACTATATCCTTGTCTTTTACCTTGTAGTCTAGCCTGTTTATCCTCATGCCTTGAAATCTGACAGAGCCCCATATCCTCGCAAAGCTGAATCTCTTCGAGAAGTCCCTGTGCAGGCGGTCGCACACCTGCTTGAGGTCGTCTCCCTCCCGCATGATTAATGGTTCCCCGAGGTCTGCCTCTGCTCCAGGCTGCTTGCAGTATATTCTTGTGAGCCTGAGTTTCTGGAATAGGAGCTCCTTTAGCTTTTCCAGGTTGGTGAGTTTTGTGGCTGAGATAAATAGGTCTGGCCTTATATCTTTTTGGAGGCGCTGCATAAGGAGTGTGTCTGCCAGATCTACCTTGTTAAGGACTATTATTGCTGGCGTGTAGATTACATTGTCCTGTATCACATCTATGAGCTGGTCTTCGTCTATGTCTTCCCTTATTGACACATTGGCGTTTATTATCCTGAATTCATTAAGTATGCCTTTAATGGTCTGGTCCTCAATTTTTGTGAGCCTAAGAGTCTTATTGAGAGTGAGCCCGCCTCTGCTGGTTTTTTCTATCTTGACGTCTGGCTTTCTCCTATTTAGCCTGATGCCCATGCTGTAGACCTCCTGAGTTATCACCTCTATCTGCTCAGGGTGGAGCACGTCTATAAGGATTAGTATAAGGTCTGCGGAGCGCACCACTGAGAGGATTTCCTTTCCCCTGCCCCTGCCTTCTGACGCACCCTCTATGATTCCGGGAATATCAAGTATCTGTATCTTTGCGCCGTTGTGTTCAAGAAGCCCGGGAATTACAGTAAGAGTTGTAAATTCGTATTCTGCTACCTTTGATTCTGCGTTTGTGAGCCTGTTGAGGAGTGATGATTTACCAACTGAAGGAAAGCCGATGAGGACTACTGTGGCGTCCCCTGTTTTCTTGACAGAGTAGCCCTCTCCTTTTTTCTGCCCCTTTTTCTGGGTCTCGCCCCTATCCTTGAGGTGGGCTATCTTGGCTTTTACCAGCCCTATGTGGTGCTGGGTACGCTTATTGTACTTGGTGTTTGAGAGTTCGCTCTCAAGCTCCTTTATCTTGGCTGAAAAGTCACCCATACGCCTGCTGGACAGGGGGATGGTTTAAATTGTTTTTGGAAAAAGCGGGGAGGCCTAAGAAAAGCCAGCATACAGAATATGAAACTGTAAATGGAAAAATGTGAGCCCAGGGGCAGCGTGACTTGCTTTGCTCGTCACTGGTCCCTGGGCGCCTGCGCTGAAGAAGGCTCACAACTGGTGATAGTGTGGGCGCTTAAGAAAGTACCTGGAAAAATGTGAGCCCAGGGGCAGCGTAACTCGTGCCTCGTTACTGGTCCCTGGGCGCTTGCGCTGAAGAAGGCTCACAACTGGTGATAGTGTGGGCGCTTAAGAAAGTACCTGGAAAAATGTGAGCCCAGGGGGATTCGAACCCCCGACCGACTGATTAAGAGTCAGTTGCTCTACCTGGCTGAGCTATAGGCCCGATTATATGGCATATTGGGATATAGGGCCTATTTTAAATCTTTTCGTTTTTAAATTGCTAGAATCTCTTTGCCCCGCCGCCCTCAAATCGCCTTAGGCCTTTTATAAGGTGCATCCTGTTCTTGACGCTTTCGTAGAGCTTGTCTATTTCGGCTGGGGTCAGGTCCACTATGCCTGATGAGTTCTTGCCCCTAAAGCAGATTGAGATGGATTCAGCATCCGGATGGAGCAAGTCCTCGTTTATCAGGATCTCCTTTATGTCGCCTTCTGTCTCAAGCCTCACAAGTCCGTCCTGGTTTGATTTCCTAATTTTTATCTGCATTTTTCCCACCCCTCTTAAATAGAGGTTAGATAATGGCACAGGGTATTTATGGTTTATGAAATTATTAGAAATCAGAGTATTAAAAATATTGAGGAAGGATTTTAAAAAAGGGGAAAAAGAAAATCACATCCCTGCCTGTGGAATTCTTCATTATTCTTATCAGGATGTGATTTGGGCAGAGTATTTGTGCAGTGCTGCGCTGTCTCCGTTGAAGTAGTTGTAGTCCATAAGGTTTCCTCCTACTCCCGGAACCTCGTTAGGGCAGTCTCCGCAATCCTGCCAGAATGCCCATTCGCTCCATGTGTCGGGCACTGAGGGGCAGGATACTCCCCAATGGGCTATCCAGAGAGGATTGTTTCCGAATCCCATATCCTCATAGCCCCACCAGAATCCAGGGCTTGTGTAGATCATTACCTTTCTTCCTGTTTTTGCTTCGACAGTGTTTATGAATGCCTTTAGAACTTCAGGGGGGACCTGGGAGTCTTCTAGGTCTGCAACAGGCAGAAGCTCTCCATAATCGCCATCCAATGCCTTGAGGAATGTGTCGGCCTGGGCAACTCCGTCTGTCGGTCTCATGAAGTGGTAGGCTCCCCTAAGAACCCCTGCGGCCTTTGCCTCTTTCCAGTTATGGTCGAATTTGGTGTCCTCATACCCTATGCCTTCTGATGCTTTTATGAATGCGAATTCAATGCCAGAGCCTGCAACGCTTCCCCAGTCTATATAGGGCATATAATAATCAGCATCCCAGTGGGAAACATCAATTCCCCTGGCTGCATTTGTGCTTCCGCACATTGTTGCGCTAGGGATATTGCCCCCCCCAATTATGGGAGTACCTGAAGGGGTGGTTCCTGTGTCTGAATAATCCACTGCGCATACGCCATCGAATTCAGTGTACGTATTTGAAAGGATGTTCTCCTGGACCTGCTCAAGCTTGACATAAAAGTCAGGGTTGTGGTTTACTACCTCTTGCTGGGCTTCGACCATGAGCCAGCACTGACCGTTCCTCAGGGCAGAGCCGAATACCACCAGCTCTGTGTCTGCGGAAAATCTCATGTCCTTTGTATACTGCATATGCGGGAAGTCGCCGTACCAGTCGCAGAAGTCCCTGTCTCTTGTGTCTATGCACTCTGAGACCCTGAAACTCTTGCCGTGGTAGTTTGTTTCGTAGTCATCGGGGCATGGCGGGTATTCCTGCGGAGTCGAGTCTCCTTCCCTGCACTGGGCGCCCCCACTTGTCCTGAGCCTCTGGGCCACAGGACCGAGGCCTGGGTCTCTTACGACTACTGCACCAGGCTTTGCTGTCCAGACAAGGTCCTCATACTCGTTTTTGATGCATACGCTGTCTATTACTTCATCTATCTTGCCGCCTATCACTGGCACCTGCGCCTCAGCACCCTCTGAATCGCAGACATAGTATGACTGCTTCTCGTCCTTGAGTATACCAAATCCATTGTGGTATACCAGCACCCTTGACTTGATGCATGAGTTTGGCGCGTTGCCGTTTATCACCCTTAGCTTGTAGCTGATGGTGTTGTCTGAGAATGACACATCTGACAGGAGGCATTCGTCAGCAGGGTCCAGGCATTTTGCATCTAGGAGCACATCCCAGTTGTTGCCCGGATTGGGGTTTGCTGTGTCCTTGATTGCGATTCTTGGTTTAGGGTCGACTGCTCCTTCTTCTGCCCAGATGCATGAATCGCCGTTGCTCGCGTATCTGATGTAGCCGTCTGTGTTTGTGCCCTCAAACTGGACTTCATTGTAATAGTAGTATTCTTCAGAGCATTCATATTCATCTGGAACAGGAAGCTCCATGCACTCCCCGCTGCAGTCAGCGCAGTCAAATACTGTCTCAGTGACTGTTTTATGCTCGCAGGAGGGCACAGTTCCAAGCCCGTAGCCCTGGCCTATCTGATCTGACTGGATCCAGAGAGGTCCTACTCCTGATGGGGCGCCTGAGCTGCTCCAGCCAGAGCATCCCCTGCAGTCTTCCTGGACTAGTAGCGGGGTTATTGTGTCTGTAAGGTCTTTTACATCACTGCACCTGAGCACTATGCCGAATGCTGTGAAGTGGTATGTGTAGGCTGTGAGCATGTTGTTTTCAGCGTCTACTGTGGTTGGGATTGAGACCCACACGCCAAGCTCTTCTGAGTAGAAGGCAAGCTTGAGGTCAAGCTCGTTTATTGTTGTGGGGACATCAAAGTCGTTGTAGTGCATGGCTATTGTTATGGGTTTTGAGAATACCGCCCCGCTAGGTATTCCCTTGAATGCGAGCATTCCTGCAAGAACTGCGTTTGTGTGCCCGTCAAATTCCCTGTCCACAATCTGAATCCCTACCTGCGTTAGAGGGTTTCCGTCAAGGGTGGCGGTGGTTCCTGCCGGTATCACCAGCTGGACTTCGTGGTGCTGAGATAATATTATTGTATCCTCTTCATCAGAGAGCGGCTTCATGCTCATTGTATTGTAGATGTATGTCTCTGTGCCTATTGATATTGAGGTGCCTTCTCTCTCAAGTGAAAGAGGGTAGTTGAGTGTGATACTCAGAATAAGCCCGTCACCGCTTATGGTGACAAGAGGGTTTATCTTACCCTCTATGATATTGAAACCCTGTGATTCGAATCTGCTGAAGCCCTCTGTGCATATAGGCATGTATTTTATTATGTGGGATTTTATCAGCCCCTCGCTTAGCCCCGGCTTGAGCCCGTATTGGGCCATTGCGCTCTGGGTGGTGGATTCGAGGCAGGTTGAAAGAAGGTATCTGACAGAGTCTCTTGCCTGACTCAGCTCAGCAGGCTCGGCGGCCTGCTGAACACCATCGCCTGACCTCAGTATGACTGTGGCTACATAGATGCCTATCATTATGAGGATAACTGATAAGAGGAATATTAGTGTGATCTGGGCGGTCTTGTTGATGGTTGCAGGTTTCATGATATATGCCTGCGCTTTACCAGTATATATTCTTTTCTAATCATTTTGGAAGGACATTCAGAGGAGGGAGAATTGTAATTTGGCTAGGTGCTGGTATGTTGGGCATAGCGCAAGGGCAACTTTTATATACTTCTGATTATAGGGATTATGCATGCCTGCGCAGATGTTTATATTCCAGAAAGAGAATACCTCTCTTGTAAAGCGGAATTCTTATCTTATGCGAATGTCATGTGTCATGCTTTCTGTGCTCATCCTGTGCATGCTGGCTGCCAGCTCGTATGCTCTCTCTTACGACAAGTGGGTGCTTGCTGGCGTGAACACCACTATGGGAAGTTATGTTCTGTTTCCGAATATCAACCCTTCATGGGACACGGCTAGCATAGCAGTGGAAGATGATATAATAATCCTTGGAAAGGGCGAATGCGACTCGAATCTTAAGTTCCGGGTGTGCTTTAATGACACGCGGTTTGATGTAAGCAAGGGCTGGGGCGTGTTTGATGCGGCGACAGACAGGATGGTTCCTGAGCTTCGCATAATTTTTACAGAACTCGTGCCCCAGCTAAGTTTTTCGCAGAAGAGCGACAAGACCTCGCTTTATGTTGAGGAGGAGACAGCTGTCCGCATCACTATCTCTTTCCTGGCCGAGGCGCCTATCAAAAATCTAACTTTCAGGCAGAATATCCCAGATTCTATTACTATTATAGATACAGGGGAGATGAGACTAGATGGAAACTACCTTGTGTGGGAATGGCCCACTTTTTCAGGAGACAAGAGCCTCACCTACAAGTTAAAGCTCAATAGGCACGCAAACGTGACCCTGGGCGCGAATCTTACAGGGACTTATCCCACTGGAGCCAGGCTCTCTAAATCAAGCGTTGTTACGCTAAAGAGTGTGCCCTCGCCTAATCCCCTCTCATTGACAGCATCCTTGTCTGAAGCCCAGCCTCTGCTGGGAGACACCATAATTTATACAGTCAAAGTTGCTAATTCAGACACTTACAAGAATACTGTGAGCAATCTGCTTATCTCTGTACCTGGATTTTCTGCAGTGGTAAAATCTGACAACAGACTCCAGCCTGTTGGTTCTTATCTCAAGTGGAGCGGGGATGTATCAGGCATGGGGAAGGAGGAGTTTGAGATATTGGTGCGGCCTGAGCGCACAGGAAAATACAACATCACTGCGCAACTGACTAACACATTTTATGACGAACTACAGTCAAAAGACATCTCTTCCACAACAAGCCTTGCAAGCAAGTATGATGTCAGGTTTAAGCAGCTCTCCCCGCGCATCCTGTTTATGCTTGGAAAAAAGCAGATAAACTCTAGCGAGCAGAGCAATGTCAGGGTGTCTGTCTCAAATCCTGACCCAAAGGCGATACTGTTTGACATCAACACCACTTTTGAGACGAATCTTTTCGGCAGGTATAACATGTACATAGAGAGGCTGGCGCCAGGGCAGGAGAGGGAGCTTTTCTACATCCCGTTTACCGCGCCATTATCGATAAAGGACTCGACTCTCACTGCCGAGTTCAACGGCACTTACAGGACGTGGTACTATGAATATTTCAGTTTCAGCACAAAAGGCTCCCTGCTAATCAAGGGTGATCCGAACGCAACTGTGCAAAAGCCTGCAAACTTCACACCACCTGTCATCCCAAACATCACCGAGCAGCCTGAGGAATCAAACAAGACAGATATTTCCCAGAATAAGACTGAAGGCACAGGGGAAGATAAAGAAACCCCTCAGAAGCCAGAGGTAGACGTAAAGCCGGACACAATCTTCTCGAAGATAATCAACTGGTTCAGGCGGCTGTTTGGCGGGAAATGATTTTCTGAAGAAGTAGAAGCAGGTGTCGGGATTCTTATCCTAAAAACAGGGTTTCTTTGGGAAAATTATATATAGTATATTGGTCAAAGGCTACCTATATTATGAATATCTGCTAAAAAGGAGGTATAAGATGGCAAATAAGAATCTTTTTGTATTTTTTGTAATAGGCATATGCCTGATGGGAATTGTTTCTGCCCAGAGTCCTGAAACAGGCGGGGAAGGAGAACCTGTCCAGACAGGCCAGGAGACAGGAAACGGCACTGTGGCAGCAGCAGAAACCCAGAACCAGGGCGCTGAGAGCCAGGTGCAGACGACTTCCCAGGTGGGAGACGGAACCGGCGAGCAGGTTCAGACTCAGAGCCAAGATAGGGTACAGGTGAAGACTGGCACTTATAGCACAGAGAGCGGCCAGCAGGTGCAGGTCCAGACCCAGGCCAATAATATGGTCCAGCTGAAGTCTGAAGGCGTAGCTGCAGAAACCAAGATGCTTATGACCCAGCAGCAGACACAGGAAGGGACAAAGCTCCAGGTCCAGCTTAGCAACGGAAAGAATGCAGAAGTCAAGGTTATGCCTGATACTGCGGCTGAGAAAGCTATGGAACAGCTGAGGCTGAAGAACTGCGTGGCTGAGGAAGGCTGCTCAATTGAGCTAAAGGAAGTTGGGCAGGGCGAGCAAACTAAGGCTGCCTATGAGATAAAAGCCCAGAAGCAGGTCAAGGTGCTTGGGCTTTTCAGGGCGAAGATGAATGTAGAGGCCCAGGTTGATGCAGAGAATGGCCAAGTGATAAGGACCAAGAAGCAGTGGTGGGCGTTCCTTGCAACTGACGCAGAAGAGGCTGACGACAATATAGTGGGCCTTGCCGGCGGACAGAATGAGAACTACTACGGCGAGGACGGAGACCAGCCTGGCGTTGGCGTGGATACTGTTGACAGCCCTGGAGACTCCAGCGCAGAAGACAGCACCGGCGACAGGACACGGTTCAAGGACGAGTAGATAGATTTATTTTTGTTTTTTTTGTTTTCTTATTCTAATAGATGAGGCTGGTATTGAGAATTAGGATTACTCCAGCATACGATTAACCGTCGCATCCGCAAATATTTTCATGGTATCATATATTTTGAGCTTAGGGTGCTTTGGGATAAGAAGCTGCAGATCTGTGCATGCCAATATCACGCAGTCGACCTTCTTTTCCCCAAAGCTGTCAATGATTTTGATTAGCTCTTCCCTGTCAGTGTTCTTTTGCTGGCCCCGGACAAGATTTAGGATGAATTTGCCCATTTTCGCCTGCTGAAGCGGATTTGGGGTTTCGTAAGCTATCCCATTTTGCCTAAACGAATCCTCATAAATCCTATTTTGGATTGTTGCAGATGTTGAGACTATCCCAACCCTGTTGAGATTGTTCTTTTTCAGGAATTTTATTGTCTCCTCGACAATGCTTAGTACAGGTGTCTTGACAGAGCCCCTTATCTCGTTGATGAACACGTGCAGGGAGTTGCAGGGCATTACTATGATTTCAGCCCCTGCCTTTTCGAGCCTCTTGGCTTCGGCTGTAAGGAATGGAAGGAATCTTTCAATGCCCTTATTTTTTGAGATGGCCTCTTCTTCTATATTATAGGGCATTGGCACGCTTGATATTATTATGGCTGGCCTGTGGGTGTTTTCCCTTTCCTGGCAGGAGAAGACAATATCCAGATAGAACTCTGAAGTGGTCTCTGGTCCAAGTCCGCCTATTATGCCAAGTGTTTTCATGTTTCTGGCAGGGCCCGGATTTATTTATAAACATTACTATCTTTTAGTATCAAAGAAGCAAAGAAAATATAGAGCAGAACAAGGGATTTGTCTCAAAGAGGCATAAGATTAAAGGAGGGTAGTGCAAGAGATGTTTTGCATATGTAAGAGTCAATTTTCCAGAGGAGGATGTTTTGCATCTATCAATCTTGCTGATCCTAAAGAGAAAAATTGTGTTTGATATTCCAATTGCTCAAAGAGGGTATTGCAGACCTTGTCGATTCCCATTATGCCTAGCAATCCTCTGGGGATTTGATCATATGTCTTGCATATTCCGTTGTCAATATATTTTGTTTTGCCTAGACGAACAAGCGCATGGCCGACCGTATCATCCAACGTAGTACAATAACAGATGCAAAGGTTAGGAATATGAGTCAGAATACTGCCAGGAACAATAACACCCTGGTCTATGCCTTGCCTGATTGTGCTGACCACATCATCTGTTTTTTCCCCATAGGTTTGCTGGATATATTTCTCCATTCCCTCCAGGGGATGGGTACGCAGGACCGCCCGGTACGTGCCATTAGTCAGGTCCGAGACTATCTGCGGAATTAACGGATACCACGTGCTGCCATCAGGATTGACAAACCGATGGTCTCTGAAGCTATTGTAAAATGAGGTTGCTGTTTTTTCGTCTCTTAGATAGAGCAGTAGGTTGCTTACTGCTGAATTTACGCATTCCATCCCTCTATTGGGCATTAATCTTATTTTCGGCCGAATAGACTTTTCTTTAGGAAGTGACTGGATCATTGCCTGTGGGGTATACTTGCCATTAATATAGTTTTCGATATTTTTACTACTAGATGGTAACTAATATTTTCAGAAGTTAGGGCTGCGTTGACGCTCGCCATCTTATATCTCGAGTTTTATTAAAATATTAACAAAAGAAATGAAATAAAAAAGAGCATGGGGTGAAAATGATGTACACCTCCCTTTTGCTTGCACTGCTCGCAAAAGCCAAAGAAAACCTATTAATATCCTCTGGGCCAGAAAATATAGGGGTTCATTCACATATAAATAAATACATGGACCCCATATTCATGGTTTGACAGAAATGGAAGGGAATGTTGTTATTAAGAGGAATTTGCCAACGCTCATATTGATAATCATTTTGTTGTTGGCATCATCATTTAGGTTATGCGGGATTGGTTCTGAATCTTATTGGCTGGATGAAATCGCAAGTGTCAGGCAAGCCCAGGTGCAGCTGGATGAGAGCATAGAGCTTGTTAGCAATGATATTACTTTGCCATTTTATATCGTACTGCTTAACGGATGGGTTCATTTGTTTGGTATTTCTGAATTGGCTACGCGAACACTGTCAGCAGTATTTGGGATTATGACTGTTTTTGCTGTTTATCTAATCGGGAGGAGATGGTATGGCCTGCGAGTGGGAATATTTGCTTCCCTCCTGATGGCCTTATCCCCCATACAGATATTCTATTCTCAAGAGGCAAGGATGTACTCTCTCATGGTGCTTCTCGCAGCATTATCTTTTTATATGTTTATGGAGGTAATCAAGAGGCCCCTACTATATAGAATAATCATTTATATATTGATTAATATCATGCTCATATACACCCATCTGTTTGGTTTTCTGGTATTGCTTGTCCAATCAGTCTGCTATCTTATATTCATGAGAGCAAAAACCAAGAATATGGTCTATGGCACAATTGTGGCACTGATAATATTGGCTTCATTTGTCCCCTGGGTTCCGATATTAGCGAGGCAGATTGCAAATACTGCATATTATGGCTGGATTACTAAACCGGACATATCTTCGCTAATTCAGCTATTGCAGGGATATCTGGGGGGAACCTTTGTCCTGCTTCTGTTTGGCTCGTCAATAGTACTTACAGGCAATAAGGTCAAGGAAATGCAGACCAAGTTGCTGTATGCATGGGCATTCATGCCGATTATCCTTGTGTTTACCTATTCTATCCTATTCCGCCCTTTATTTGAGCCAAGGTATTTGCTGTTCTCAGCTCCAGCCATGATTCTATTGCTGAGCGCAAACCTATCCAAACTAAGATTTTATGCAAGATGGAAGGATCTGTTGATGGTTGGACTTGCAGTACTTCTGATTGTTCCAGCCGTCGGCCAGGCGATTAGGACTGACAAAGACGATATGAGGAATCTGGCTATGTTTTTGGAGGAGAATGTTGATAGTGACGAATTTGTACTGATTCACCCCCCCTATTATGAAGACCCCTTGATTTATTATTATGGAAACGACTGTTTTTCAGAAAGATGGGTATATTCATGCGCAAACACCAGATATAATATATTGAGCATAGATTATAATGAGACCTGCTGTGGTGCGGAAACGAAATTAAATGTTCCTGGCGGTAAAAACCTGCTGGGAGATTATGACAAGACGCCGATATGGCTTGTTGAGATAAGAGAAGATGTTGTAGATGAGGATAATAACATGTTAAGGTATG
This sequence comes from uncultured Methanosarcinales archaeon, assembly GCA_964383645.1. GTDB lineage: Archaea > Nanobdellota > Nanobdellia > Woesearchaeales > JAGVZT01 > CAYLII01. The sequence goes on from CAYLII010000006.1 coordinate 11,656, forward strand.
TCAATAAGACAAAAAAACTCACTGGCAATTATAGTATAGGAGACATAAGAATATATCACTTCACCTAAGCTGGGCAGGCAATTGCACTTTTGATTATAATCTACCAAGCATGCTAATTCTTTTACATATTGATTGATAAAGAAAAAAGAGCAGGAGGAGACATGATGTGAACCAACCTTTAGCTCATTCTTCGCCAAAGCCCTAGAAAATACAACAGTATTTTCTGGGCCCCGGAAATCTATGATTTCCGTGGGCTTGACCAAAGGCTATTTTAGGGCCGACGCTTCGCTGGCCATCTTTTTATCAAATTCTAGAAAAAAAATAAAGAGCAGGAGGGGAGATTTGAACTCCCAGATGATCGGGATCTACTCGTTCATTGCCCTTTCGGACTCAGCATCCCAAAATCATGGTTGCCTTTGCAGCCGATTGCCTTAACCGGGTTTGGCGACTCCTGCGTACGGACCTGGAGGGACTTTCGCGTTTATATTTCTTGTGTTTCGAACCCTCGATCTACAGCTTAGAAGGCTGTCGCCTTATCCAGGCTAGGCTACAGGTCCATCTTGCCTGCAGTGGTTTATGGGCCTATTTAAATGTTTTCTCTCGCAGAGGAGTTCTGCCGGCACCAGGATTTTGGCCTGTTCTCTTGGCCCGTCCGCGGATGGCGGCGGCGGGCGGGTGGGCGGGGCAGATACTTCCAGCATCAAGCCAAAGATCCATCTGACGGAATTGGGCTGACAACAAGATTAATAAAAGCAGGAGTATTTTGGTAGGCTCATGCCAAATGAGCCTCTGACATCCAAGTACTGCCCAAAGAGCACCAAGGAGGTGAGAGGGCAGGATTCTGTGATAGTGCAGCTTAGGAATTTTATTGCCGGATTTAAGAGGGGGCAGGCTGTGAGGGGCGTGCTTATCTACGGTGGCACGGGCTTTGGAAAGACCTGCATGGTGCATGCCATAGCAAGCGAGCTGGGGCTTGAGGTGCTGGAGGTCAATGCCTCTGACATCAGGAATGAGGAGGCAATAAATTCTATTGTGGGCTCTGCTTCGCAGCAAATGTCGCTTTTTTCCAGAGGGAAGGTGATTCTGGTAGATGAGGTAGACGGGATTGCAGGAAGGGAGGACAGGGGGGGTGTTTCTGCGCTTATCAAGGTGATTGAGAAGTCCAGCTTTCCGATAGTAATTACTGCAAACGATCCCTGGGACTCGAAGTTCTCTTCGCTTAGGCAGAAGGTGAAGGTGATTAAGCTTAACACACCAACTTATCTTTCTATATTAGGGGTTCTGAGGGATATCTCTGAAAATGAGAAATATGATTTTGATGAGGATACTTTAAAGAGCCTTGCGAGAAGGGCGGGCGGAGACTTCAGGGCTGCGATAAATGACATGGAGAGCCTCTCAGGCATCAGGGATGTGCCCTCTTCTGAAAGGATTGGGCTTCTGGATGACAGGAACCGGGAGGAGACTATCATGAATGCGCTCATGAAGATATTCAAGACAACGAGCGCAGAGGTGGCGAGCACATCTTTTGATGATGTGGGTGAGGAGCTGGATAGGTGCATGCTTTGGGTGGAGGAGAACATCCCGCTTGAGTATGAGAAGCCTGAGCATATCTATAAGGCGTATGACGCGCTATCTATGGCTTCTGTGTTCATGGGCCGCATCAGGAGGTGGCAGCACTGGAGGTTCATGGTGTATGCAAATATGCTCTCGACTGCAGGCGTGGCTCTTGCAAAGGACGAGAAGTATCATAAGTTTGTGAGCTACAAGCCGAGCAGCAGGATATTGAAGCTGTGGAGGACGAGCCAGACAAACAAGAAGCGAAAGGAGATTGCGGGAAAAATTGCGCTCCACACGCATTCATCTGCTTTCAGGGTGATACAAGACACCCTGCCTTATGTGAGATTGATGCTCAGGGAGAATAAAGAGGCCGCGGGCCAGCTTGGAAAACAGCTGGGCCTGGATGAGGAAGAGATAGAGTGGCTGAGTAAGTAGGCTGCTGTACCTTATTTTTATTATCAGAATTTTTGTCATCAATGTGTTTTTCTGTTCTTAGAAATGCGGGTCTCCTATCTTCGTGGTGAGGGCGAATATGAGGGTGGCCGTACCTAGAAGCAGAAGGGCAAGGGTGAGTGACTTGTCCATCAGCAGTCCTATTAGGGGATAGAGGAGGAGTATCACCAGCCTATCTAACATTGAGATACCTGAGAGCACTGTGGCCCGGTTCTTGCTCTTGATGAACCTGTTCATGAAGTCTGTGAGCACCGGCGCCCTAAGAAGCCTCATGCCTACAACGAGGAAGATGGCTATGAATATCAGGGGGATGTTCCTGAAGAAGGCGACAGAAAAGTAGAGCAGGGCAGGAAGCAATGCAGAGATGAGTATCAGTTGTTTCATGCCGAAGATGCGCTCGAGCCGCTTTAGGTTGAGCAACAGGATCATCGCGAATATATTTATGCCTGCACCGACCAGCCCGAAATAGGATATGCCTATACCCACTTCTCTTAGCAGGGTCTGGTACAGCCAGAACATGAAAAAGGTTGTGGATGATATCAGCACATAGTTTAGGGATATCTCCCTAAGGAGCTTTGTCTTTAGGATGTGCTTGAAGCCGTCTATCGCAAGCCTGATGGGGTTTTCCAGGGGCTTTTTTCTTTTTGGCTCATTTAGGCTGAGCGCAAATAGCGTGGCTATCAGGCCTACTGCCGCTGTCATGAACATCGGAACAGTGAGTATATTTGGATATGGCATCAGGGCAGTGCCTGCAACAAACGAGCCAACAGGCATGCTTATTACTATCCCAAGAGTTCCTGCGGCATCATATCTGGAGATTATGTGCCGTGCATCTTTTTTCTTTTTCAGGCCTACAAGAGTGTCATAAAGAAGCGCCTTGTCTGCGCCTGAGAGCAGGGCAGAACCCATAGCGATCAGCAGCTCTGCCATCATGAAAGAGGGATAGCTGTTTACCAGCCCGTATAGCGCAAAGCCCATCGCAGTCACAAGGCTGCCTATTGCAAGCGAGTGCTTTCTGCCTAGCTTGTCTGCCACCACGCCTGTAGGAACTTCCAGCGCAAACACCCAGAAACTAAACCAAGCCTGGAGAATGAATATTCTGGTGTAGTCTATCTTGGCCCAGTCTAGGAAAAATGGCACAGCCAAGGCTCCAAAAAACACAGCTTTGCTTAGAAAGCTAAATAGGTACAACTTGTGGATATCGTTAAGCCTCATCCTGGTTTTTAGGCATATTATGTTTATATAACTTGCTCTTGACAGAGTCAAATAGAATGAGATTAACTTATAATAGAATTAAATCAAGTGGCTGAGGAAGTAAGCGTCCCCTCGGGATACTATTAGTAGGCCTATACTTATTTTATACTGTATTTATTCTGTATAATGCAGATAATCTGAGAGAGGCTTTCCCTGTATAGTCAGATTTTCGCCATCGACCTTGACATCCAGCAGGCCGGGAGGCGCATCTGAGGAGAAGACTAGGCGTCTCTCAAGGCTGCCATCTACGCCAGGCTTGCAGCATGGCTCTTCAGGCAAAGAGATTTCCATCTGTTCTGTCATGAAGCTTGAGCCGGGTGAATTGCGTTCTACATAATATCCCAGCCAGGGAACTTCAGGCTCGAACTGGAGCCATCCCTCAAGCTCAGATGAGCCGTCAGCTGACATTATGTTCGCATCATACACTTCTCCCTTGTAGACTATTGCAAAAACCATAGTGAGAAGGTAATACGGATTAATTTAAAAATCTTGTCAGGCATATATACAACAAGATTTATATACCAAAAACCCACCCTTTTTTGGAAAATGACAGAAATCACAATCGACGAGATGGCCTCTTTCTGCAAGAGGAAGGGCTTTGTGTTTACCAATTCTGAGATATATGGGGGCATGGCGGGCTTTTATGACTACGGCCCGCTTGGCTCAGAGCTTAAGAAGAACTTAAAAGATGCCTGGTGGAAGTACCATGTGCATGGCAGGACTGATATAGTTGGTATAGATGGCACTATAATTGCGCATCCAAAGGTATGGGAGGCATCAGGCCATGTTGCTAATTTCGAGGACTTGATGCTGGAGTGCTCTAAATGCGGCGAGAAGCTTAGGGCAGACACGTTTATTGAGGAGAAGACAGGCAAGGCTGCTGACGGCATGAAGGCTCCTGAGATTAATGAGATTGTAAAAGAGCAGAAGCTGGCGTGCCCTAAGTGCAAGTCCAGATTCAAGGAGGTTGAGGAGTTCAACCTGATGTTCAAGACTTTTGTCGGCCCAAAGACTGACAAGGAGAGCGTGGCATATCTTAGGCCTGAGACAGCCCAGCTGATTTTTGCGGATTTCAAGAATGTGGTTGATACAACGAGGCTTAAGCTGCCTTTTGGGATTGCCCAGATGGGCAGAACCTTTAGGAATGAGATAGCTCCGAGAAATTTCCTGTTTAGGTCCAGGGAGTTCGAGCAGATGGAGATTGAGTATTTCATCCATCCTAAGGATACCAATAACTGCCCCTATCTTGATGAGGTGAGAGATCATGAGATTCTTATCTATTCTGCTGAGATGCAGGTGAAGGGTGAGAAGACAGACGGCAAGCTCATGAGGATGAGCGATGCCCTTGCTAAAGGCGTGATAAAGACCCAGTGGCATGCTTACTGGCTCGCAACAGAGCACAAGTGGTTTATCGGACTGGGAGCGAAGGCTGAGAATTTCAGGATAAGGCAGCATGTTGATAAGGAAAAGAGCCATTATGCGCTTGAGACATGGGACCTTGAGTACAGGTTCCCGTTCGGCTGGAAGGAATTGCAGGGCGTTGCGAATCGGACTGATTTCGACCTGCAGCAGCACATGAAGCATTCGAAACAGGACTTGTCCATTTTCATCGAAGAGGATAAGCAGAGGGTCGTTCCCCATGTGGTTGCAGAGCCTTCGCAGGGTGTGGACAGGGCATTTTTGGTGTTCATGTTCGACGCTTACAACCAGGACAAGGAGAGGGAGAATGTGGTGCTCAAGCTGCACCCTACTCTCGCGCCCATAAAAATAGCTGTTTTCCCGCTGGTTAATAAGGAGGGCCTGCCTGAGAAGGCAAGAGAGATTTTCAACATGCTCAGGAAGGAGTGGAACTGCTTTTATGACCATAGCGGAAGCATAGGGAGAAGATACGCGAGGCAGGATGAGATAGGGACTCCTTTCTGCGTGACAATTGACTTTGATACGCTGAAGGACGGAACTGTGACAGTGAGAAACAGGGATGACGCTGTCCAGAAGAGGATTAAGGTGGATGATCTTTTTGATGCATTTGTGGGGCTGATTTTTAGGGGTGTTGAATTTTCAGAGATATAAGATAATCTCCAAGGTTATATTAACTAAGATTATGAGGTGCTAAAATGAAGATAAGCGAGCTTAAGCCAAAGGTAGGCGGAATAAATCTTGAGTTTGATGTTGTTGACAAGGGCCCTGTCAGGGAATTCAACAAGTTCGGAAGGGCAGGAAGGGTGTGCAACGCCACTGTGAGGGATGATTCAGGCAGTGTTAAGCTTTCGCTCTGGAATGAGGACTGCGACCTTGTGAATGTCGGCGATAAAGTAAAGATAACTGAAGGCTGGACAGGCGAATACCAGGGTGAGATACAGCTCTCTACAGGAAGGGCAGGAAAGCTCGAGGTTATTGGCAAGGCAGACTTGTCAGCTGCGCCTGCCTCTGCTGCAAAGCCATCTATGGGTAATTCAGCAGTCGGGCCTGAGAAGTCAAAGCTTTCAAAGAAGCCCGAGTCAGACCTCTTCGGAAATGGAGATGACGATGCAGACGAGGAGGGTGCGGGAGACGATGATTTCGACGAGGTTGATGAGGAATTCGTTGATTAGGCCTTGTAAGGCTTTTCTTTTTTATATTAACTTTTTTATATTAAGATAGGGGGAAAATGAGATGGATAGGGAGCAGGCGTTTTTGTTTCTAAAGGAGAATCTTAAGGATGAGTATACTATAAAGCACTGCCTTGCGCTTGAGGCCATAATGAGGGCTCTCGCAAATAGGTTTGGCGAGGATGTGGAGTTGTGGGGCATAACAGGCCTGGTGCATGACATTGACTGGGATATCACAAAGGAAGATATGGCTAAGCACAGCCTACTTGGTGCTGAGATGCTCGAGAGGGCTGGATTTCCAGAGGATGTGGTTCATGAGGTAAGGGCGCATAATGAGATGCATGGGATTGCCCACAAGTCGCTTATGGGTAAATGTCTGGGGGCTGCTGATAATCTGACCGGCCTTATCATCGCGTGCGCTCTGGTCAGGCCGGATAAGAAGCTCTCCTCTGTAAAGCCTGAGTCGGTGCTCAAGAAGTTCAAGGAGAAAAGTTTTGCCGCAGGAACAGACAGGGAGAGGATACGGAAGTGCGAAGATTTTGGGATTTCTCTTCCTGAGTTTGTGGCTGTAGGGCTTGCTTCGATGCAGGAGATTGCGCCCGAGTTGGGGCTTTAGGCGCCGTGCATTGGGTATAATCCCTGAGCGAAAGGCTTTTATATACCCTGGGCTTCCTTTTTGTGCTGTGGGACGGTAGCTCAGACTGGGAGAGCACACGGCTGAAGTGGAATCGGACCTGAATGGTACGTTCGCCTTGAAACCGTGGTGTCCTGGGTTCAAATCCCAGTCGTCCCATTTTCTTTTCTTC
>CAYLII010000006.1:18413-24733 GCA_964383645.1 uncultured Methanosarcinales archaeon
AATCCCAGTCGTCCCATTTTCTTTTCTTCGTGCTATCGAATGGAATGAGATAGCACCGGGCGTAGCGGTCAACGGGTATTCGTTGATCACAGTCGTCCCATTCTTATTTTTATTGTTGTATTCTGCTTATTCCTGTGCAGTCTGCTGGTGTTTGGGGCTTTAATCAAAATATATTTATATTCCGCCACTCAAGAACTAATGGTTGAGGTAAAAAAGAGGATGAGAATAACCAGTTCAAGCGCTTCTATGCTTGTCGCAAAGGACAGCAGCATGCTTCCGTATATTATCGGACCTATTTTTGCCTTAGTCGGGCTGATAGAACTAATATTGCCCGGCTCTTATGCTGAGAGGCTTCCTGTCTGGCTTTCTATAATCTTTGTGATTTTTGGAGTGGGTGTGGTACTTATATCTACCTCTTTTGTAACAATATGGGATAGGGGCAGGCGTATTGTAAGGGTCAGCAGGTCTTCTATAATCAGAAAATCGCATATGGACATAGGGTTTAATGAGATAAGGGCAATCCAGCTCAGGCAATTCAGCTATAATTCTTACACAAACAAGGGCTACCAGAGGATGTCAGAGGCGGTGGCATTTATTTCTCTTGTAAATGGAAGTGATGTCCAGATCTCGATGGATTCTGCCAGGGGCTCGACAGGCGGCCTGTTCAGCGGGCCCTCAGGAGGACAGGGTCCTAACAGGCCCTCGCCTATGCAGAGGTGCTTGGCTGAAATATCTCAGTATATATACAAGCCTCTTGAGATTCCTCCTCCGCAAACTGCCAGTGAGGCGCTTGATGCTGCAAGAAAGAGGGCCGAGGCAGGTATAAGGGCAGCGCAGGAAGTAAAAAGCAAAAAGCAGTAGGGCATTGATTTTTCTAGGGGTTTGTTGTTTTGGGCCTATTTAAAAACCAAAAAGTTAATTAATGGTTTTGGGGTTAGATAAGAGAATGGGCAAGGCAAAGGCTGGAAAGAAGACCAAAAGAGCTTCAGGTAGGAAGGGCGAGCGGGTGATGGTAGTCTGCGCGCATCCTGACGACGAGGCATTTGGGGTTGGAGGCACAATAGCCAAGTACGTAAAAGAGGGTAAGGATGTTTCTGTTGTGATATTCTCGTTCGGGGAGAAGAGCCATGTGTGGCTCCAGGAGGAGCATACTGTGAGGATGAGAAAGAAAGAGCACGACCTGGCCAAGAAGGTGCTGGGCTACAAGAGGTCTTATTTCCTGAGCGCTGATGAGGGAAAGTTCCCAGAGGACAAGACAAGGCTTAAGGACACTCTTAAGAAGGTGATGGAAAGAAACATGCCCGAGGTGATATTTACACATAACATAGTAGACCCGCATCCGGATCACAAGTCTGTGAATAAGATAGTGGTTGATGTTTGCCATGAGCTTGACTACAGGGGCGAGATCTACATGTTCGACGTGTGGAATGTGCTCAATTTCAGGAGGATTGACTATCCAATGCTTTATGTTGACATAAGCTCAACTTTCAAGAAGAAGCTTGAGGCGCTTGGCTGCTTCAGGAGCCAGTGGAGCTCGATGATAAGCCTGCTTTGGAATGTGTATTCTAATGCGATTCTTCACGGAATAAGCCACAGGACAAGGTTTGCTGAGAGGTTTTTCAAGCTAAAATGAGAAAGGTGCTTCTGGTTACTGACTCTTTTCTGCCTCTTGTGGACGGGGTGACCAAGTTCAGCTGCGACATAATGAATTCGCTATCAAAAAGTTTTGAGTTCAGGCTTGTGGCGCCTGACTACGGGCTGAGGCTTAATGACTATAACGGCGTGAGCATAAGGTATTACAAGACTAACAAGCTGATAAGGATTAATGCTGGCTCTGTGTACCACCCTGCGATACCTGGTTTTTTTAGCATGATGGGCGAGGTTAAGAAGAGCAATGTGGTTTTTGTCCAGAGCCTGCCTTATCTAGGTGCCTTCGGGATTATCGCGGCAAAACTTTCCCATAGGCCTGTGGCGATGTATTTCCACCAGATAGGCTGGGAGCAGCTTAGGCATGTTGTGCCGGGAGCCAAGTGGTTTAAGGACCTTGTTAGGCTTTATGCGCTTGTGCAGATGAGGTTTATCTGCAATCTCTGCGATGTGATAATGGTTCCGTCAGAGGAGATCAGGGATATCCTCAATAAGGAGGGTATCAAGGCGAAGAAGGCTGTTGTGAAGCTTGGAGTGGATACCAAGCGGTTTATGCCCTGCAAGGACAAGGCGGCTGCAAAGAAGAGGCTTGGGATTCCTGCTTCAGGGATGGTTGTTGGCTACTGCGGCAGGATGAGCGACGAGAAGGATATCATAACACTGATACAGGCGTTTCTCAAGGTATCTAAGGAAAGGAAAAATCTCCACCTGCTGCTTGTTGGCGACGGCCAGAGGTTTGAGAAGTATACGCTGAAGAACAGGAACATCAAGATAACCGGGTTTGTGAGCGATGTGGTGCCTTATTATGATGCGATGGACATATATGTGATGCCCTCGCTGACAGAGACGACAGGGCTTTCAACGCTTGAGGCGATGTCTTCGGGCATTCCTATCATTACTACACCTGTGGGGATTGCTATAACAGGTATAAGCGACGGCTATAACGGGCTGATGTTCAGCAGGAGCGATGTGAAGGGGCTTATCGGGCAGATGCAGAAGCTATTGGGGAGCAGGCAGCTGAGGGAGAAGCTTTCTAAGAATGGGAGAGAGTATGTGCTCAAGAGCTTTTCCTGGGACCTTACAGCAAAGGAAGTAAAGAAGGTGCTTGATAGCTTATAGGGAATTTCTGAGATTCTGCCAGCCTAGCGCTGGCTTTCAGGGTTGGCCTTCGCCTGGGCGGATAATCCAGAAGCGTCTTCGCCTGCGGGTTAGCCTTCGAGTGGAGGTGGCGGGGGCGGGCGGGGTGGGACAAGTAAGGATAGCATCAAGCCATATTCTTTGAACTGATTTCTCAATAAGTTTTATAAAGCTGCCCGGAATATACTGCTGGCATGAAATGCGAGATATGCAAGAAGAATATCGAGGAGACTTTCCTTAAGAAGAAGCTGGGCGCCTATTTGAAGGACGAGAAAGGCAAGCTTAGGTTTGTCTGCGGCGGGTGCCAGGCGAGGTTTCCCAGTAAGGAAGAGCTCCTGAAACAGCTTTGAAGATTTTTTTGCCTCTGTAGCTCAGCGGTAGAGCGCTTGCCTCGTAAGCAGGAGGTCGTGGGTTCAAATCCCATCAGAGGCTTCGAGCATCAGCGAGAAGACTCTGATGGGTCATGAACGAGATATCGAGTGAATCTACCCATCAGATGCTTTCAGAATTCAATTCTTTATCTATTTTTATTTATACAGCCCCTTCTCTATCTCCCCCCACTTCCTGTCCACGTTCCTCTTGCCTTCCTGGAGGTAGAAGTTTATCTTCTTGCTGTCGAAGAGGTCTGCGGTGTACTTGAAGAGGGTTGTGAAGTTTATAGGGATGTTTGGGAGCTGGTCTATCACGATGTCTGAGTTGTCCCAGACGAGCTTTCGCTTGTGGTGCTCCAATGCAACTGATACAGAGCGGTAGAGCACTTTTGCGGGGTTGTCGAGCACTCCAGGATGGGGCTCGAAGTAGCCCTGGAGAAATGATGTCACGACTAGCCCATTGGGACCCACTTTTTTCCTGCACCAGTCTGCGGGCGCTGCGTTTATTATTCCGCCGTCTACCATGACATGGTTGTCAGGGCTCTTTGCAGATACAATGCCTGGGAAGGCGCATGAATAGACCACATTTCTTGCAGCATTGCCTTTCTCTGCCATGTGGAATTTTCCTGTTGTGGCGTCAAGCACTGCAAATGAGCATGGGATTTTAAGGTCCTTTAGGTCTGCACTCTTTAGCTTCTGGTCCATGTAATTGAGCATCGACTCCCCATTCACAAATCCGCCTCTGGAGATATGGAAGGCGTGAAACCCTTTCTTTGCTTCGCCGCCAGTAAACATCTTTATTATCTCGTCCTGCCTGTAGCCTGCTGCCCAGAGGCTTGCTATGATTGTGCCTGAGCTTGCGGCAGAGATGTGGCTTATTTTTATGCCCTGCTCCTCAAGCCTTGTAAGAAGAGGCAGATGGACAAAGCATTTTCCTCCTCCTCCCCCAAGGACGAGGCCAAGCCTGCGTTTCTGTTTCATGGTGGGAATTTCATGGCTACTGCTTCCTTATTATTTCCATGGCTCCGCCAGCAACTGTAGATGGAAGCATGATTGCCATGCATATCTTAAATAGCTCTATATTGGTGGAGACAAGCGTATCTATCCCGTATACAAACATTAGGATGTAGATTGAGATAAAACTTGTGAACAGGATTGAGAAGAACCTTTTTGCCCAGAACTCCAGAAACGGCCTCTTTCTCTTCTCTTTCACATATTTGTAGCTCAGGATATAGATCTCAAGCGTGAGCAGGACGCAGGTGAGGATGGCTACGCTTATCGTATTCGAGATATTCATATGGATTGCAAACTGGACCATCGAGCCTTTGAACAGGAATGTGATGGCTACTATGAATGAGCCGAAAAATGCCCTTATCATGTCCTTGTGGGTGAAGTGATGGGGCTCTTTTACCATTATCTTGTTCTTTCCAGCACCCCTTCTTTTTAAAGATTTTTGTTTTCAGGCAGAGGAGATGTGCGGACAAAGTTTTTTATACCTTGCAGGATGAGCAGGGTTACCATGTTCAAAGACCGCACAGCAAACTTCGAGCGCGCCGTGTTCTTCAGCTGGTACTGCAGATTGCGTGACTGCAAGTTCTGCTATATGTCCACCCAGAAGGATGCAAAGGAGGGCAAGTTCCCGAGGAGGAGGACTGAGTCGATACTTACAGAAGTTCTTATCACAAAGAAGCTGGGCTGGGACCTAGGCTTTCTCTCAGGCGGGATTGGGGCATACAAGAATAGCGAGTTCAAGGCACTGCTTGAGAAGGTCTATCTGACATGGGGAGATAAGTTCTGGCTGAGCGCAGGCCCGCTCACCAAGAAAGAGCTTGTTGAGTACCAGCCTTATATCAAGGGGGTGGTGGGCTCGCTCGAGACTGTGAATGAGGCTCTCCACAAGGAGCTTTGCCCATCCAAGCCTGCAGAGCCTTATTTCAGGATGTTTGAGGAGGCCAAAAGGCTTGGTATAAAGAGCGCGGTAACGATAATTCTGGGGATGGGTGAGAGCATAGGCGATTTTTCAAGGCTTAAAGAGATTATAGAGAAATATGATGTATCAAAGGTCCATTTCTACGCCCTGAATCCCCACAAGGGCACTATCTTTGAGGGAAAGGAGTCCCCAAGCGCAGAATATCAGGCAGAGTGGATAAGAAAGACCAGGCAATCATTCCCTGATATAGATATCCAATGCGGGATCTGGGAGGACAAGGTTGATAGGACAGGTGTGCTCCTAAAAGCAGGCGCTGACTCTATCAGCAAGTATCCTGCGCTCAAGTATTTCGGCTCTGGCGAGTCAAGGCAGCTGGAAGAGGAGATAGCAAAGTCTGGCTTCAGGCTCATGTCAAGCCTCACAAGGCTGCCTGATGCAGAATGGGACAGGGAGGTTGAGAGCCTGCCTTTTGATGATGCTCTTAAGGAGAAGATTAAAGTGAGGGTAAAGAGCTATCTCAGGATGATGGGAAAAGACAAGAGCCATAAAAAGGCTAAAAGGGATTAAGGGGCTAAAAGAAATTAGTGATAAACTTAGAAAGGAACTAGAGAGAAAAACAAAAAAAGAAAAACAATAATTTTTCTGGCTGCGCGCCTCAGATCATCTCCCCAATTTCTACATCATCAGTGTCTTCTATGAGGTTTGCGTCTATCTGGGCTTCTGCCTGGGCTGCGACATCTTCTTGAGTCACTGTTTCCTGGTTTTCGCCATCAAGGCTGCTGTCTCCTTCTGTTCTGGTGCCTGCGCATCCTGCAAATAGCGCAAGAACCAGCACAGCAATTGCTATCAGCGCGAATTGGGTTTTTGTATGTTTCATTTTTGGCACCTGTTATTTAGGGAAGGGGTTAATTCCCTCCGTTTCCGCCGCTGGTGCCGCTGTTTGTTCCGCCGGATGAGCCAGAGCCCTCGCCGTTGTCCCCGTTGCTGGACTGGCCGTCAGAGTTTCCGCCGTCAGCAGAGCCCTCTTCATCTCCTTCGCCAATCTGGTTCTGGACCTGTATCTGGCTTTCAGTTCCCTGGTTTTGGGTCTGCTCGCCGGTCTGCGTCTGGGCCTGCGCCTGCTCTTCTGTTTGGGTTTGGGTCTGGACCTGCTCGCCTGCGCCATTGCCGTAATCTATCTGGTTACCCATGTGAACCTCAATTACCAAACCATTATTCTGGGTCTGGGTCTGCTC
>CAYLII010000006.1:24833-30203 GCA_964383645.1 uncultured Methanosarcinales archaeon
ACGCCCATCGCCTGAAGCATCTGGGCTGTCTGCTCTGCGTTGTACTCTCTCTTGGCCTGCTTTATGGCCTCGTCAAGCTCGCTGAGCCTCTTTTGCTCCATTGATTTAAGCTCCTGCCTGAGTTGGTCTCCTTCTCCAGGAGATATGATTCCGGAAGCAAGCTGCCTGAACTCGCCTGTGAGCTCTGTCGCGTCTGCCTTGAGATCGACATATGCCTGGGCCAGCTCGTTTGCCACGCCCTCTGTGGGCGCTTCCTGGACTTCTGCAAGCAGCAGGCTCATCTCGTCAAGTATGCTTTCAAGCCCTGTGACATCTGCATCAGGGTGGTTCTCTGTTATATATTGGATTATCTGCTCTCCCCTGAGGATGTTTGCTGTAATAGACTTCTCTAGCTGGAGAAGCCTGACCTCTGCTCCGAGGGGGGATACGAAAGAATTTATCTCCTCTTCTGCCTGTCCTGCGCCTGCCTCTGTGCCGGCTGCGGCTGCGAATGGTATCACAGATGCCGCGATCAGCATCATGAGCATGAGCGCCATGATTTTTGTGTTTGTCATTTTTATTGCCTCCAAATTTATTGCTTCAAAAGGTTATTGACCCTGAAAGTTTATTGTCCCAAAGGTTATTGCTTCCTAAGGGGGTGTTGTAGGGAATAAGACCCCTATTTTTTCCACCACCTCTTTTATCGGGATATACCAAAAAATATGATGATTTTGATGATAATAACCCAAATGATGATAATGACAAAAAATAAAAAATAATGATTTAATATCCTTTATATGGATCTAATTTATCCAAAAGTGCTGGCACAGCTGGGTCATGTCCCCAACATCCGGGTTTATTGGTAATTCTGGGTCAACGCCCACACCTGGCTGTTCGCCGATTATGCCATACCAGTTGTCATCTCCTGAGCCTGCCATTGCGACTACACTGAGGGTAGCTACGATGACAAGCATCATCACAACCAAACTTAATATCTTTCTCATTTTTGTTTCCTCCATATTGCTATTTGATTATTGATTGGTAAGTTGATTAGTGGAGTTTTTTATTTCAATGTTATCTCAATATTTATTTCAACGTTTATTTCAAAGCGCCTTTTCAAGGCTCCCCTTTAAATGGAGGGATTACCTCTTTTTTTCCTGGCCCGGCAGGAATGGTTGATGTGTTGGAGTGGGGCCCTTCTCAGGCCCCGGCCGGATCATATCTATAGGTAAGGCGGAACAGTATAACTAGTTTTGCCGGAATAGGCCGGAACAAGCCGGAACAAGCGGCCTATTTGAGAAGTGTTAGTATATTGGACATCCCGCGGCGCTCTTTTTTTATGATGCCCCTTTTCGCAAGGGAGTCAATGTTTCTGGAGATTGATGATTTGGGTATCTTTATCTCACGCTCTATCATGGCCTGGGTGACTACTGTGTTGCTGGCTTTGATTATGTCAAGTATCTGTTTCTGGCGCTCTGTCAGTGTGTCCGGGTTATAGGCTGGTTCTTTGGCATGCTCTGGCTTTTTTCCCTGCCCAGTTCCCCTTGCCCTCCTGTGCAGCAGGACAGTAATTATGATTATGACAAGGATAAAGATTGCAGCGCCTGAAAGAAAGAGTGCCCAACTAAAAGTCCAGTCCTCTGAAGAGCCTCCTATATAGTATTGTATCTGCACTGAGAAGGGCTCGTCATTTCCTGTTCCTGTTATTGTGAGCCTCCGGTTTTCTTCTGATATCCTTACCTGGGAGGGCGCTTTTACATAGTTTATGACTGAGTTCTCAGGAAGCGCCACCTTGAATATGAAGTCGGAGAAGGGCTCGGCTGTGGAGATGTTGAAGAGCCAGTACTGGCCTTTTTTGGATGTGAAATCATATGTATTCCTGGGCGACAGCAGTGGATGGTTGCTCGCGCCAGAGATGGCAGCTGAGCCGTCAGGCTCAAGGATTGCTGAGACATCAGCGTAATATTCAGATTGCCCATATGCAGCAGGAACTGCAAAAGCAATAACTAATATAGAAACTATTGAGAGCATTGCAATTATTGGGAGAATTGGAAGTATTTTGATTATTGAGAGCACTGACCGCGTTGGGGCTGACTCTGAAGAGAATAGTGCACCTCTATTTTCCATAATCATGTTTGGTGTCATTGGGTTTGTAGATATTTAAATGTTTATGAAAAAAATTAATGTTTGCGAAAATGAGGGGTTTTCTGAAAATAGGTTTGCCTGGGAGCTTATCCTGATATCCCTATCCGAGACTCAAGCTCGCTCTGCCATTTTCCTGGAATGAACACCTCAACCTTTCCATCGACTTTCTCAAAGACAAGGGTCTCTGGAGGAAAGGTAGTTGGCATCCAGGATGGATCGAATTCCCTCTGTTCGATCACATATATGGAAAGGCGGGCTGCTCTTTCAAAGTCCCCTAGGCGGCTCTCAGAGCTTACTATGTGGAAGTAGCCGTCCCTGTATGCCGCAATGGATGAGGCAAGAGGATGCTCTCTGCCACGCTCTTCATCATAGACTGTGCACTCAGTGGATGTCCTGTATCCTCTCGCGCCCATGAGCATGGAGGCGAGGGTTGTGATGTGGTCGTACTCTCCCATTAAGATAGGGTAATCTGATTTATTTTATAAGGATTGCTGAAAGCATATACTTACCAAAAATCAGCTCACAAGAAAACAGCTCACCTGGAAACCTCCCGTCAGAAAACAGCAAATTATTTATAGGCTCTGGACTGCCCAAGCATGATAAGCTGATTGAGGAGGGTAAAAAAATGAAAGATGTGATATTCCTAAAAGACGAGTCCGGTTTTGAAGCGGCGATGAAAGGGGAGCTTTCCAAGGTGTTTAAGGCTGGCGATAAGATAGCTGTCAAGATGCATTTTGGCGAGCCGGGAAACAAGACTTCGCTCAGGCCCGAGTTTGTGAAGAAGGTTGTGGATGCCCTTAAGGCTATTGGGACAAAGCCTTTCCTGTTTGACAGCCCTGTGTCTTACAACAGCCCGAGGAATAGTGTTGAGGGCTATGCCAAAGTGGCTGTAGAGATGGGATTTGGCGAGGACAAGATGGGCTGCCCTAGTGTTATTTCTGACAGCACAATTATTGTGAAGGGAAAGGGGCTCTCTTATGGTGTCTGCGAGCCGCTTGCAGAAGCTGAGGGTGTGCTTGTGCTTACTCATGTGAAGGGGCATTTCTGCTCTGGTTTTGGGGGCGCGATAAAGAATCTGGGGATGGGCGCATTGTCGAAGGCCACAAAGCAGGAGATACATGACGGCGGAAATCCTGAGTACATTGGCGGATGCACAATGTGCGGAGCCTGCGAGAGGGCCTGCCCGCTTGACAACATAAGGTATGCTGACAACAGGCCGTATTTTGACAAGAACTGGTGCTGTGGCTGCTCGGACTGCGTGTATGCGTGCAGTTTCGGGGCGCTTAAGACAAAAAGCGGGTATGGATTTGATTTCCTGCTTTCTGAGGGCGCGGGCGCGGCGCTCAAGAAATTTAAGAAGGCATATTTCATAAGTGATGTAAGGCGCATAACAAGGGACTGCGACTGCAATTCTGATCCGGGAAAGATTATTGCAAAGGATGCGGGCATCCTTATGTCGGATGACATAATTGCGATAGATTCTGCGAGCCTGGACATCATTGCAAAGCAGGAGGGAGAGGATCCTTTCCTTAAGGTGCTCAAGAAATCTCCGAGTGTCCACATCAAGGAAGGCGAGAAGCTGGGGATGGGCGAGAGCGAGTATAGGCTTATCAGGATATAGAAAGGGCTGACGGATTTTGGCCTGATAAGGTTTATATTTTAATTGCACTAATTACAGCAGGTGCTTGACGCAGTTCAGCGTGAGAATCCTGTGCTTTTCCTTAAAGTCTAGCTCTATAATTGTGATTCCTGTATTGTGGGGCAGGAAGTTTCGGATGTTTTCTTCGCCAATCTCAAAAAGATGGGCTATTGTGTTTGCTATGACCCCTCCATGGGTTACCACAAGAATTGTTTTTCCCTTTTCTTTTTCGGTTATCATGTCAAGGAACTTTCTTATCCTTGCCTTGAACTCAATGACAGATTCCCCGCCTTTAGGCTTGAATTCATCCCTGGACACGCCTGAGCTGTCAGCTGCCCGCCTGATGCTGCCGTATGGCATGCCCTCAAATTCCCCCCCATTGGCCTCGCGCAGGAGGGGTTCGTATATGACCTCTACATTGGGGTGATGGGCTATGACTTCATTTGCAGTGTCTATTGTCCTCTTGAGGTCTGAGACATATATCCTGTCTATTTTTTCTTCCTTGAGCCTGAGCGCTGCTTTCTTGGCCTGCTGGATGCCTCTCTCGGTGAGAGTGTCATTGGTCTGCCCCATTATTATTTCTTTTACATTCGCCTCTGTTTCCCCGTGCCTTAAAAGTATGAGTTTCATAAGAAGTGCAAAACAGGGAGGGGGTTAATAAAAGTTGTGCATTTGTGCTTGGCAGATATTATTGTGAATAGTGAAGCGCTGCTGTGCCTTGTTGGAGAATGCCTACATCTCTTTCCTGAACCAGGGGCAGAGCTTGCAGTCTTCGTCGTTAGGAGTCTCAGGGCAGTCAGGGAATGTGCCTTTGCAGTTAGGGTATTTCATCCTGTTGGCGAACCTGTCCTGCTCCATTGCCCACTTGGGCTTGGTGTTCACGACTTTCTTGTGCGATGGTGATTTTCCCATTAATCCCTGCGATGGGCGCCGGATTAATAAATCTTTTTGTAATATGATGCTGGTTCCGCATGATTTATATATTGCGCTGGGTTATTCATGTATGTGTTTGATAGGGGTGATTTAGAGTTTTGGAAGGAGGGTGGCTAAAGCATGAACATTCCTTGTATCAGGTGCAAGGGCAGCAATCCAAAGCTGTTCTGCGGGAGGAGTTTCTGCCCGATAATCGCAAAGTCAGAGGCGATGTTCAAGGTCAGGGAGAGGGCATCTAAAGAGGATTTTTCTGGAAGCAGCCCTGCCCCTTTTGTTGGCAGGTTTGGCTATCCCAATGTGCAGGTGGGCATTCTTTCTGTTGATGAAAGGGATTCTGAGGCTTATGACGCGCCGAAGTTTTGGGCAGAGCAGAATTATGGGATTCCAAGGGTTGTGGACTACAGGTCAGCGCTTGTGAATTCCCGTTTTTCGATGAATGTGCGCTCGAGCCATAAGTTTCTTGAGGCGAGCCAGGAGGTGGGGATGGCATCAAAGCCTGTTGAACTTGAGATAAGGCTTGAGAAGAAGCCTGCGTTCAGGCTGAATACTGACGCCTATTCAGCCCCTATGGGGCCTAATGCCTCGCTGAAGAATGTCGATATCACATCTAACCCAAAGGTGCCAACAAAGGTTGAGAAGATTGTGGGCGACACTGATTTCAAGGCATCTGACGC
>CAYLII010000007.1:0-29789 GCA_964383645.1 uncultured Methanosarcinales archaeon
TTTCATATATAAGCTTAGCGCCTCTAAGTATATTTATATATCTTTCGCAGAAAGAATGACAGAAATGCAGGCAGAAAAAGAATAGAAATGATAGTCCTGTCTGCAAAAAAATGGCATTGCTTACTCAAAGTTCCTGTTGTCGTATCTTCCGACCACTCCAAGCCTTGCCTCTATTATCT
This sequence comes from uncultured Methanosarcinales archaeon, assembly GCA_964383645.1. Lineage (GTDB taxonomy): Archaea > Nanobdellota > Nanobdellia > Woesearchaeales > JAGVZT01 > CAYLII01. The sequence continues at coordinate 180 of CAYLII010000007.1, forward strand.
GGCCGGGAAGAGGTGTGGCCCTCTCCAGGTTCAGCGAGCAGCCTGCAGGATTGACAAATTCTGATTTGGACCTGCCAGTTGAGAGCTCGACCCAGAGCCCGCCGTGATCTGTGTCTGTTATCAAGGCCTGCCTTTGTCCGTCCTGACCTGTTTTGTAGGCGTTCTTTATGTAGATGGCTGGCTCCGCGCTTGAGCCGTCATTTGACAGCACTTCCATCTTGACTATCTCAGGGGTGTAGCCTCCGTCGGATATAGCATCAGCCATGATTGCAATGGCAGAGTTATTCTTAACCATGTGATATTCTGTTATGCCCTGGCTGTTTATGACCTCAAGAGCCCTCTGCGAGCTGTCCATGGCCCGCCCCATGTCCACTTCAACAGGCCTGATGAATTCATATCCGTGATTTCTGCTCTCTGGATTGAGCACAAGCTCCCTGTTGATGTACTCAAAGTCGCCCCTAACCACTCTGGGCATGCGGTAATTTATCTCTAGATTTCCGCCAGGAGAAGATATCAGCTCAAGCTTCGCCCCTTCAAGGCCCCTTATCTCTTTTAGCTCTATGTCTCCCTCTTCTGACTTCTCGAATATGCCTACCATTCCCTTGCTGTCAAGTGCACGGTAGGCTCTTGCCGCAGCAGAGCCACCTTCCACCTCAATAGTCTCTATTCCGTCGGGGGTTTTTACTCTCATAAGGGCAGGCTTTGAATTTTGCCCTCGGGTATAGTGTTCGCTTGCATTGTATTCCCCTTCTATCTTAAGGTCTAGCGAGTACAGGCCGTCTGAGATCTCTCTTCCGGCAGGAACAACATCCAGTTTGTCCTGCCTTCTTGCCTGCCTGGCTTCAGTGGATATTGACCATTCCTGCACAAGGTTTGAAATATAGTCCTCAGTTTCTTCTTTTATATCTGACAGCTCTTCGGCATCCATCCTCCATTTATTATGCCTGCCAATATAAGAGTTGTCCGGCCTGATCTCTGCATTGGGATCTTTTGCAGCATCTGTATCATCTGAGATATATTCTGAATTGCTGTAGACTACCCCTCCTTTTTGGGAATAGGTTATGCCCGTACCTGCTGACTTTGGTTTTGCCCCGTATTTTTCAGGAGAGACCTTTAGCGGCTCAAGCTCTTCTGTCAGCTCATCGAGCCATCGCAGGATTTCCTCGTGGGCTGTGTCCTGCTCATCCCAATCCTCCTGGGCTCTGAGTTCTCCTGTTTTCCTGCTCTTTTCTGCACCCGATAGAGTGGTTGAAAGAATGTCATCATTGAAAGTAAGGGGTTGGTAGATAAGGTGCTTATATCCTGGAGAATCTTTCCTGGGAGCGCGGGATGATCTGCCAGAAGGTATGCCTGGCGCATCCCTGATTTTCCTAAGCCTCAGGCTGAATAGAGGGTAGAGCATCTCAATTATTGACTCTAGGTCTGCTCTCCTATCAAGATATGCATTGCTTGATGATGCTGTCATTTTAATTATATCTATTATTATATCTTTCATTATATCTGTTTAGTATGTCTGTTGATAGTATGTCTGTTAACATCTTGTTTTGGGAATCTCAATGCCTGCTTATGCCCCAAGAATGAGAGGTTCTAATTTTTCCCCTTGCTCGAGGCGGTATAAGGCATTCCGGCTTTGACGGCTGCGGCACAGCTCTGGATTCGCACCAGTATTTCCCAATCTGTTTTTCTAGTTTTCAGCGCTTATTTTTATAGTTTTCCCTAATGGCTGCTGGAGGTAGTCTGCCCCGGCAAGGATGTTGCTGTCAGGTGTAAGGCTGTCTCCTACTTTCAGGCCAATTTTTGAGGCAGTTCCTGCGTTTAGCTCAAGCACATAGAGGGCCTCAACTCCTGGATTGGTCACAGGGCAGAGGTCTGCCCTGCAGGGCTGGACATTCTCTGCTATGTGCACAACATTGAAATATGGGTCCATCCATATCATGTCCAGGGGAATTAGCGTGTTTTTCATCCAGAAGGAATATACTGCAGACTCCTGGAACACAAAGAGCATGCCCCTGTCCTCTTCCATCTCCTCGCGGTACATGAGGCCGACTGCCCTTGTCTCAGGTGTGGAGACTACCTCCACGTTAAAGCATGTGTCCCCATAACAGACCTTGCCTTCAGTATCTGCCTGGGTTTTGCACCCAAAAGAGAAGATTAAGATAAGAGTTATAAGAATCATGATTAAAAGACCCCTATTTTGCCATGATGGTTTATCTGGTCTTGCATTAATCCTTGCATTTAATCTTGGATTAATCCTTGGATTACTCATATCCTGTCTCATTGTCATGCACCCTGAAGCTGAACCTGTATCTTTTTGCCCCTGTCTTTTCTACAGAGGTAAGCTCGAATCTGCCAATCTCTGAGGTGTTTCCGACATGGGGGTCCCTGCAGGGCCTTGCGTCAAAACCCTCTATATCGACTATCCTTATATCCTCAATCCCTGGAGGAAGCCTTCTCAGGTCGAATCTAGCCCCTGCCTCTTGCCTTGTGAGGCTGTATATTTTTACTGGCAGGTTTTTTCTTATGACCCTGTTGACTTTTTCCTGAAACTCGAGCCTGTTAAATGAGGTGAGGTCGTCCATGCACTCAACCTCAAGTATTCCAGTTTCAGAAGAGAACCTGCATATGACCATCCTGTAGCCGAGCACCATCTTCTCGACTATGTTGTTAAGTATGTGCTCTGCGGTCTGGAGCCTTCCCTCGCCAGGCATCATTTGAGATGCGCCTCGAATTCTTTTAGTACCTCGGGGATGAGGCCGTTGTAGTTCTTGAAGAAGCGGTGGTCATTTTTTCTTGAGTATGAGAGTATCTCCTCTTTTGTGGCCCACTTATAGGATTTTATCTCCTCTGGGTTGAGACGGATATCAGAGTCCTGGCCTGCAAACCTGACCAGCATGAACCGCTGGGACTGCCCTTTCCATTTCTGTCCCTTAAGCTCGATTGTGGCGCTTTTCCAGTCGTATTTGTTTGTGTGCCTGCTCTCTCCCAGAATCTCGACCTTGTCTGTGCCCACCTCTTCTAGAAATTCGCGCTTTGCTGCCTGCTCATTTGTCTCGCCCTGCTTTACCCCGCCCTGGGGAAATTTCCACCAGCCGTCCTTCCAGAATGCCTGGGTAAGCAGAAGGAACCTGAGGGGCTCTTTCCTGAAGGTGACAAGGCACACATTCTTCCTGTAGGCGAGGCGCTCATACTCCTGTTTCATGCTAATAACCAGCCGGCAAGGGATATTTATAGGTTTGCATACAGGAAATATGAAATGGCGCAAGTAAAAAGAGAATTTAGAGGATTATCTGGATTTTCTTATCACTGCATTTTTTCTGATGAGCCCAATTTTTCTGACAGAGTCCCCTAGATCAGAGGCAGAAGCCAGCACATATGCCACGTTGATGTGGCTCTCGCCAACTCCACAGTACCTATGAAGCTTGATTATGCCCAGTTTTCCCATGTTGTTTAGGATGTAAGAGAGGTCTATATGGGTGATGACTCCCTTGCCTGGCGCGTTGAGGTATGCTACTAGCCCCGCACTTTTGGGTATTGGTTCTGCAGCAGGCAGGCCCAGGCGCTGCCTTATGCACAGGGATAGGCTGATATGTCCGTACTGCTTTGCCATGAGCTCTACAAATGTGGCTACTCCAGGCCGCAGCGTGGTCTCTATCACATAAAACTTCCCCTTGTGTAACTTGAAGTCTAGCATACAGACCCCAAACCTTATGCCAAGGGCTTTTGCTATCCCTGTGCAGAGCTCTTCAAGCCCTGCCTTGCCCTTGATATGGAATTCATGGCTCTTCTCATTGTCAGGATTGTATAGGCAGAAGCCCGCAAAATAGCCGAAGTCGCCTTTCTCGTCTAGCTTTCGTACAACCCTCAGCACCCTTGCCCTGAGCCGGCCATTTTTTTCCTCAATAATGTAGTCGCATGAATACTCATTTCCGCCGATGAATTCCTCCAGAAGGAATCGCAAGCCAGGGTCTATCATCTCTTTTCCTGCATCGTATTTCCTGAGCAGTGGGTTGGAAGCGTCTTTTTTTATCCCCGCAATCAGCTTCTTGAGGTTTGAGCTGAGCTCTTTTTGGCTTCTGTTAAGGTATAGGTGGGCGCTTCCGACTCCTGTCATGAGCTTTAGCACGTTTGGAAAGCCTATTCTTGCCTTGGCTGAGGCCTTGTCTCCTGCCTCTATGAGCTGGAAATCAGGCACGCCTATTCCTGCGTTAGATAGGGTTACTCTCTGGAGGTATTTGTTTGAGCAGAGATCTAGTGTGTTGCGCGGGTAGAACTTAAGGCCGAACTCTAGCGCGATTGCCTCTGATATCCTGTACCTGTATTCCTCATCAAGCCCGATAACTGCAGAGAATTTTTTGCTCTCCTGCCTTGCCCATTTCTCAAGTTTTCTCAGGAGAGAATCCGGATTTCGCATATCATCGATGAGGATCTTAAGACAAGAGCGCTTCTCAGGGGTCGAGTACTCCCTGTCGCAGACAAACAGCATGCTTTCCTTGAATTCAATATTGTCTATTATTATCTCAAAGTCGTCATCATCCATATCTGTCATGACAAGTATGACTGTCTCTTTGGATCTGGGCGATGATTTGGGCATGGCCATAAGAATCAGATATCCCTGCAGGGGTTATATTAATCTTTTTATTAATCTTTTATTATATCTGGCATTGTAGAATATCTCTCCGAGGGCTGCCATCAACTCGCTTTTGTGATTGTTCCCATATATATAGGCAGGCATCCCCGTAAGGGACTTCCCCCTGCCTGCCTTAAAAGTGATTGTAATGCAAAGCTCGTAAAACCAGATGGCAGCCTACATTTTCTACAATGCCCTTATATCTCCTGCCTTAATTCTCCCTAAGGAAACCCCATGCGTGGAGCCTGTCAGAGTCCTCGTACCATCTCTCCCCAATGTCATCCCTGTAGTACATGTGGGGTATGTTGATGTTCTTTATCCTGCTGTATGCCTGCTGCATGGCCTGCTTCATTGTCGGTCCTATGCCGCACACTATGAGCACGACTCCTGTGTGGCCTGTCACCACCCACTCGCCATTCACAAGCTTGACGTCTTCTATGTGCACTCCGTCTGTGCCGTTCTTGAAGTGGATGATTGAATCCTTGGATTTAACATTGAAGGTTTCCTTGTCAGTGAATGGGAAGGGAGGCACGACAAGCCTTACGCCTATCTGAAAGCCAGTTCTTGTCCTGAGCTTTGGGGTTCCGCCTTTGGCAATCTCGTACATGAACTCGCCTATGGGGGTTATCATTCCCTCCTGCTGGATTGCGATTGTGGGGTAGCCAAACCTTGTGGTCCACTCGAGCGGGTGGATCCCGCTGCTGTTGACTATGGTGTTGACATCTATGTAGCCCACATAGTGCTCCTCTGCAAGCTTGGCTTCCATCTTTTTGAGTGTCTGGTTGAATATCTTGTTGGGGCTGCTCCAGAACATGGATGTGCCCATCTCTCCTGTTGATGGCCCGAGATTTCCTGGGAAGAGCTTCTTGTGCTCAAAATTCACATTTATGGGATAGATGAACTCCTTGCCGTTGAAGAACGCGCCCACTGCGACCTCTACACCAGTTATCCTTTTCTGGAGCTGGAAGAGGGGAATTTTCTTGGCCCATGCCTTCTGGTAGTCCTCAAGCACCTGGATGACGTCTTTTCCGTCGTCTTCCTCGCCTATGAATAGGAGTCCCTTGATGTTCTGGGCCTCGCCACTTGGCTTAATCACATATTTGCCGGGGTTATTCTTGACATACATGATTGCCTCGTCAAAGGATGTGAAGTCCTTGTAGGGGATGATTGGCACCCCAACTTTCTTGAGCTCGTCCTGACCGAACGCCCTGTCATCCTCAAGCTTGTCTGTGTAAGGCGTCCCGCCTATCACATATTTGCCCTCCTGCCTAAGCTTCTGGGCTTTTGCGCCCTGCCCGAGCACGTCGTCAAAGATTATGACGTCTGCCCATGCGACTTCCTCTTCCCATTTTGCGACCATGGGAATAAAGCCGCTCGCGACCTCTTTTTCCTCCTGCTCCTCAACGTAGAATTTTACGTTGTGGCCTTCTTTGAGTATCTGCCAGGCGAGGTCGCCGCAAAGGTTATCCAGCGAAATGAAGAGAAAGTTTCTTGGTTCCATTGTTTCATCACAGCTGCAGCTTAACGCTGCCATGTCTTACGCATAGAATTAATCCCATTTTTTAGTTTTTACTTGATTTTTTCAAATCTGATTGCATAATCAAAACATCTCCCATTTAAATATTTTTTCTATTTTCATTTTCCTGCTTTTTCGTCGATAAAATCCGCCACTAAAACCATCCTGTTGTTTTGTCGTCTATATTTCTGTTGAGCAAAATTTATAAGATAGAGAAATAAAAATATGCCGCATGGCAAGAAAAAGCGCTGGCAAGAGCCTTGTTTTAGACATCCAGAAAGGCATAAAGGGAATATTTTCTGCAGAGCTTGAGATGAGCGACTATGAGGAATTTACCCCACATGTCAGGAGGGCTATAGGCCACAAGGATAATCTGCTTGACTGCGCAAAGAGATTCGGCACGCCGCTTTATGTCCTTGACGAGGGGATGCTGGCAGGGCAGACCCACAGGATAATCATGGAGTTCGGCAAGCATCTTCCGAAAGTGTCAGTGTTCTATGCCTTCAAGAGTAATGATCTGCCGTATCTTCTGCAGAAGCTCAAGGATTTGGGGGTGAATGCAGATGTGTCGAGCATGTTCGAGCTTCAGCTGGCCTTAAAGCTCGGGTTTAAGAGGATAATCTTTACTGCGCCTGTCAAGTCAGACGGGGAGCTCAAGTTTGTGCTTGAGCATTCTGACAGGGTTGTTCTTAATGTGGATAATCTTGACGAGCTTGAGAGGATTGTGAGGCTTGCCGGCTGGAGGCAGCCGAAAAAGCCATTGAAGGTCTGTTTCAGGCTTAACCCGCTTGGAAGCGGGGGGGCATGGCCAAAGTTCGGGCTCTCTCTTGATGATTTCAGGATAGCTGCAGGGGTTGTGATGGAGAACAAGAGTCTTAAGTGGGCGGGCGTGCATTTCCATTCAAGCTGGAACCAGACTCCTGACGCCCATGTGGAGAACATTAGGCTTATCAGCAGGTTTCTCCGGGCCAATTTCAATATTGCAGAGCTCTCCAGCATTGAATTTATAGATATAGGCGGGGGGTATCTTCCAGAGGGTACAGGTGCGCTCTTCTCGGCAAGCACCAGGGGCAAGATAATAGAAAAGACTATTGAGAGGCATGAGAAGCTGCCTGAGCTGAGGGAAGTATTTAGGGAAGTGTATAGGGAGAAGCAGGCAGACATAAGCGAGTTCGCCTCAAGGATTGGCTTTACGCTCAGGCAGGAGCTTATCGGTCCGCTCGCAAGAGATGACCTTGAGGTGTGGCTTGAGCCGGGAAGGTTCATATCTTCGCAGTCAACTTACATACTGCTTGGCGTGGCGTCTGCCGGAAAGGGCAGGGTGATGGTTGATGGCGGAATAAACCTGATAGGGGGGGCGAATTTCGAGTTCGAGTTCTATCCTGTGATAAACCTTAGTAGGCCCTCTATTAAGAGGAGAAAGGCCACAATTTACGGGCCGCTGTGCGACCCTGAGGACCACTGGGGCTTTTCTTATTTCGGCGACCCCTGCCAGAAGGGAGATATCCTTGCTGTGATGAACCAGGGCGCGTACACTTTCTCAACAGCATGGAGATGGCAGAGGCCGACAGCCGCGTATGCCGCGTTCTCTGGAAACAGGATTACTCTCGCAAAGCAGGAAGAGACATTTGACCAGAGGTATGCTGGCTGCAGGTTCTAGGATCTGACCTTAATTGCAAGGTGTACTTAATTGCAAGGTTTAAATAGAAATACAGATTACCCTGGAACATGGATACAGATTATTTTCTGGAGGTAGCAGAGGAGTTGCCTGCTGTAAGAAACAGTCTTCTCACTAGGGAGCATGCCGCATACTGCCTCGCGCTCAATTCCATGATAGGCAGGCAGGAGAGGACTGTCTATAATGCCATGGGGCCTGACATAAGCAGCGTGCTGCTCCTTACTGATGCCTCTGAGATCATAGGTGTTGACCCAAATTGCCCAGATATCGGAAACATGGTAAGCTATGCTGATAAATATTGGGATCTGGTCGATAAAAAGCCAATAATATCTCCAGACGCATTCTGGTACATGATGGAGTACAACAGTGCAGAAAACTACGTGCCTTCAGAAGAGACGACTGAGATCTTTCTCAAAGATCTTAATCACAGGAAGAAGAGAGGATATTGGGATGTGGTCATGATAAATAGACAGGGTATAGAAAGGCTTATGGCAATCGAGCTAAAGAGGCTGGGCGTGGAGCAGGATAGCATATCTGCAACCCCGCAAAGCGGCTGGCTCGAATTCATGTGGGCATATCCTGGCGGAGAGCCGATGAAAAGGAGGCTCAGATACATGAGCGGGACAATGCTTACTATATCTGGCAAATTGGGAAGAGTAGACTGCTTTTACCAGAAATCCCTGCCTACACCAGGAGACACGCTTAAGTATATAGAGAAGATATTGCCATCATTGTCGCCAAAAGCAAGTGTGATGATAGGCCACCTTTTTGATTATGACAAGACATGGGAGAGCAACAAAAGCTTCAGGGAGGATATCCTCCGCACCCTGGGAGATGGTTTTGTCCCCGCTGATGTTGAGGAAAAGGCAGATTTTCTTATTGACATGCTGCCTGAAGAGAATCCAGACGACCCTTACAATAATTATGGCATGAAACTCCACGTGTTCACAAGAGAGAACAAGGGCATGCAGTGATATATTCTGTGGTAAGACCATTATAGATTCTAGGGTAAGATGGTTTTAGATTCTGTGGCAAGATATAGAATTTGCGATTCTCAAGAGCAGGTTTATTCATTCTTGGCAGGGGATAAGGATGCAGCCTCATTGTAGGCCTCCTTGAGCTGCTCCTGGAATTTTTTCCAGTCTTCCATCTTTATGCAGGCTCCGCAGGCCATCTCATGGCCGCCGCCGTATCCGTTTATGCCCTCAAGGGCTTTTTTGAGCATCGGCTCAAGCTTTATGCTGGCTGACCTAAGGCTGCATTTCATCTCGCCGCCCTTCTCTCTGCCCACTATTATTATCTTCTCGGGGAATGTGAAGAGAAGCTCGTTTGATAAGTCTCCTGTAAAGCTCATCCTGTTCTCAGTGTATGTGTAGATAAGGAACGGGCTTTTCTTTTCCCCCTTTTTTTTTGCTGCGGAAAAGAGCTTGTCATACTCATGGCTGACGTTCTGGTATTTCTTGTAGATGAATTTTCCTGCAGGGCTCTCCTGGCGGAGTATCTCATAGGGGCTGTTTATCCTTGTCAGCACTTTCACGCAGGCGAGTGCGTCAGAGCTTCTGCCCTTGAGTATGAATGAGAATATTCTTGCTAGCTTGCCCATCTCTGTCTTGTAGAGCGCGTCCTCAGGCTTATTTATCTCCGGAGGGAGAAGGTCAGGGTATTTCTCTGAAAACTTGCCTGCGAAATCGGGGATAGACCAGTCGCCGATGATTCCTACCATCGCTATCCACATGTCCTGCTCTACCACCCTGTAGCACCAGTAGCTTGTGGGCCTGTTGTCCTTGTCATCATCTATCCGCGGGTTGTAGTATGAGATGTTCTGCCGTTTCTTTGGCTCGTGGTGGTCGAGCCAGATGATTTTTGATTTTGCGCCGTCAATAAAATCCTGGTTGACGTCAGGCTTGTCTAGTATGAATACCTTGTCAGGCTCGTACTCTTCCACCTTGCTGGAGAACATCGTGGTAAGCTCAGGCGTGGCTTTTACCACTATGCCCTTGCCCTCTTTTGAGAACCGGTAAAATAGGAGAAAGCTTGAGAGCCCGTCAGGGTCATCGTCAAAGAAGAACATGGGCCTTGCGCTCTCCTCGAGCTCTTTTCTGATTTTCTTTAGATCTTCGTCCTTGATTGCCATTTTCCGCTCCAATAAAAAAACAAACCTGAAAAAAAGGGAGGGCGAGGGGGTATTTAAGCTTTTGGGATTCAAGATATTGCGGGCTTAAATGATGCATGAGATGATGCCTGAAATTGAGAATGGCTTGTAGGCTGGCTTGCTTTTGGAGGAGGCGGGGGCGGGAGGGCGGGACAGATACAGAAAGCAAGAAAGCCATGCCTACAATAAATTTATATAATCAGCCTGTCCAAATGAATAGCATGGAAAAATTATATTTCTCGAATCACAAGGGGCAGAGGCTGTGCGGCTACCTGCATGAGCCTAAGGGTGCGGCAAATAGAACCAAAACTAAGGAGGGGGTAGGCAAAAGCAAGGGCAGCGATAAGGCGATTATAATGTGCCATGGGTTTTCCGGCGACAAGGATACTGATGGCAGGTTTCCGGCTGCTGCCGAGGAGTTTGCAAGGCAGGGCTTTGGGGTGCTGAGGTTTGATTTTGGGGGCTGCGGGGAGAGCTATGACGCGCCTATCCTGATAAAGAGGCAGGAAGAGGACCTTAAGGCAGCCCTTGGTTTCATGAGGTCAAGAGGATACCGGAGGTTTGGGCTATTGGGCTTTAGCATGGGCGGGCTTATCGCATTGAAAGGCGCAGTAGAGCCTGATGTGGAGGCGCTTGTGCTCTGGGCTCCATTGAGCAGGCCTAACAGGATTCCAAGAGAGTTCAGGGATGACTGGGTGAAGATTCTTCTTCTTGGAAGCGGAAAGCTTGAGAAGCCAAAGCGCAAGTGGAGAAAGGTGATGTATGTCTCGAAGTGGCTGTATATAGAGAAGAGCTTTATCTGCCAGAGGAGGCTTGTAAAGGGTGTGAGACAGCCTGTTCTTATCCTGCACGGCGACAGGGATGAGAGTGTTCCTCTCTTGTCATCTGAGAAACTGATAAGGCTGTTGGGCAAGGGCTCAAGGCTGGATGTGGTTAAAGGCGCCAATCACCGTTTTGATAATGAGCTGCAGAGGCTTGTTAAGAAATCCGCAGAGTGGTTTAGCAGGAGAGTCCAATAAATATTGGATTACCCTAATTACTTGCTATATCTGCCTGTCTGGACAAAACACGGGCAGAGAACGCCGCCTTGGGCGAGATTACTGAATCTGTTCAGCTGCTCAGGGGTCAGGTTCTTGTATGTCCCATATGTGGTATCCATATCCACGCAGTGATTGGAATCAGGGTCGCGGCCGCCAAATGGCTCTAGCCAGACAGACCCGCAGTTTATGCAGAGATCAAGCCTGTTATAGACAGCGATGGGCGGCAGGTCCTTGGGATATGGGATGAATGGGAGGCTGCGGAGGGAAAAGACGGGTTTTTCAGACCCAATGTCTAATGAGATTTCCAGCAGCTCTTCACTGGTTTGGGCCGGTTCTCCTGTGTGTGCCCCTGTGTAATCATCCAGTCGCTCATAATGCTTGAAATGCTGGCCTATTGTGTATAAAGAGGCTTTAGGGCCGCTTGAGAGAGCATACTCGACGAGACTTTCTATCCCTTCTTTGGGCAGGAAAAAGCATTCCACCTGGTTCCAAAGCACAAAAGAAGTATCCTCATACCAGTCATTCAGGATGTAGGCAGCCCGGTTTCCTTCCCCTTGCTTGAAGCGGCTTATCCAGCCCAGATACTGCGCCTCGATGCTTGGCTCTCCTGCACCTTCTATCTCCAGGCGCGGCTTTCCGCAAGCCGAGTGAAGCTTCTTAAGAGTCTCTGGTATTTGCTTAAGGTTGTCCATATTTTTACACCCTGTAGTTTTCCAAAAATATTTCTAGTGGGGGAGTCATCTCATGATACATCTCGCCCCAGAAGTGGTTGCTGAGCTTGCCGTCTAGCTCGTATGGCCCCCAGCATGCAAGAAACTTGAACCAGTCCTCAACTTCAGACTCCAGCGGGGATATGACCTGCATTGTGTCGTCCATCAGGGTCATCTCGAAATTTTTCTGAAACTCTCCATCAGTATCTATCTCCTCCACGGAGTTAGGATAAGTGTGCCTGGCTTTCAGCTGGAATGGGAAGTATAGGCAGGGAAAGCTCTTTTCAGGGTCGCTTCCCATACTCACCCCATAACATGAATTTGAGGGCAGTGGGAATAGGCCTCTTGTCTTCTGCTCATGTTTGGGGATGTATTCTCTTCCGCTAGAATCTTTGCCTATGATTAGAATTCCGCCTTCGCTGAGCGGTGTCCTTATGAAATACTCCACTCTTGCGAGTATCTGGCCAGATTTAGGATAACCTTGTCTTGAGATTATTGATACCATCTACTCAGATAAGTGTGGTATTCTGCCTAGACTTATAAATCTTTCTCAGACTTGATTACATATTGGTTTGGGATTAGAGAATAAAACCAACCCCGATATCAGACTAGATTATAGAATCAGAAGGTTATAGAATCAGAAAAATGTTTTACTGCTCGCCCCTGTAGAACTTAGCTGCGTTTTCAGGGCTTACTGCGTTTACGTAAATGCCTGTTGAGAGCTCGAAGCCTGCCCATTTGGCAAGGCGGGGCATGAGCTCGATGTGGAAGTGGAGGTCTTTTCCCTTTGGCGCGTAGTGGAGCGCCATGTTGTAGTCTGCGTCAAGCTCCGAGAGCTTTTTGAGGAGCTGATGAAGCATTCCTGCCATTTCTAGAAGAGAGCCGTCGTCCATCTCGGTTATGTTTTTTATATGGGGCTTTGGAAATAGCCATGCCTCAAAGTTGAATCTTGATGCGTAGGGGCAGAATGAGACGAAGTTGTCTGACTCAAAAACCCTCCTGAAGCTGCCTTTTTCTATGTTGATGATGTCGCAGTAGAGGCACTTTTTGCCTTTCATGCTTTTTTCCGCCTCTTCCCTGATGTTTGGGGGCAGTATATCAAGCGCCGCAACCTGGGAGTGGGAGTGGAATATCGAGGTGCCTGCGTCTCTTCCCGAGTTCTTGAACACGACCACATATTCGTGCCTTTTTGAGAGCTCTGATATCCTTGAGGAGTACATCTTTAGCACATCCTTGATCTCTTCAGGCGAGAGGTCCCATAGCTGTTTGTGGTGGTCGGCTGTCTCTGCGATGACTTCGTGCTCTCCGAATGCGTCTGAGTATGTGAAGAATGTGTCTGCTGTCTTTATGGTTCCAGAGCCAGCCATCTCTAGGAATGAGAATTTGTTGGGAAAGTTTCTTATGCTCCATCTGCCGTCTTTTTCCAGCCGGGATATCTCTGTCGGGGTTTCGGCCTCGCTTCCGGGGCAGAAGAAGCATTTGCCTGGCGGGGAGAGCTCTTTTTCCTGCCTGAACTCGTCAGGCCTCTTTGCGCGGCGCTCTGCCACGATTGTCCACCTGTCGAGTATGTAGTCTTTCCTTAGCTCCATGTTATTTTTCTCCGGGGCTTATTTATGTTACAGTATTTTTGTCCTGAGCCTGTCTATGTTACAGCCAATAGGGCAGCATGCATTCAATTGCCAAATCTCTTCTCTACTGCGATGTTGTGGGCTTTTATGTAGTTGTCTATGAGAATCTTCCAGTCGAATTTTGCGGCTATCTTTTTTGCCTGTATCTTGTTTTCAGCCCTCTCCTGCCTTGTGAGCCTGCTGAATGTCAGGAGGGTTTCTGATAGGTCAGATACCACTGCGTCATATCCCTTGCCCAGGCGGTTTATGAGGTAGATGCCCTGATAAGTTGTGAGCTGGGGCTCTTTTAAGAGGAATCTGCCAAAGCCCGCGCAGTCTGTGGTGACATTTGGGACAGCGAGAGCGCCTGCTTCCAATGGTGTGTAGCCGAACGGCTCGTAGTATGATGGAAATACTCCAAGATGGGAGCCCATCATGGCCTCGTAGTAGTTCAGGTCCAGTATCCTGTCTGCGCCGCTGAGGTATATGGGGTAGAATATCACCTTGACCTTGTCCTCTTTTTTGTTGGTAAGGCCCTTTGCCTTGAATCTCTTGAGGATTGGGTCGTTGCCCTCATTGTAGAGGTCATGTGTTGAGAGAGGCGGGGTGCCTGTCTTTCGCTTAAGCGTGAGCACCTTTCTCTTGTATTCCTGCCTCATCTCAGGCCCGAGCAGGTAATCATCTGTTATAGGGTTTTCTGACACAAGCGAGTAGAGGAGGCGCTGGGTGATGAATTTCAGGCTCTCGTCCACTCCGTCTTTGAGGTCCTGGTAGCGGGTCTTGTTCTCAAGTATGTCTGTCTTTATCGAGGATATGCCTGCCGGGATGAAGAAGAATGATATGATTGTCTTTTTGCTGTTGTCTTTTTTCAGCTGCTCGTTGAGGTTTGCTAGGGCGTCGATGAACACGTCTATTCCCTTGTCATGGAACTCGTATCTTGCGGCTGTGAAAAATATCAGGGTCTGCTCCATGTCTATGTAGTAGTAGGGCATGAAGTAGTACATGCAGAACTCCCTTATCTTGTCCCTGAAGAGATAGTGCTTTACCGAGCAGTCCTCGTATGTGGGAAACTTCTCCATGTCGAGGCCGTTAGGAAGAAGGAGATCAGGCCTCTTGTCGAGGAGCCCCTCTGCCTCTATCCCTGTTATCTCGCTTACTGTGGTGAATGTGTCTGCGTTATGGGAGCAGGCTATCTCCATCTGGTGCTTGTCATTGACATTGAAGTGGTATGCCTGCTTCATAGAATCCAGGTTGTGCATCTCCTGATAGAGGTCTATGCCGTTACCTGTAAGGGTCCTTCCAAGCATTGTTGCATGGGTGGTAAATACTGTGCCTATTGGCGCTGCCCTGGCTTTCAGGTAGAGGAGCGCTCCTCCGCTGAGCCACTCATGGAACTGGCCTACTGCCCTTTCTTTTATTGAGGGAAGGAGCAGCTCTATCACTCTTCCCACTGCATAAGACCAGACAACAGGCTCGTCAAACTCATAGGCGGAATTGAGGGAATCCACTTTGTATGTCTCCCATAGCTCTCCTTTTATGCGGTTCTTCTGCGCCATGTATCCTGAGAAATCAATAAGGATTGTCTTTGGCTCTCCTGGGACGAGCCAGATGCCGTAGTGGCAGGTTATGCCCTCGTTCCTGAGCTGGTCAAAGGCCTGCCTGCAGTGGTCTGGGGCAAGCAGCTCCTGGAATTCAGAGGATGCCCTGTCAGGGAAGTATGGGCCTATGAGGCAGTAGTTCTCTCCGTAGCGGGATATAGTTGGCTCTACCTTGGACTTTACAACTGTCCAGATTCCACCCACCTTGTTGCACACCTCCCATGATACCTCAAAAAGGTAGGCGGCCTTGGGTTTTACACTCATTGCATATATCCCTAAACACCCCAGCTTAAAAACTTTTTACACCACTATATAATGGTCCAACATATATTTTCGGGCCCATAGTGATTTGCCTGCAGTATAGCAAAATCCCCACCCGCTCCAAAAGTTATTTAAACCAGCAAGCCCATTGGATAATCCACAATGACTGCCTTTGAAGCAACGCCAGCCAGCGAGGGTTCTGATGAGGTTCTGGCCTTGGGCGGCAACATTGAGCTTTCGGGCTTCAACAAGCTGGACCGCGACAGCATGATAGTGCTCAAGAAGATAGTGGGCAATTATGCAAAGCGATTCTCCGAAGTGTGCGCGGGGTTCCAGAAGCTGAAGCTCACCATGAAGCCTGTACATGAGTCAGAGCGTTCAGGCAGGTACGAGCTCAACGCCATGCTTGTCGACAACGGCAAGAACCATACAGCAGAGTATACCGACAGGAACCTGTTTTTCGCTGTGGACAGGGTCATGAAGAAGATAGAGGCATCAATAGCCAAGTAAGGCGGGCCATGCTTTATTTAATCTTCTTGTTCTATGAGAGCTATCTGTATAGTCAATTGAAAGCCGGCCACCACAGGTCAATATAAAGTGGATCAAAGATCCACGTATGCTCAGAAATCTGTGATTTCTGACAGACCTGCGGCATGCTCGCCCTTCGGGCTCGGGCCGGCTTCCAATGACCCTGATTATTCCACTACCTGCAGTTACTGCAGGCCATACCACCAGTGAATACACTGGTGGAATAATCAGATTCAAAGGATTAATTGCCACTTCTGCCGATTAAATGCCCCGTATCCGAGAATCACTTCACATTGATATAGAGCTTCTGCATCGTGCCGTACATCCATGCAGGGTCTGTTAAGGGGTCGCATTTATCATAATAATCAGGACACATCGCAACCCACGCATTGACTACATACTGGCAGGGCTGTGAGGACTTAGGCACCTCGACTATCACGCTGAATGGGGCCTCGTCATTCTCCAGTATATATTTAGGGGCTGTTGCAAAATAATAAGTTGAGGGGTCTCTGGTCATAAGGAACTGGATATTCTTGAGGTCGCTAGAATCGCACATCACCCCCTTATCACCCATAACCTGAACCCCCTCTACAAACACCTTGAAATTTGAGCTGTAATTGATGTTCCTTACCCCTATTCCGAAAACATATGGCTTTGCTCCCCTCATTATATCCGCAGAGTTCACAGGAGCAACCACTATTCCGCCGTCATCCAGAAGGTTATAGATCTGCTGCTCTATCTGGGTGTCAAGGCCTTCGCTAACCTCGTAAGACCTGTTTAACGCCCTGTAAGAGAGGTAGATGCCCATTGAGAGTATGATAATTCCGAGTATCAGGACAACCATGAAGTTCATTGAGAGCTCGACAGCAGATTTCTTGTTCATCTTATCACCTGTTTTTGGCTTATCACTAAAAAATAGAGGTTGTGATATTTATATCTATCTTTTTGCATTATAAAAATAGACAGAAAAAATAAGGAAAATAAAAAAATTAAAGCTTCCTGCTTATTTCAGGAACTCGTATTCCTTGACTAAAAGCCAGACAAACAGGAGTAGCAGGATTGTCCCGGTAAGTATCAGGGCCACACCCTGAGCGATGTCAGGCTCGATTATTACCTTGTACAGCCCAAACACCATAACGCCTGTGCCGAGCCAGAGATACTTGTCCAAGACAAGCCTCAGAATCTCAAATTCCTGTTCTGCAGTCATCCTCTTTTTTGACTTTTTAACCATTTTTTTCGCCCCCATTTTACCTTACCGATATCAGCAGATCTTCCTGGACCAGCAGACTGTATACACCATTTTCGAATCCTAATGCCAAGAGTGTACAAGCATAACTGCCGGCAGGCATTCCCATTAATGCTTCAACTTCAGTTGAATAAGTCTCCTCATCACTGAATGTCACCTGCTTGTCAGACACAGGAAGCATAACCAGCCTCTGTGTGTAATCGGGCGCTTGTGGATAGAGGCTTCCATAAGAATATAGAGACGCCTCTAATGGAAGGATAGTGGGCATACCTACAGCATAGTTATAAGCCTGTGTTCGGGTATAATCATTTGGATCATATCCTACGCACTGAGGCATTACTATAGTAATAGGGATACGGCAGGCTTGTCCAGGTGTAGGAACAGGATTAGTCCCGCATTCTCCGGTACTAAACTTGTTGAAGACAGATATGCTAAGAGGCATTTTTTTACCCCTTACTATCTCCAAGTTAGCAGTTGAAAGAGTTATTGGATCATCATAAGTGGCTGGATTGCTTATAGTCTGACCGCCAATTCCGCTTAAGGCTTCGCCAAGCTTTGTGAAAATGCCTCTTGAGAACGTGAGCGCAAGGCCCAGTATGACGATTGCGATTATCATAACCACTATTGCGTTTGTAGAAAGCGACAAATCTGCTTTTTTAGAGACTCTTCTCATATGATGCACCTCATTTTTTTTAAATATGATAATTGATTTATCCGGGGAGAGGCTATTTATATACTTTTCGATAATTTAGGCTGTTATCAGGCTTTTTGGCAGGCAAATCACAGTATCTTGAGCAGGATATGCAATAGCAGGCGACATCCAAAAATCTCAGTTTATGGCATTATTGATTGGCTTAGCGCTTGGAGGATTGGCGGCGGGCGGGTGTGGTGGGAAAGGCACTTTTTGGCGCAAGCCACGCTGATTTTTGGATGGAACCAAGGAGCTGTGCAAAAATTTAAAAATCAGCTGGCTGTCTGATTAGTATTATATATAGGGATTATTGGCCAATTTGGAATTTGCATACGGAATATAATTATACGAAAAAATAATCCTAAAAAACAATAGAGGTGTTAAATCATGAGCAAAATCATTTCTGTAAAGGCGAGAGAGATTCTGGATTCGAGGGGAAACCCTACTGTTGAAGTGGACCTCACTACAGAGGAGGGCATGTTTCGTGCCGCTGTTCCTTCTGGCGCGAGCACAGGGATACATGAGGCGCTTGAGCTAAGGGATGGGGACAAGAAGAGGTATGGCGGCAAGGGAGTCCTAAAGGCAGTCGAGAATATCAACAAGAAGATTGCGCCTATTGTGATAGGGATGGACCCTGCGATGCAGGCTGAAATTGACAGGAAGCTTATCGAGGCTGACGGGACAGAGAGCAAGAGCAGTCTTGGGGCGAACGCGATTCTTGCTGTTTCCATGGCCGCGTGCAAGGCAGGCGCAGCCTCTAAGAATATTCCATTATATAGGCATATAGCAGAGCTTGCAGGAGTAAAAGAGTTTGTTATGCCTGTGCCTTCTTTTAATGTGATAAACGGCGGGACCCATGCAGGAAACAGGCTTGCAATGCAGGAGTTCATGATTCTTCCGGTAGGAGCTCAGAATTTTAAGGAGGCTCTCAGGATTGGAGCAGAGACATACCACATGCTTAAGTCTGTCATCAAGGAGAGGTACGGCCAGGACGCTGTTAACGTTGGCGACGAGGGAGGCTTTGCCCCAAACATCCAGGACAATAAGGAAGGCCTGGAGCTTCTTAAGACAGCTATAGATAAGGCAGGCTACGCAGGAAAAGTGAGGATCGGGATGGATGTGGCCGCGTCTGAATTTTTCAAGGAGAAAAAATATGACCTTAATTTCAAGAGCCAGGATAATGACGGGAGCATGGTTAAGACAGGCGATGAGCTTATTGAGCTCTACAGGGAGTTTGTCAAGGAATACCACCTCATCTCGATTGAAGACCCATTTGACCAGGACGACTGGGACAGCTACATGAAGCTGACAGAAGTAATGGGCAGGGATGTGCAGATAGTTGGAGATGACATGCTTGTCACAAACCCTAAGAGGATAGAAAGAGCCATATCAGGCAAGAACTGCAATGCGCTCCTTCTCAAGGTGAATCAGATAGGCACAGTCACCGAGTCAATCGAGGCCTGCAACATGGCAAAGAAGGCGGGCTGGGCAGTGATGGTATCCCACAGGAGCGGAGAGACTGAGGATACGTTTATTGCAGACCTTGTTGTTGGGCTCAAGACAGGGCAGATAAAGACAGGCGCGCCCTGCAGGAGCGAGAGGCTTGCAAAATATAACCAGCTCATGAGGATAGAAGAGGAGCTTGGGAAGAACTGCAGATATGCAGGAGCAAAACTCAGGAATCCGTAAAAATACTGCCCCAGATATATTATTATATGGTTTTATTTTTATATATCTTTATATCGTTTATGTTTATATTTTTTATATCTGTTTTTCAGATCTTTCTTTCTCGGATGAAGGCAAGCCTTATTGAGCTAAGGATTATTGTGATGAATATGACTGCATAGACAATGTTTGAGATTGGGAGGACGCCTTCTAATTTCTCCATTATGAGGAACTGTACTATTGCAGCTGCGGCAAGCCCTCTTGCAAATATGGAGGAAGCGAGCGCCTTCTCAAACTTGTCGTGCGTCCTCAATATGAGAAGGGTCACGTAGCGCGAGAGCATTATAACTATCGAGACTATGCCTCCTATAAACAGGGCTCTTAGGTCTGTGAAGTCTATGAGAAGCCCTATGTAGACAAAGAAGAATGTTTTTAGGAAGAAGGATATCTCGGAATAGAAGAACTGCTCTTCTTCTGAGGTCACCCTTATGCCGTTGCTCTTTTGCTCGTCCTCTTTCTTGTCCGAGGCCTTTGTGGTTATCTGGGAGGCGAGGCTGGTGAGTTTTTTTGAGTTCCTGAGCACAAGGCCGAGCACAAGGGCTGCTATTGCGCCGTTTCCGTTCAGAAACTCTGTCAGGACATATACCAATATCAGGTATGCTATAGAGATCATGTAGGATTTTGTGTCTTTTAGGACTCTTGCCACGATCAGTATCCAGACTATGCCTGCTATTATGCCTATGAAGCTTGCCACTGCAAAAAGTGACACCATGCTGCTTATGGCTTGCTGGAAATCGATTGTGTTGGCCTTGATTATCTCAAGCACTGCAAGGGAGAATACTATGCAGAATACGTCTGTCATGGCAGACTCGAGCGTGAGTATTGAATACATCTCGCCCTTCACGCCCATGCTCTTGAGTACAGGTATCACGAATGCTGATGAGATTCCGCCAAGGATTGTGCCTGTGAGAATAGATATTTTGGTGTCAAAGCCGAACAGGTACATGACTCCTGCGACTAGCGCAGAGGAAAATAAAAAGTTGATTATTGTTATGCCCAGGCTTTTAGTGAATCCCTTTGCTAGCGATATCAGGTTTATGCTGAATGCGCCGTCATAGAGCAGGAACAGGAGCGCGAATGTGGTAAAGACAGGGGCAAATGAGCCTATCTGGTCTGGGTTTATGTAGTTTAGCCAGGTTGGGCCTATAGCTATTCCAAGAAGTATTAGGAACAGTACGTCAGGTATCCTTGTCTTCTTGAAAAGGAATTCTGATAGGAAGCCGAAAAATAGTATCAGGCTTATCCCCAACAATATGAATATAACATCCATATTATGCGCCGGATGGGGGCCTGTTTAAAAATTTTGTTGTTGGTCCTAATATTCCTGATTTTCAGATAGAGGGTTTATCACTATTCCCTTTCCTGGGACGTATGAGGCAGTAACTTTCTGCCCTGCTTCAACATCTGGCTGGTACTTCATATAATGCCTTTCTGTAAAGCTCTTTTTCCCAGGGATTTCATATTCTATATCTACCCAGTAGCGCGTTGTCTCGCCATCCTTGAAATAGATTCCGTTCGTTGGCAGGGGAGGCAGAGAACTGAACCTGATATCGCACTTTCCTGTGCCGACCACAGTTGAGACTGATCTCTCAAGGAGAGACTCTTCTCCATGGGATTCATGCTGGTCTTGGTTTCCGAATAGTAGTTTTAGGATGTTCATGGGGTTCATATAACAGCAGTAGTATATAAATCTTTTGTTACTAATTGGTAGTAAATATAAGTATAGCAAATATAAGTTTAATAAATATAAATGTAGTAAAATGATATCCTTAAATGTAATAACTATATATAAATGTAATATCCATATATAATAGGAAAACTCCCAGAGACTTTAGAGATAAAGCGGGCTTGTCTTCTCTTCCCTGTTTATCTTGTGAATTACCTCTGCAAGCATGGGCGCCACAGAGAATTGCCTGAACCAGGGATGGCTCTCGGCGTAGCCTGCTGGCTGGGGGATTGTGTCTGTGGTAAGAATTTCCTTTAGCTTTCCTTCTGCATAGAGCTTGTCGAGCCGCCCTGTGGCAGGCCCGCTCATGATTGCATGGGTCGCGCATATTATCGCGGGCTCTGCCCCCATGTTGTGCGCCTGGTTTAAGAGGGCCTCAAGAGTGCCTGCAGTGTCGATTATGTCTTCAGGAATCACAGGAATCCTGCTGTTGATGTTGCCCAGTATCCTTATTGATTCAACCCTGTTTGCGACTGAGGAACTCCTGTGCTTTATCGCAGGGGAGATCCTGTCCTCTATCTCGTCCATCCTTTCATTCCCAAAGAGCTTTCCTGCATAGAACCTTGCCCTTTTTCCGCCTCCCTCGTCAGCTGCCTGCACAACTAGCCTGTCTAGGGGATAGGTCTCTTTTAGGTAATCAATAAACAGAGGGGTTGTGTAGAGCGCGTCAGGCCTCACACCTACCGCATCATAGTAGCCTTTTATCTGGCTAGCGTGGAGGTCAACTGTTATCATGTAGTTTGCGCCTGCTGTAGCTATCATCTTTGCAAGAAGGACTGCTGAGCAGGATTCCCTTCCGTCCCGTTTTTCCTGTCGGGAGTAGGGAAGGCAGGGCAGGATGACTGTGATGTATTCGGCATGGCAGGCCCTAAGGGCCTCGACAGCCTGGAGCATCTCCCACACATTGTCCTGTATTGAGCGAGATTTAGTTGAGCGATCTACTGCGCACTGGATAAGAAATACGTCCTCTCCTCTCACTGATTCCTCAAGCGTTGCCTTGAATTCCCCGCAGGCGAACTCCTCAATGCCCGGGCGGACCAGCACTTTTTTGAGAGGGATTAATCTGTCGTTGCTCTTCTTTCTCCTTTCTGAGAGCCCTGCGCAGATCTTTTCTCCCAGAGCCTGACCGCTCCTGCATGCATATATGTCAAGTGGCGCTCTTGTCATGTTTTTACTCCCCTGATAACTGAAGAATTGCGCTTGGCTTATATCTTTTATGGGGGTAGAGTGGATATTTCCCTAACTATTTATCAATGACCAAAAAGATTTATCCAAAAAGATTTATATATCTGAGGGGGCTTGGGCAAAGTGATGGACAAAAACATGAGAAAAGTAATCCTTGTGATAAGGGACGGCTGGGGGCACAGGGATGATCCTACTGACAATGCGATAGCTGAAGCGCATCCGCCTAATACAGAGAGGCTCCTTGCCGAGTATCCCCATACCCTGATAAAGACGAGCGGCGAGGATGTGGGGCTTCCGGCAGGCTACCAGGGAAATTCCGAGGTAGGGCACATGACGATTGGCTCGGGAAGGATAATATTCCAGAGCCTTGAGCGGATTAATGCCTCCATTAAGGACAAGAGCTTCTTTAAGCTCAGGGAATTTAATGACGCGATAAATAACTGCAAGAGGCACAAGACCCATCTACATCTGATAGGGCTTTTGCAGGTGGAGGGCGTGCACAGCCATATAGACCACCTGTTTGCCCTCCTCGACCTGTGCAGGGACAAGGAGTTCCATGATGTTTATATCCATGCTATAACAGACGGCAGGGATTCGCCTGTGAATGACAGCATTAAGCATCTTACTGCGCTTCAGGATAAGCTTGAGGAGCTGGGCTTTGGGAAGATTGCGACTGTGTCAGGCCGTTATTACACAATGGACAGAGACAAGAGGTGGGACAGGACAAGAAAGGCCTATGACTGCATTGTGCTTGGCGAGTCTGACGAGCGGTTTGAGGATGCCATAGCGCAGGTGAGGGCATGCCACAAGAATAAGGAGACTGACGAGTTTATCGCGCCCAGGAAGGCTGTATGGTATGACGGGGTGAGGCTTAATGATTCCATCATATTCTTCAATTTCAGGACTGACAGGCCAAGGCAGCTTACGAGAGCTATTGTTGAAGAAGATTTTGAGGGCTGGAGCCGGGAGCCAAAGAAGGTGTTTTATGTAGGGATGACCCAGTTCTACAGCCCGATGAGGGCGAAGGTCGCTTTCAAGGATGTTAAGATCAAAAATCTGCTTGGCGAGATTGTGTCAAAGCATGGCATAAAGCAGCTGAGGATAAGCGAGACAGAGAAGTATGCCCATGTGACTTTCTTTTTCAATGCCCAGAGCGAGGAGCCCTTCAAGGGCGAGGAGCGGATACTTATTTCCTCGCCGAAGGTGGCTACATACGACCTCAAGCCTGAGATGAGCGTAGGCGAGATTGCAGACAGGCTTGCAGGAGAGATTGCGCTTGAGAAGTACGGGCTTATTGTGACTAATCTTGTGAATGGGGACATGGTTGGGCATACAGGGATAAAGGCAGCTATACATAAGGCTGTGCTTGCTGTGGACTCTGCGCTCGGCAGGATTGTTGAGGCAGGGCTGGCGCACGGCTATACTATATTGGTGTTTGCTGACCACGGCAATGTGGAGGACCAGACCTCTGGATGGAGGACTTCGCATACAACTAATCCTGTGGATTTCATAGTTGTGTCAGGCGAGGAGGGCCTGAAGAAATGCGCGCTTAAGGAAGGAAAGGGGCTTAGGGACATAGCCCCCACTGTCCTTAGGCTTATGGGCATTTCCCAGCCCAGGGAGATGACAGGCGAGAGCATAATAGAGTTCTGAGAATTGGGCTGAAGCCAGAATCTGCAGGAGGGATTTTTCATATATTGCTTTTCCCGAAACCTTTAAATATGGCCCGGGATTGCTTTTGTGGGTTATAGCCCCTCTTAGCTCAACGGTAGAGCGTTCGGCTGTAGTTGCAGGTTGAGGTTCCAGCTTTGGAGACGATGAAAATCTGCCAGCCGTTACCGAAAGGTTCCCGGTTCGAGTCTGGGAGAGGGGATATTTCTTTATCCTAGAATTTTAGTTTCCCATAATTTTCTGCAAAAGAAACTCTGAGGCAATGTGGCCATTAGCAGGAGGGTATCTTCAACCATTGAACAGGATATCGCTTTCAATCAGGTAATATCAGGGTTAATTAACCCAGCAGTCTCATGTCCAGGTATTTTATGTCCATCCCAAACATGTCGCTAAACTTCTGTTTTATTTCGTTTAGGTATTTTTGATTCTTGAATTTTATTTCCATGAGTACTGTGCCCTCTGTAGGCGGCCTGCCAACGCTTTTCAGCGTATCATACGCAGGGCTAGGTGAGCAGGAGTAGATTTCGCTCTTGGCTTGGGTAAGCCCCCATTTCTGGCCCATGTCCTCTGCAAGAGAGTCTAGTCTGTTCTGAAGTGTGCCCATGTTGCCGCATCCGCAGTCTTTGATTGACTTAATACCCACTTTTGGGAAAACTTCGTTAGGCTCGCCCCCAAATATAATTTTGTACTCCAGACGATGGCTGTAATTGTGCATGATATCACCCCTCCATGTTGTGTTAATAATATTGTATTAATTATGGTGTGTTAAGTGTATTGCGTTAATAAGCTTATGTTAAAAGTGCTGTGGCAGGATATTGATTTAACCATTGCGGCTATAGATTATAAGCAGCGATTTAATAGGCTCAGGAAATATTTCTTCTTCGGCTCGGGTTATTTTCTTTGTGATGTTTCAAAAACTATATAAGGCACCTCTGCAGAATAATATATGGTTTAATATATAGTCCAATATATAGTACATACTTAAGAGTATAATTAAGCGAGTATAATTAAGCGAGTATAATTAAGCAAGGGATCTGGAAAGATGGCAAAAAGAGGTGCGGGTATTAAATTTTCAAGGCTCATGCTGTGGCTGCTCATCATTGCCACTCTGAGCTCTGTCGCTTATTCAGCTACAATGTGGTGCGGGATAAGGAATCCCGCAGGAACTGCAGTAGTTACCAACACAATCACATTTGTTAACACGCTCAACAGCGGAGCTATAACAACTTCTCCCCCATGCACAGCAACACTATCCAGCTGCACAGCAGTAGGGACATATACAGGCTTTGCCTATACAGATGATCTGGTTAGCTGGGTTCTGAATTCTAACACACTCAATCCCACTCACACCCACAACAGGTCTACAAACCAGGCAGTAAGGATATTGGGGTACGGCGTTCAGGAGAAGGCATACAGCATATCTATCGCTTTTGACAATGATCAGATAGCCTGCTGCGCTGTATCAAGCAATTGCGTCGCCGGAGCAACTTGTTATGCTTCATCTTCTGCAACTCCGCCCAGCACATCATTCCTTTATTCCGGCTTGAACCCGGGAGGGCATGATACTTATTCATATTGCTATAACGATGCGGGCTCAGGTGAGTGGCTTGAGTGCGATGCAGGTGATTATATGGATTATTGGTGCGGAACCATCTGCGGGCCGAAAAAGGGCGTAAAGAGCCCAAGAACAGTGGGTATTCCTGACCCTAACTGGAATGCTGTCTATGCTGGAGAGCTTGGTGTAGGCGAGTACCCAAACACCGCAACCTATGGCTGCTGCGGAGATGACGCGAATGAGTATTATAAGTACAGAAACTGCGCAAGCTCATGCACAACAAGCAGCACTGATGAAGCCTGCTGCAACCTGAACACTGACTGCGTGTATAACAGCGTATGCTATTCTGAAACAACATCAATGACAGCGCCCTGGAACACAAACCACAGGGTGTCATGCTCTGGAGGCGTGTGGGCGCTTGTTGAGGACTGCTCTACTAAAGCATCGACTGACACTGACGGAGGAAATATGCCCCTTACATTTGGAACTGTGAGGGATTATACAACAAGCGGAGGGGCAAGCTGCAATTATAATCCCATTACTGATGTGTGCACATCAACTATCCAGCTTACTGAGCGCTACCCCAGTGGCGCATCATACCTGTCTGCAACCCATATCTGCTCAGGTTTTGAGGTTTCAGCAAGCGGCTCTACTGGAAACGACCCTGCGACAACAGACACTTGCACTGGCGGAACTGCGGCAAGCTGCATCTCAGGCGCTTTCACAAGAACGTCAGGAGCAAGCGGGACTGATTCATGCACTGGAACATGCGGAACTGGAATTAATTCCTGCCTGTTTGTAGAGTGGTATGCAATTGACAGCGGTGACGCATGCCCGGGGCTTGACACCTGCACCAGCATAACATATGACGCTGACACAAACTCAAACACATGCAATACATGCAGAGGAGCTGGCTATTGGGCTATAGGTGGGGAAGTGGCTGCTACCTCATGCTGCGGGGATGACAGCGGTGAGTACAAGAAGACAAGATTATGCTCAAGCTCTTGCACAGCAGACAGCAGCGATGATTCCTGCTGCAACCTGAATACTGACTGCGTCTATAACGGCTCATGCTATTCTGAAACAACATCAATGACTGCTCCATGGAATATCTACCACAGGGTGTCGTGCTCAGGAGGTGTGTGGGCGCTTGTCGAGGACTGCTCAACTAAGGCCTCAACCGACAGCGACGGCGGAGATGTGCCTCTCACATCTGGCAGTGTCAGGGATTACACAAACAGCAGCGGAGCGGCATGCAATTACAACACTTAT
Source organism: uncultured Methanosarcinales archaeon (assembly GCA_964383645.1). Classification (GTDB taxonomy): domain Archaea; phylum Nanobdellota; class Nanobdellia; order Woesearchaeales; family JAGVZT01; genus CAYLII01. The sequence goes on from CAYLII010000007.1 coordinate 26,968, forward strand.
GCAGACCTTTCAGTCTCATCTGTCCAGCTTACTGAGCGATATCCAAATGGCGTATCATATCTGTCTAAGACTTACACCTGCTCTGATTTTGAGAGGAACTCTACAGGCTCTATAACTGACGACCCCACTATCACAAACACTTGCATAGGGGGCGCAGGGGCAAACTCTAGCCTTGGAAGATTTATAGTTATTCCTGGCTCAAACGGCACTGACTCGTGCGCAGGAATCTGCGGTATTGGCGTCAACTCCTGCCTTTTCACTGAGTGGTATGCTTCTGACAGCACTGATTCATGCCCCGGGATTGACACATGCATAAGCAAGACTTATGACGCTGATACAAACTCAAACACATGCCTGACCTGCAGGGGTGTGGGGTATTGGAACCTGGGCGGGGAAGTGGCTGCAGCCTCGTGCTGCGGGGATGACAGCGGTGAGTACAAGATAACTTACGATGGAAGGACAGCCTGCTGCAATTCCCCAACTGACTGGGTAAACTCGACTGGAAGCTGCAAGAGTTTATCTGAATTTTCCACTTATTTCTACGGCTATGTGAGGGATGCTGGAGGAGCAGGCCTTGCAGGCGCAAAGGTGGAGGCAATTGGGGCAGGAGATGCGTCCCTGCCATCAACCCGATTCTCAAATCTTACCAGAGCAGACGGAGGATATTCTGTTTTTGTAGATGGAAACAGGGCTTATGACATGGCTGCTTCGCTGGAAGGATACAAGACAAACACCTCGGCAAATCTGTACATAGCAGGAGGAGACAGGATAAGGCTTGATTTCACGCTTAGGCCTGTGGTGCAGGCATGCGAGGCAGACTGCACATACAATAATGACGACACATGCCATGCTGAGTGCGACCTCTCGAACGGATGTGTATTCTATTCTGAAGAGACAAAGAATGTGTGCGATGAAAAGCAGAAGGGCTGGGTGGAGGAGCTAAACTCGACAACGCATGTTATGTGCTGCAGGGGAGCGCCTTTTTCAAGCCAGGCTGCATCGATATTATACACCTCGGGAGCAGAGGCTGAGACTTTTAACAAGGTGAGGCAGATAAGGATTGTTTTCTATCAGGGAAGGCCTCTGCAGATGATAGTTGATGTGTTCAGGTAATTCCGGACTTATACTGCCTGTGATTATATCTGTATATATCTGTGCAGATGAATTTAGAAGTATGGATCTAGGAAAATGGATTTAGAAGATTGAAGTTAGGAAAATATTGGCTTATAGTTTTATTATGCCCTTGTGCCAGTCTGCAAGAATCATCCTTGACATTCTGTATATGTCAGGGGCGCCGCCTTTCTGGACTATTTTCTTTTTGAGGGCTATGTTTATGATGGCTTCGTCTGCGCTCCCACCCTTATCAACGCCATAGAATTCCTCAAGCCTGCCGGGGTATTTTTTCATGAGCCCAAGAACCACCTCTTCTGGATTTTTGACATGGGTAAAGTCAAGGCTTCCTATCATTGCTGATTTCATGAAGTTTTTCCTGTCTGTGGGTAGAACTCCTGGCGTATCTATTATCAGTATCCTGCTGTTGAGGTGGACTGTCTTTGCCGACTTTGTGTAGCCGGAAAGCCCGCTTGTTCTTGCCACATCTTTTCCCTTAAGAGCGTTTATCAGGCTGGATTTGCCCACATTCGGGTAGCCAAGCACGCCAACCTTGATTAGTCCTCTTGATTTCCCGGCTGATTTCGCCTGTTTTACAATCTCGTCATATAGCCTGTCGATTCCCTCGCCGGTCTTTCCAGAGACAAGTATATTAGGCTCGGGCTTGAAGTAGCTTATGTCTTCAGATGGATTTTTGAGAAGGTCTGACTTGGTTATGACATAGATGAGGGGCTTTTGGTTGAGTTTCGCCTTGTCCACCAGCTCTTTGTTCATGGTGTCGCTGGGCTGCCTCGCGTCAAGTATAAGCAGAAGGACATCTGATTTTCCTATTGTCCTATTGACGATTCTCCAGTAGCTGGCCATAGGTCATACTATCTCTGCAGCTTATAAAAAGGTTTGCTATTGGAGAAAATGATGAAGATAAAAGAGGAGAAAAGAGAAAATGATGAGAAAAGGAAAAGAAAAATAAAACAAAAAAAAGAAGGCTTACCTTCTTCTTATGTAAGATACGCCGACTCCTGCTGACCCTACTGCCATCATGCCAAGTCCTGCATATCTCATCAGGTCTGCTGTTGTGTACGGCAGGCCCATCGGGATGTCCATAGCTCCTCCTGAGGGAGGCGCAGGTGTGATTGACTCAACCTGCTTTGGTGTCGCTGTGGGCGGAATTGGTGTATATGTTGGCGTATATGTTGGTGTGACCTCAATTGTAGCTGTTGGTGTAGGTGACACATATGTGCCTGTTGGTGTCGCTGTGGGCACCTCTGTGTTGGTAGGTGTCGGTGAAGGCACCTCTGTGTTCGTTGGTGTAGGCGAGGGCACTTCTGTATCTGTGGGTGTTGGTGAGGGCATCACTGTGTTCGTTGGTGTCGGTGAAGGCACTTCGTCGAACATGAACCCGTAGTGTGATATGTCCTTACCAGCAGGCGCAAGATATGAGCCTGTTCCTCCTGGAGCCAGGTTGAAGTCATATTCTGCAATTCCTGCTCCTGACTGCTCGCTTCCTGCCTTTATGCAGAGAGATCCTGCTATTGTCTCAAGAGTGTTGTTTGCAAGATATACTGTTGTGTTGCTTGTGGTGACAGTCAGCCCGTCTTCATCTGCTGTATAGCCTAAGGACCAGCATGTGGTCTCGCCAGGCTTTGGTGTGAAGGTTGGCTCTTCCTCATTTAGAACCTGCACTATAGGCATAGGCTCCTGGTATTTGGCAG
>CAYLII010000007.1:29799-30062 GCA_964383645.1 uncultured Methanosarcinales archaeon
GCTTCGAAAGCCGGCTGTTCGAGGAGCCGGGGGGCGATGTGCGGCGCAGCCTGTCTCATGAAGAGGCGACGCTGCTCGACCACAAGCTGCGGGTTCCCGGCTGGGAGCGGCTCTGGTATTTGGCAGATGCCCTGTCAACAAGTGCAGCGCCTCCTGTAAAAGCAGCGCCCAGTCCGATTGTTCCAACTGAAATTCCCCTAACGATCTTATCTAAACTCATTTTGGTTACCCCCATTTGCATTTGTGCTTATTGGTTTTTATTG
>CAYLII010000008.1:0-15756 GCA_964383645.1 uncultured Methanosarcinales archaeon
TGGCAAAAATATGGCGAGCGATAGCGCAGCCCTAGCATAACCTTTGGTCAAGCTTTGGCGAGCGAAGCCAGCCAAAGGTTGAAATGAACAAAAAACTCTGGATATCACTAGGCGTGCTTCTGCTCGGCCTTGCATGCTTTATCTGGGCCATAAGATACATAGGTGTAGACCAGATAATAGGGCAGTTCAGGCAGATAAGGCCCGAATATATACTTCTCTACCTAACGATCTCTATAATGATCGTGGTTGTGCTCATAGTCAAGTGGAGCATAATCCTAAACGCGCTAGGCTACCGCTTAAACTTCCTTAAGCTGCTCATGTACAGGCAAATGGGCTACGCAGTAGGCTACGTCGTTCCCGCATTCTACATAGGCGGCGAGACAGTAAAATCCTACTTCCTCAACAAAAAGCACAAAGTCCCATTAAAAGATGCTGTCTCATCTGTTGTCATAGACAGGGCAGTAGAGCTTCCCATGAACTTTCTTCTTGCAGCGGTAATGTTTCTCATAATCATCCTAAAAATGGACATGGCCCTATACATAATGGTGCCCATGGGCATCGCCATAGCCCTGATGATATTCATAACAGCCTTCTTCTACTACAAGATGTACAAAAAAGAGTATTTCTTTACTTATCTATTCGACCTCATGAGGTTTGGCAGGATAAAAAAGCTTGCCGCTGGAAGGGAAAAGATAGTAATCCTTGAGGAGAGCGTGATAAAATTCTTCAACAACAAGCCCAAATACATCATTATCTCAATCCTCATCTCAGGCATGCTATGGCTCCTCATGATGATAGAATTCTGGACAGGCATGAGGATAGTCGGCTACAACCCAACCCTCCTTCAGGTCTTTCTAGTGATAGTCATGACCGGCTTTACAATGGCAATTCCCATCCCCGCATCAGTAGGCATCATGGAACTTGGCCAGATAGGAATCTGCGTCATGATGGGTATTCCAGCTCCTGTCGCAATAGCCCTCTCCTTGCTTGTCAGGACAAGAGACCTCCTCTGGATAATCATGGGCCTGGGCTACTACCTCTACAGCGGCACAGACTACATGAAGATGCTCCTAAAAGACATGGAAGTCGAGGAAGACTCTAAAAATCCGTCTGCTCCTCCAGGAAAACTGCCAAAAATAGGCCAGCCTATCTAAAAATGCCAAAACCCGCAAAAATCAGCACAGAGGAAAAACCAGCCCAAAGCGTCCTTGCAAGGGCTGGAAAAATAGCAATATCCAATCTGAGGAAATGCTATTCTGAATACGGCATATTCGCAGGCACCCACCAGTTCTCAGACTATTGGGCAAGAGACGGCCTCTTCGCAAGCCTTGGCTCGCTCGCAATAGGTGACAATGAGGCAGTAAGAAAAGAGCTGGAACTTATGCTCACATTCCAGGCCCATGACGGGCAGTTTCCCATGAGAGTGGGACAGTACTTTCTCGGCTTCAAGATGCTTGGCCTTCCAACAAAAAAAGAGCTAAAGCCCCGCTACGACCAGGACAAATACGGCTCAATGCCGGTTGACCAAAACTCCCTGTTCATAATCGCGTTCAGCGAATACCTGAAAAAAACAGGTGACATAAATTTCCTGAATAACAACTATAATTCTATTGAAAAAGCGATTCTATGGAACCTCTCGAATGACAATGGCGGAGACGGCCTGCTAGAAGAGGGCCACTATGCAGGCTGGACAGACTCGCTCAGGAAAAAAGGAAATGTGCTCTACACAAATGCACTCCACTGCGAGGCCCTAAGGCTAATGGCAGAGCTCTCTGCAAAATCAGGGCATGATGCAGAGGCAAAAAAATACCTTGCGCTCCATGCCCGGCTCAAATCAGCCATCAACAAAAAATTCTGGAACAGCAGATACTATTCAGATTGGATTATGCCCGGAAAAAAGGCAGGAAAAGGCACAAGGCGCGAAAAAAGGCATGACTATTTCTCCACAGACGGAAACCTGTTAGCAATCCTGTTCGGCATTGCAGACAGAAAGCAGGGGCTATCTATACAGAGGGAAATCCTTGCGAGGAGAATAAGCGCAAAAGTGCCATCGCTCACCAACCATCCAAAATATCCCTTTTGGATGCAGAGCCTGCTTGACACCATCTTCGGCATAGGAGACTACCACAACGGCCTCTCATGGCTATGGCTAGGAAGCCTTGATGCCCTGGCAAAGCACAGGCTCGGCCTAAAATCCGAGGCAAGAGAAGAGCTGGAAAAAATTGCCTCAATCATCACACTCCACAAAGGCGTATATGAAGTCTACACGCCTGACGCAAAGCCGGTAAACCGGCTCCTCTACAAATCCGAGCAGCCCTTTGCCTGGAGCGCAGGACTATACCTCTATGCTCTCTCTGAGATAAGCCTGCCTGAGCTAAAAAGCCTGCTCAGGAAAAATCAATAGGCGCCATATAAAAAGCGAACTTCTAACTCCTAAGCGGATCTGGAAATGAGTCTTGTAAATAAGCCTAGAAAATAAGCATCTATTATGGCAGCGTCCTGTACTTCGTGTTGATGAGCCCCCACTCAAGGAACAGCAGGAAAAGCGAAGCCAGCATAAGCGGCAGCTGGAGCGGGAAAGAAACCCTCTTCTCGCTCTGCTCGGCTATAGTCTCATATGCCTGGTTAAGGCTCTCCACGCTGCTAGCTGGAAAATACCTGCCACCAGTCTCCTCGGCTATCTCAGTCAGCGCAGTCTCATCAATAGTCGAGATGGCGTCTATCTTTGAGAACTTGCCGCCTGCCTCTGTGGCCATCCCTATTGTAAACACCACAACCCTGTTCTGGTTGGCATACTCTATCCCATACTCTATGGGCTCCCCAGAGGTGCTCCTTCCGTCGGTTATAAGCACAACAACCTTTGAATTCTCAGATGCGATAAGTAAATTTGCAGAGGTGACTATGGCTCCGCTGATGTCAGTTCCTCCTGTATTCTGCACAGTCATCTCCTTGATCTTTTCCTTCATCGTGCTCTTGTCGCTTATCATCGGAAGCTCAATAGTGCTAGTCCCTGCAAAGCCGACAAGCCCCATCTTTGCCATAGACGGCAGCTTATCCACAAAACTCACGGCCGCATTCTTTGCAGTCTCAAACCTGTTAGGCTCGAAATCATCAGCCAGCATGCTGCTTGATGAATCTATCGCAATCACATAATCCGCGTCAGAAGACTGCGTATTATACCACAGGGTTGTACCAGACACAGAAAATATAAGGAGGATTATGGCGCAAAGCCTCACTATGAGTAGCGTTATGTTCTTGTTCAGGATCTGCCCTCCTGTCGCCTTCTCAATAAGCTCATAATTGGCAAACTTTAGAGCCCTCCTCTTGATATGCCTTAATATGAGGAAATGCATTGCTATGAAGAACGGCACACTAAGTAGGAAAGTCAGGTACAGCGGATTTGAAAACGTTACTTCCATCTATGCTGCCTCATCCTAAAAAGCCTAATTATCGGGTTGATGAACTCCTTGTCAGTCTCAAGATGCAAAAAATCTGCGCCAACCTTCTTGAAATTGCCCTCTATGCCTGCTATCTGCTCTTTTGCATACCTGCCGTAGCTCTCTTTTATAGTCTTGACATCCACCAGCAGGTCATCGCCGGTATAGGGGTTCCCAAGCACATACTGCCCTGCGGCGCCCTCGAGGCTGTTATCCCTCTTGTCTCTCACCATCAACCCTATAAGATCGAACTTCCTAGACATGATCTCCAGGTGGCTCATCCACTCCTGTCCAAGCCCTATAAAATCAGACACAAGGAACACTATAGAGCCGTTCTTAAACACCTTTGTTGAGTACCTCATCGCGGCATCAAGGTCATAATCCCCCCCGTAAAGGGAAGGGTCGCTCAGCGCCTTTGTAATTCTGTAAAACTGGTTCATGCCGCTGTTTCCCGGAATCTCCTTGACAATCCTGTCAGTGAACATGATAAGACTCACATTATCCCCTGCGTCAATCATAGCAAAAGCCAGGCTTGAGACCAGCTCGGCAGCATACTCGCACTTCAGCTTGTCTCCTGAGCTGAAAATCATGCTGTTGCTCACATTAACCATGAACACTATGCTTATCTGCCTTTCCTCAGTAAGCACCCTTACCAGCAGGTCCTGGGCCTTCAGCGAGACCTTCCAGTCAATCTCCCTCGCGTCGTCAGATGGTGAATAAACTCTGAACCTGTCGAACTCTAGGCCCTTGCCCCTGAACACGCTCTTGAAAGTAGAGGTTATAGTCTCCTGGGTATAGCCCCTCTTAAGGCTCATCTCAAGCTTTTTGATGAGTGGTTTCAGATTCAGGTTCAGGCTCTGGAGAGGCATTTAGGGCACCGGTATCTTGGCAAGAATCTCCTCAATGACCTTGTCAGTGGTGATGCCCTCGGCCTGGCCCTCATAGTTAATAATGACCCTGTGCCTCATCACATCCTTTGCGACAACCTTGATGTCATTTGGCGTGACATAGCTCTTTGCGTTCATGAAAGCCACAGATTTTGCGCCTATCGATAGCCCGATTGACGCCCTTGGAGAGGCTCCGAACTCGATATAATGCCCAAGCTTCAGGCTGTACTTGTCAGGATGCCTTGTGGCATCAATAATCCTAACTATATACGACTCAATCTTAGGGTCCATATACACCTTCTGCACATCCTTTTGCATGTTGATGATGTGCTCTGGCGAGATGATCTTGTCAAGCACGAAATCCTTGAATTTCTTAAGAGTCACGTTGGTTGTAAGAATCCTCATCTCCTCATCCATAGAGGGGTATGTCATCACTATCTTGAAAAGGAACCTGTCAACCTGGGCCTCTGGAAGAGGGTATGTGCCCTGTTGCTCTACCGGGTTCTGGGTAGCCATCACAAAAAACGGGGGAGGGATCTCGAAAGTCTCCTTGCCAATTGTGGCCTGCCTCTCCTGCATTGCCTCAAGAAGGGCAGACTGGACCTTTGGCGGAGCCCTGTTGATTTCGTCCGCGAGCACAAAATTAGAGAATATGGGTCCCTTAATTGTGAAAAAGCCCTCGTCCCTCTGGTAAGAGGTAATTCCCACTATATCGCTAGGCAGCAGGTCCGGAGTGAACTGAATTCTTGAGAACTGGCAGCCTGTGATGTTTGCAAGAGTATTGATGGTAAGCGTCTTTCCGATTCCCGGCACTCCCTCCACAAGCACATGGCCGTTGCAGATAATCGCCCTGAGAAGGCCATCCACTATGTAGTCCTGCCCTATGACTACTTTTCCGATCTCATCTTTAATCTTCTTGAAATAATCCCTGTACAAGAGCAGCTTCTTGTTGAACTGCTCGGTCTCATCCGCCCTCGCTGAGGGCTTAGCCACCCTTCTCGCCGGTTTTATTGCCTTCTTAGCCATAGCAAGCCAATATCCTTTAAAACCACTATATATAATTGTTGTCCTACTATAAAATGGTAACTGGGAAATCCCTTTACTCAAAAACAGTTCGGAAATCCATCAAGACACCCTAGTTAGCTTCCGCCACCCCTGCCAATACACTTATCTTAACTGATAAATACCATTATATCAGTTAAATTTAAAAATATAGCACATATAAAACTAGAAAATGGCCGGTATTTTTGGCGCGATAAAAAAGAGGTTTGGGGTAAATAAGGAAAAAGAGCCTGAGCAGGCTCTAGACCAAGCCACCTATGAGGCTATCGCAACCCTGAAAGAAAAGCTGGCTGCAGACCCAAGCACAGACTTCTCGAGCGAATTCTCCACTGTCGTAAAAGATTTTTTCAGAAGCCTCCTAAAGCTCAAATACCACTTCACCCATGAGGAGCTAGTCTCTGAAATAGCCCGCCGCAGGTTTGTTCCAGAGATAAAAAAAGAGATGACAGAATACCTCCAGAAGCTCACCCACCAGCAGTACAGCCCTGAAGGTTTCAAGAAGGAGCACCTCATAACCCACATGAACCTTTTTGAGGAGCTGGTTGCCAAAGCCACATCCGAGTCTGCAAGGCCATATAAGAAAAAGCAGGGAAAGAAAGATGACAAAGGCAAAACCGCTAAACCCGCTCCAATGAAAAGCCAGGCTCTCCTCAAGAAAAGGCAACTCGAAAAAGCAAAGCAAGACGCTCCAAGGCCCTCAATCCATCTTCCGTTCGGTTCAATATTCCATAAAAAAGAGGGCGATGAAAAGCAGGAGCAGGATATTTCCCCTACGCCTGCAGGGGATGAAGGTCTTTTTGCCCCCCCCGGAATCATAGAGGGAAAGGAAGCCTTGACTAAAGGCGGAAATGATTTAGATAATGCGATGGGGCTTGCAGATGAGATGCAGTACCAAAACCCTTCAAAAAACAAAACCAAATTCAAATCCCAGCCAAAATCTAAAAAAACCTTAGAAGTCCCTGCTGAAAAGCCCTCTGAATCCTCTATTTCACAGCTTCCTGAGCCGCAGGGCGAAACGCTCTCTGAGATATACGCGTTATTCAAAAAGGCATATGATTCCCTTGGTAAAAAGCAGGCTGAAGATACCAAAGAAATCCTAAAAGAGATAAAATCGCTTAACTCAAAGCTTGACAGGAAAGACAGGCAGCACTTCAAGGAAGAGATAGACAATCTTACCAAGGAGATAAAGCTTCTCCAAAAAGAGCTTGCAGAAAAAGCAAAAGAGCCTTCAGATAAGAAAAACTCGTCAGAGCTAAAACAGCAGGGGATACCTGCCACTTCTGAACCATTAGGGCCTGTCCCTCTTCCTACCTTGGAATTTGAGGAGAATGCAGAATTGCCGGCATTGCCCTCTGGCTCATTAGCATCAAAGCCAAAGCAGGAGCAGGAATTATCCCAGAAAAAACCCTTAGGCATATTCTCAATATTCAAAGCAAAGCAGCCCAAGATAGAAGAAGGCCAAGTTCTCCCGCAGGCTCCTGCAATCCCTGATGAAGAGCCCCTTCCTGCGCCGCAGATTGCCCCTCCTGAAAAACCAGAGTCTGAAGCTTTCGCCTCAAAACAAGGCAAGAGAAAAAAACAGCCCTTGGCTAAAGCAGTTAGCGCCAAAGATGCAGCCCCAGAAAAAAAGCCTGGCGATGATGTTACGCAAATCTACAACCTTTTCAAAAGCGCATATGACTCCCTGAACAGCAACATGATAGGAGATGCAGGAGAAGACTTGGCAAAGATCAGGGAGATTAGCACAAAACTTGACAAGAAAGACCAGGCTCATTTCAGAGAAGAGATACTCCATCTCAGCCAGAAAATAATCTACCTACAAAAAGAGGGTGCAAGAAAGGCAAAGAAAGAGAAAGCAAAAGAGAGAGCTGCTCTAAAAGAGCAGGGACTATCAATAACCCCCTTGCCCATTCTTGCAAAAAAGAAAACACCCGAAAAGCCCTTAATCCAAGAAGAGGCAAAAGCGCCCATATCCGCGCCAGCTCAATCTGTTCCAAAGCGCAGATTCTTCCTATTCGGCAAAAAAGAGCCGGCTTTAGAATCAGAGCCCGCATCTATCCAGGCAGAGCCAGTCATAGCGCCCATCCCAGAGCCGCAGCCAGCGATAGCTGCGCCTTCGCTTGAGCAAGGGCCGGTTAGTGGCATCAAAAAGCCTGCCAAAGATAGGCCAATACTGGACAAGCCCGGTAAAACGCCCAAAAAAGGCAAAGAAAAATCAAAGAAAGAAAAAGAGCCTGCCAGGCTGGATGTGCAGACCACACCTGACTCAGTTGATCTCTTGACACCTCCATCACTGGAATTTGAGGAGGTGGGAGCGCCTCTCATGGCAGGGCAGGATACAATCCATCCTGAGCCTAAGCCTGCTTCAGCCGCCAAAAAATCATTATTCTCGCTATTCGCCAAAAAAGAGCCCAAGCCAAAACAAGCTCCTGAGCCTGATTCCCTGCCAAATCCCTTATTTGCGCAAGAAGTCGGGCTTCCAGAGCTGCCCGCATTTCCAGAACCAGGAAAAACTCCTCTAGCTTCCGAACCAGAATTATCTCCCGATCTCTCTCTTAATCCCTCTTCCAATCTCTCACAAAATCTCTCACCTAAAGCATCAAAACCAAAATCAGCATGGCATTCCAAAAAGAAAGAGCCTCAATCAATCAGCATGAAGGCAGAGGATGCAAAGGAGGATAAGGCTGATAAGATATCCCTGCTTGAGAAAGAAGCAGGTATAGACTATATCTCCGGCGCAGAGCCACCCTCATTCGAGGAGCAAGTGGATGTGCAAAAGCACACCATCCAAAAAAAGCCTTTTGCTCCAAAGCAGACTGTGCCTGTTTCTTCTGACTCAATCCCTGCTGGGCCAGAACAGGAGCTGCATCCTTCAGGGTTAAAATCAATGGAGGCAGAGGAGGCCATAGCGCCACCCCTAATTGAAGCCCAGCTTCAGTCTGGAAAATCCTCAAGGCATGGCAAGCAGAAAAAGGCTGTACCTCCAAAGACACCACCTCCACCACCCCCAAAGATACCTGACCTGCTTGATAAGGCGCCTGCAGCAGCGCCTGAGCAATTGCCATATCCGCGTAAATTCACATTCATGCCCCAGCCAGACATGGGCGCTGAAGTGATGCATGAGCCAATAAGGCTGGAGACACCTCCTTTCGAAGAGTATGGTATGATGCCTGCTGAATTAACGCCTCTTGAAGATAAGCTTCATGCTGAGATAAGCGCCCAGGAAGGCAAAGAGGAGCGGAAAAAGCCAGGCGCATCATTCATGGGACGCTTCATGGCAAAAAAATCAGCGCCTGAAAAGCCCCACATTCCAATACAGGAATCCATATTGCAGTCCAGGCCTGAAGAGCTGCCTGAGCCTGGATTATTCCCTGTTGCTCCAGAAGGCCTGCCTGCCCAAAGACTTGTTCCTATCTCAGAGGATGAAAGGCTTATCTTAACCCAGATATCAGACAATGTAAAAAAGATGAGATTTGCAATCGGGGCAGAGGATATCTCTGGCGCAGAGAAAATCTGGGGGCAGATAGCAGATTTGAGGGCAGCGCTCTCGCCCAGCCTAAACAACATGATGGAGCCTGTTGTCAGGGACATAGGTTCCGCTCTTGAAATAATCCAGATTGAGTTTCTCCAGTCCAAGCAGGCTGTCCCCTCTTTCTTGACTGTGCCTTCCTCTAGCACACATGATACTTGGGGCAACAATGAAGACCACAACCAACGGATACTGAGATCCGTAGGGGGCGTGCCAGTATCTTCTGGAAGCAATGGCAGCCAGAGGCTAAGCGGCATATCATTCCACTCTTTGCAGGCATCAATGCCCTCTTCCAGGCCGACCCAGCCCAAACTCACCAAGAAGGAAGCTGAGCAGCAGAAGGCTGCCCAAACAATCCTTGATTTCAATCAGGCACTAGACTCAGCAAAAACCCACCTTAGGGCATCAAGGCTGGGCGAGGCAAAAGACGCATATCAGCGTGCCATGAATCTCAAGAGGCTCCTTAAGGTGGATGAGGCAGAAAAGAACAGGCTCACCTATGAGCTCATGGACCTTAATGTGGCGCTGAGGATGGCCAAGGTAAAATAACTAATTGTTCTAAATAACAATCTAAAATAACAATTTAAAATAGCCTTGTTCTTAAGAAAATAATACGCCCTAAAAATATAATATATATACCACCCTCTGCCTATTCTTTTTCTTATTGCACTTTTACCCTCATTGCCCTTTCAGAGGCTAATTTGGAGGCTGTTTTTGCTTCTCTGATTTTTTCCGCTTGATAGTCTGCTTTGTCCTGATCCTCTCTATAACAAGCGATGCGGTTAGCACCACAAACACAAGCACTATCACCGAGCCGAATATCAGCAGCTGCCTCTTAGAGGTGAGGTTGAAAATCCTCAGATAGAGCCTTTCAAGGAACCCTGGCTTCTCAACAACAGTGTCTTTTGATGTTACAAGATGCCTGCAGTACCTTATAGTCTCTTCAATAAGCTCGTTTGCCCTAACAAAATTGCTCTGGTTAATCTGCTCCTCAGCCTGCATAAGCAGCTCATTGAGCTCCAGGCACTCAGGATTGGAGAGCAGAAGGTCCCTTGTGAAAGTTATCTTTGTGTTCAGCTGGGTCTTATTTAGGGCGCCCTTCTCAAGCGTTGTCAACAGAATCTTGGCGGAGTCTGAAAACACAGGGTCCTGGACATTCGCAGTCACAGTGACCTCATATGTGCCGAGGAACTCAGGAGATGATATTATCAGGTTTGTCTTTGCGCTCTCGCCAACACCAAGGCTGTCGAAATGGGTCTTTGTGAACTCCAGCTCAACCCCGCTGATGTTTGTAGTGGCTGTCAGGTCTATTCCGTTAAGTGGCTTGTCTCCGGTATTAACTAGCTTAATAGGGCTCACTATGGTGGAATTCTGGTAAGTGGTCATTGCCTCAGGCACTACTATATCCATATTGATATACTTGTCAACTTCCTTCGGCACTTCCTGAGTCCTGGTCTGCACGACAGTGGAATCTCCTCCACCTGAGCTGCTGCTTGTAGGGCTCTGAGTTGGGTCATTTGTGAAGGTTAATTTTACCTTGTTACTTGAGACATTGCTTCCCTCCTGGTCTGTCGCTATGAAAGTGACATAATAAGTGCCGTCAGTGTTAGACCTGACACCCACCCTGTTGCCATTCCAGGTCTCTATCCAGATTGTGACAACAGAGCTGTCTCCCTCACCTATATAGCTGAAATTAAGCACCTCATCGTCAAGGTCGCTGAAGAAATCATCCAGGTCAATCCAGGGATCAGAGCTGTTCTCTATGGTGTAATACTTCTCCACCTGTGTCAGGTTGTCTATAAAATAATTCATAGTCAGCTCGCTGACTTGCGGTGTGGCTAAGCTGTCATTTGTGGTCATGGAGACCATATACTTGAGATACCTCCTTGTCGGAGAATCTATAGGGCTTGAGTTTAAAGTGCTCGCATTTGCGATATAGCTCCAATTGGACCATCCTGTGAGCAGGCTGTTTGAGCTTGAGGTGGCAATACTTATATTAGTGCCATAAGGAATAGATGAAACCCATTCCAGGTTCCCATAGGCGATTCTTATTCCCATGTCAATTGCTTCAGAGACATAACTTCCCTCGGAATAATATGAACCATTATCATATCCCAGCAAAAGCCCGTTCTCGCTGGCATTCATCTGATTGGTAGTTCCGTCTGCAAACCCATCAAGCCCTGAGAATATCTTCTTGCCGAAGACAGGGGGCCTGTTTATGTTGGTTATGTTCAGCTGCCAGGTCATGTTGTCATAATACTGGCTGTCATTGATGATGAGTGTTAGGTTGTGCCATCCCTCTGAGTCGAATTCCAGATCGAACAGCCATGAGCTGTTCTCTGACACAAGGCCACCGTCAAGATACCACCTGGTTGTGAGATTATCCATGTCAGGGTCATAGCTCGTGTGGTTGAACAGCAAGGTGCTGTTCTCAGTAGCATTTATGGTTGTGATATTATCCGGGAAACTGCTCCTGTTCGCCCAGCCCATAACCGTAATGCTCGAAAGAGGTGTGCCGTACGGGTAGATATGTAATATGCTTGGCATGTCATTTACATTCTGGACAGTGAAATTAATCACCACATAAACTATGAACTCTCCGTCGCTCACGCTTATGTTCACAGAATAGTTTCCTACCATGCTCTGGTCAGGGGTGAAATTTATGAGGGCCCTATCCTGGCCAGTCTTCACTATCTGGAAAATTGTGTCGCCTATCAGGAAGGTGCTGTTGAAACTCAGGTCATCACCCTCGTCATCTGTCGCATTCACCACTATCTCTGTCAGATTGCCCTCAGATATGTCCAGCCATATTGGATAATCCTGCAGAGGCGGCTCGAAATACGGAGGGTCATTCCTCTGCAAAATGTTGAGGATAAATGTGGTGGTGTACCATCCGCCGTCATTATCAGTTACGTTGACAGTTATGTTATGGGCCCCGACCATGCTCTGGTTTGCGGTGAAGTTAAACCAGCCGTCACTGCTGAAATTAAAGCTTGAGTTAGTGAAAAACTCCAGCACGTCTTCGTCAGGGTCAGTTGCGTTTATCTGCAGGATATATGGCTCGCCCTCTGTCGCATTCTGAACACCAAGCGGATAGATGAAGGGGGCCCTGTTTGGGGTAACTATGAACAATACATCAATCGCAGAAGACAGGGGGTATGCCGCTGTGGGGCTGTCTGATACATTAATTCTGACAGAATGGTTGCCCAAGTCAGTTATGTTTGGCGTTATGCTGATATAGCCAGATCCGCTCATGGCAAAATTGGGGAATGTGCCAACAGATGAATTGTCTGTGAACAGCAGGGTGTCAAAATCATCGTCGCTCGCATTAAGCTGGATGCCGTAGCTGTGGTTTAGCTTGATAATGAAATACGCAGGGCTCTCATTAAATACAGGCGGATTATTTATATCCAGAATGGAGAGATTAAATGCAGTGCTATAGCTCGCTCCATGCGAATCATTTACCATCATCAGGATACTTATATTGCCCAGGGATGCATCATCCTGGTTGGGGGTAAAGCTGAAGCTTACAGCTGTGCTGTTGATGACTGAAGGGCTTCCCAGCCTGCTGTAATTAGCCCAGAACACCATGCTGTCCCCGTCAGCATCCATCCCGTCTACAACCATCGTAAATAGGGTATTCTGCTGGCCGAATTGGTCTGGAATAGGATAGATATAAGGCCTGCTGTTGTTGATAATCTCCAGATTGAAAGTTGTAAATACATTATAAGTCCCGTCGCTAACATTTATCATTATGCTGAAATTGCCTATCTCTGAGCCGTCAGGCGTAAACAGGATAAGCCCGCTTGATGGGTCTATATCGAACAGGTTTGTGTTGTCATAATAAGTCAGGCAGGCCTCCCCGCAGTCAGGGCTTGTGGCATTCACCTCTAATAGGAAGGGCGCAAGGGCATATGTGGTCTTATTGGATATATTCTGTATCACTGGCTCGTCAGGCATATTTGTGACATTAAGCACGATGTTATTGCTTATAGTGTAATTATAGCCGTCAAACCTCGTGAAATTTATAATCTCCACACCATACCAGTTATGGACAGGTGTAAAGCTCACATTATGCCCGGTGCTATCATCGATAGTTATGATGATATGGTCGCTGTGGTTTCCCTCAACAGTATAGACCACAATATTAGTTCCGCACTCGTCGTCAGGGTCGAAGAAATAGCTGTCCAGAGATATATTATTAATCAGGTTGGTGTCCTCAGGCCAGGTTATATTATCCATCGGGCCGATGAAATAAGGCTCCCTGTTCACATCCTCAACAGAGATATTCCACTCGACCCCTGAGGTATTCCCATAAGAGTCGCTCACAATAAGGGTGATATTTTTAAGCCCAGCATCGCAATAGCCTGGGTTAAACCTCCATGACCTGTTGGAGGAATACACTGTGCCGTTATACAATATGTTGTCAAGTATCCCTGTTACATACCAAGATGAGTTGAGATAGTCTCCGTATGGGATATCAGGATCAGTTGCGTCATAATTGAAAGTGAAATTCCTGCTGTCGCTCTCGTTCATGGAAAATGCTGTCTGATTAGGCTCATAAAATGTAATATTGGGTGGGTCATTCACATTAGATATGTTGAACCATATCTGCTCTGCCACGAGAGGCGAGTTGCCGTCCCTAAGGGTCACGTACACCAGCCTCAGGCTGTCCTGCGTATATGGATACGTAACATCAGAATTGCCGGCAGTAAAACCAATCTCGCCAGTCGCGTTATTTATGTCAAAGGTCAGCCATGTGAGGCTGCCTGGCGATGAGTTGAGATATGCGAGCGAGTCGTAGCTTATCGTGTCTCCCTCGGGGTCTGTCGCATTCACATCAAAATAAAAGCTCTGGCCCTGGGAGATATTAAAGACCATATCATTTATTGAGGAATTGAAGAATGGCGGCGCAGCTGAGGCTATCCTGAGAGAGGCAATAACCACTATCAAGGCCACTGCCAGCATTACCAGGAAGGGTTTTGACTTAATTCTTATCACCTTTTTTCGCATTCTCAATTTCCCTGTCAAGCTCATCAAGCGTACGGCTGAACCTCTCCCTTGCGGGCTTCTTCAGCCATTTGTACATCTTTCCCATCTCTTTTCTTATTTCCACTGCTGCCTGGAGGTCGCCTTTTACTATATCCCTTCTTGCAGCAATGCCAAGCTTATAAAGCGCCGCAAGCCCTGCTTCCTCTTTTTTGATTTTGCCAGGTTTCTCTGCAGTATGCCCCGCTTTTCCGCTCTTCTTTCCTTTCTCTCCTTTCTCTGGGAGATTATCATCTTTTCTAGGCATATTCCTAACAATCAGGTCCAGGAGCTCCCTTGCCCTGTCAATATTGGAAATGGCCTCTTCCCGGGTTACCTTTGTGCTGCTATACCCTATCTTTACTATCTCCTTAATATAGGTTGCGAGTGCAATCCTCAGCATTCCCGGAAGCTCGGACTTCCTAACCATCTCACTAAGGTCCTCTAGTGTGGGCTCTGTCTTGATCTGGAACGCCTCCTTAAGGAACCTCCTGAACAGTGTGTTCAGCTCGTCTGAGACGCTTGCAGGGTCAGCCTTTGTCGCCCTCTTCCTTAGCCTCTCAAGGAGCGCAAGATAGTTAGTCTCAATCTCAAGGAGTGTTGCCTCAGGCATCTCCTCTCTCTTTTTCCTCCTTGCCATAATCCATATATAAATCCTTACAAGATAAGGCCTTATGAACAGGTAGAACGTAAACAGCAGGGTGAGGATGAGAAGCCCTATAAGCAGCACAGTCATAAGGTTGATTCTTGGAGCAGGGCTCTCTTCTATCGGGCAGGTATTAGGGCAGGGCCCACCGCAGTCCACTCCCAGCTCGCATGAGCCGTCATGGCAGTTCGCCTTGCCGTCATTGCAGTTTGCGCAAGGCAGGCAGGGCCCTCCGCAATCAATTCCTTCTTCTCCCTGGTTCTGGATGCCGTCGCTGCAGCTGAAGCAAGATGGGCAGGGCCCGCCGCAGTCCACACCTGTCTCGTTCTGGTTTCGGATATTGTCCCTGCAAGTTGGCTCATAGAAGCACCACTGCGTCTCATTAGGTGTATTCCACCAGTAGTTGCAGTGGTTCTTGTCTGTGCAGCTCCTGGTCATTATGCCGTCATTCTCATTCAGGAGCGTGAGATTCTCAAAGCTAGCATTCAGTCCGGTAATATTGACGGTCCATCTGAACATACAGTCGCTCCAGAGCGAGCACACCCATTCATCATCGCATTCAGGGTTCTCCTTTTCAAGCTCGCTCTCGTCATAAATCGAGCCGCCACCGCCCCCACCTGTAGGAACAACCGCAGGAGGCTCAGGCATGTCTATTACTCTTAGCTCAACCACATTGCTTATGTTCTGGAGCCCGAACTCGTCAGTTGCATACACCACAAAAGTCCTGTTGCCGAACCAGTTCCTTGCCGGCCGGATTAGTATTGTATTGTAGGCCACAGTAGTCTCAACATTTGGGATGTAAGATACAGTATACCTTATCTCATCACCTTCCATATCCTCAAAGTAGTCATTAAGGTCATTGATATACAGGGCCACAGTATCTTCTTCCATTGTGATATTCGGCAAATCCTTCTTGAGCCTTGGCGCCCTGTTGGATATAGTCACATTGTCCCAGTCCGAGATATTGAAGAACTCATCGTCAGTGCTGTTGCACTTTATCCCCCAGTAATGGTTTCCAGGAGAATCAAAGCTCCTGTTGTACTCGTAGAGGCTCCTGTTCTTCAAGATGATCAATTCCTCAAAAGGCGCTGTTTCATTAAACCTTATGAAGCACATTATGTCAGAGCTGTTAAGCACGACCCCGCTCACGCTGAGATTGAGGAAAAA
>CAYLII010000008.1:15856-27204 GCA_964383645.1 uncultured Methanosarcinales archaeon
AAAATGAAGATAAGCCTGCCCCTCTATGCAGGGCAGCTCAGAGCCGTCCATCACAAACTTCTTGCTGGTGATATTGAAATATCTGGACAGATTCACTCCATCCACATTAAGTGTCCGGCCTGAAAAATTCATGAAGCCGTAAGTATTTCCCAGCCTTAAGTCAGGCACGGCATGCCACTCTGAAAACAGGCTGAGATTGGTGGAAATATTATACTTGAATTTTGTCCAGTCAGGTTCGGTATTCACATTGTTTATTGCGAAATAGCCCACAATAGAATCGCTGCTCAGGCCCGACATGTCAAACGCCTCAGCCTTAACCCTATAATATATTCCATCATTCAGGAGAGTGGTATCCCAGCTGTAATTATACAAGCTGTCCTCTTCATAGTAATCGCTCCCTATATACACCCAATTCTCTCCGCCAGTATCATGGTAGAATGAAACATTTGCTATTGTGTAGTTGCCGTTCTCATCGTATGCGCTGGCGTTTATGAAAAAGCTGCCGTTAATTACCTGACATGAGACAGGGGTATGTAAAACAACATTAGGAGGGGTTCCTATTATCCTCACTGATACATACGCCGAATCCTGGCTTGTGGAAAAGCCCACCATCGGTCTTTCAGGCTCTGTGCCCATATAGACCATTATGCTTGAGGATATGGAAATCATCATGAACACAAGGGTAAGGACAGCTAGCGTATTATTCGATACCCTACCTGCATGACGGTCCTCTGCCCTTTTCCGTCCAGACTTAGCGCCGCTCATTTCCGCTTAGCCCTCCCGCCTGCGGCGCCGCCCGTCTCAATAGGCCTAAGAATGATGTTTCCCTCAAGATCCTCAACAAACCTGAGCCTGGTCTCAGAACTCCATCCCTTGGCAAGCACAATCTCCTTAGGCAGCGTTATCTTGAACTGCCCACTGTTGTTTACTATCTTTACCAAGTTTATCTACCAAGCCTCTTTTTCCCTAAAATCACACAATAGTCAAATAGTACTATTTTAGTATTTTATTATTAATATTAAATTAATCTTTTATTATTAAATTAGTACTATTATTTATAAATGTTTCGGAGAATCCTATTTTGGGATTGACAAAAACAAAGAAACAGCTGAAAATAAAAAGTCTGGCGGGCCTATCTTATCTTGCCTTTTTTCCTCAATTCAGCAGCCCCGGGATGCATAGCTACACCATGCATCGGCGCACCGGTTGAGCCATAAGGACCTAGATCCACCGGCTCATAAGGTTTGCCTTCAATAGGTAGGGTGATGTGTTCCTGGACATACACCACAGGAAGGCCGTTGGTGTACTCCCTTATCTTATTCACTAACATATCTCTGGCAGTGCCTGAAACCACATAATGCGACTCTCCGCTCACAGTTATATACCTTTTGCCGTCTTTGTTGAACCCGCCAACCTGAGTCAGCTTGCAGACACTGAAATCCTTAGCCTCCTCAACAATCTGCTCCAACAGGCCGATTGCCTGGCTTTTGGGAACTGAGGTGATGTCTATTGTTGCATATCTATTCAGACCTGAGGAACAGCCCTCATCAATCTCGCGGTCATAGCTCTCCTGCAGATACCTCTCTCCGAAGAAAACCTGCTGAGTTAAGTCTATCTTGCTTTTTTTCTTGCTCTCTTTATCCTTCCTACCAAAAATCTTCTCCCATAACATACTTGACCACCCCCTACGGCAGTAATGACGGCTGATTTAAAAAATCTTTTGATATGTTACCAAACCCTTTTAAATAGATCCTTTTTAGAGGAGAAACCATGGACATCCTTCCCAAAATCAGGATTGCAGGCCTAGCTCTTTATTTAGAAAAAGAAAAAGCCCTCATCATTTCAGACACTCATGTGGGCCTGGAGGAGGCCCTCAACAGAGAGGGCATATTGGTTCCAAGGCTCCAGTTAAAGAGGCTTGTAGCTGAGCTTGGGCGTGTTCTCTCACAAGTCCGCCCAAAAACAATCATAATAAACGGCGATCTCAAGCACGAGTTCGGCACCATCTCAGAGCAGGAATGGAGAGATGCCCTAAAACTTCTTGATCTTCTGGGCAAAAACTCTGAGGAACTTATACTCATAAAGGGAAACCATGACACAATCCTTGGCCCCCTCGCCGGAAAAAGAGGGCTCAGTGTTGTCCCTAGCCTAAGGCTTGGCGATATACTGATAACACACGGCCACAAGCTCCCGGCAGAGAAAGAGCTGGACGGAATAAAGACAATCATAATCGGCCACGAGCACCCAGCAGTATCAGTTAGGGACGGCATCCGTTCTGAGCTGTTCAAATGCTTCCTTGTTGGAAAATACAGGGGAAAAAACCTGATTGTGATGCCCTCAATGAATTCTATCACAGAAGGAACAGACATACTAAAAGAGGAACTCCTGAGCCCCTTTCTGAAAAACCTGAACATGGGGGATTTTGAGGTCTATGTGGCCGCAGACACAACATATCACTTCAGAAAACTAAAAACACTCCAGAAACTAAGAAACCCTTGATGCAGCATTCAGCAGGTCAGACTTTGTGATGACCCCTGCCACTTTCCCGTTTTCAGACACAATCACCAGTGGAAAATGCCTCAGCAGGCCTGACACCACATCATAAGGAGTCCTTGCATTCACAATTGGCGGGCAGTCTTCCATAACGTCAGAAACCCTGAGCTGCGAGATTCCCTCTTTTGTCTCTGATATCTTGTCAAGTATTGCAGACTCTGACACCATCCCAATAGCATTTGCGCCGGAAAACACAGGCAGCTGGGATATATTATATTTTCTCATCTTCACAATCACATCCTGAAGGGATTCATCTCTTTTGCACTCTATAATCCTTCTTGCCATGATGTCAGAGGCAGACATCTGCCCCTCCTTATTCAGGCTGTCAAGCACATCAAAAATCCTTCTCACGCTGTTGAAATTAGGCTCAACCCTCCCGCTCTCAATCTTTGCCACCAGGCTCTGTGATACCTCTGCCCTCCTAGAAAGCTCTGTCTGGGTGATTCCAACCCTCTTCCTAATCTTCTTTATGTCACCTAGCTCATACATGGCATAAATAATAATCAGCATGCCTTTTTATTCTTTTTGGAATAGGGTCTCTTGATAAAAACAGTATGATAGAACAGTATAATAATATAACCAAAAATGAAAAATGAAAAATAGAAACTAATCAAGGGCTGCCATAAGGCAGCCAGGAAAATAAGGGGCAAAATCTATTTCTTGCTCTTCTTCTTTTTGCCAGGCAAAATAAACCAGCCAAGTCTACTGCCCGCAAGATATAATCCCCCAAGCAGAGCGCCCAGGATAGGTATAGCAAGCAAAGGCCATAGCCCGCCCGCCTCTCCAGGCTCAAGTGCAAGATTACCCGTTACTGGGTTAGATGTCTTATCCACATCAGTCATATTTGTGCTGTTTAGGATAATCACAGAAGGCAAATCCTCATCAAGAGGCACTTCCACGCATTTCTCAGAAACAATATAATTCAGCCCGCTGTCTCTTGTATCCCTGTAGCAGAAAGCAGAGCGCTTGCCGTCAATGCATGGGCCCCACTTCTCGCACTTCCAGCCGCTTATGCCCTCGCTGGAACTCTCGGAAGACCCGCCATCATTATCGCTGCCGCCGCTTCCTCCGCCGCTTCCGCCTCCACTACCCCCGTTATCATCATCGCTGCCGCCTCCACCGCCGCTTCCGCCACCGCCGCTATAAGTGCAGCTCTGGCTCACAGCAGGCCTTGTCGAGGCAAGATTGCACTCATTAAGGTCTGTGCAGGTCCTCAGCTGTGTGCCGTCCGGCCTGCATGTCCCCCAGCTTGAGCAGAACCAGTCTGGAGTGCAACTCACCTCAATAGTGCAGTTCTTTACCCTTGTAGTATTATCATCGCCAGTATAGCAATATCTGTAAGTTAAACCGTCAATGCATTCAGTCCAGAAGCTCTCGCAGATCTCTATAGGTTTTTGCACAATTTCATCTATGACACATTCAGTAGTGTTGATTGCCGGAGAGCAGAATGCTGTCAGATTATAGATGTTTTCCCTTCCTGGCAAAGTCTCCATCCAAAGCTCATAATCAGGAGTGGCAGTGCAATTCCACCTGTCCACCTCATACTGGATGCAGCCAATAAATCCATAATCTCCATCTGTTATTGGCTGGGTGGCATTCACCCAGACCTCAATAATGGAGCAGTTGTAAAGATTCATAATCGCTCCGCTTTCCCCGGCAAACATTGTGATGGGGCTTTCTTTACCCAATGTAACTTGCCTTATGCTTGGGACAATTGTGTAGGAATCAGCCCCAACATCAGAGAATGTGATCTCAAAACTATAAACCAAGGGGTTAGAAGAGCCGTCATAACCTGTAAAATCAAATATCGCATGCCCCCCTATCTCAGAACATGAGCCTGTGAGTGCAGGAGAAACCTCTATGCTTGCCACATCTCCGCAGCCCATGTCTTCTTCTGAGTCAGTAATATCCAGCACAAGCAGGATATTCGTATTGTTAAGTGCGTCAGGGGAGGTCTTGAGTACATTCACCCAAAAAGTATTTAACTCGCCCTCGCCAGAATCATCTATGACAGCAGAGCCGGCCCAAGCAGCAGGCTCGCTGCTCTCTGTTGAGATTCCCAAATCAAAAGGATCAATCACATTGACAATTGCGGTTGAGGTTGTGCCTAAGAGGGTTGACAAGAGGGCGCTTGCTGAGCCGATAAGAATCGCAGCAAGAAGAATCCACACTGAAATCTTGGTGGCTGTAAAAAACCAATCTCTGCTTTTGTCTCTGTTCCTAGCGCAATCTCTCATGTTATGAAACACCCCCCACTTATTATCAGTATCTGTTATGAATTGGATTGTCAGTTATGAACCTAAAAAATCCAAAACTGCTAAGAACCTCTTTTTGCTCCGGCCATCCCCTCTCTTCCGTCGATAAGCACCGGATATACTGTTGTATTATGACAGTGGTTATCTAAATTTCTTTATAAACATTTCTATATATGTCATTTTGTTACAGTAGTTGCAAAAGTGGGCCTAAGCAGTACTTAAAACCCAGAAAATACGGCCAGCAATAAGGGCTTATAAACGCCCTAATCAAGTATATATCTTACTAGGAATATCTACTCAGAAAATCGCCTTTATCTCTTCCTTTAGGGGCCTGTCAATCCTTGCCCCTACCACTTCCACAACCTTTGCTGCAGCATAGCTCGCAATCTTGCCCGCCTGCTCCACAGAATAGCCATTTGTTATCCCAAACAGGAAGCCCGCAGCATACATGTCGCCTGCGCCAGTTGTGTCAAGAGCATTCACCCTTACACCAGGAATCCTAAACACATGCCCCTCGTGCTTTATGAGAGAGCCCTCTGCCCCAAGCTTGATTATCGCAGTCCTGCACATGCCAGAAATCTCCTCCAGCGCCTCCTCTGGCTCCTTGCCTGTAAAAAGCTTAGCCTCCTCCTTGTTCAGGAAGGCGATATCTGCATACTCCTCGACAATCTTTCTCAGCTCGTCGCGCTTAGCCCTGATAAGAAACGGGTCAGAAAGATCAAAACTAATTATGAGGCCATGCTTTTTCGCCAGCTTTAGCGCATGATAGCCTGCCTCAGGCGCAGTATCCAAAAGATAGCCTGTCGTGTGGAACACCTTGCTCTCCTTAAGAAGCCCCTCATCAACATCCTCCTTCCTAAAAGCCCTGCACACGCCAAGGCAGGTATTCATAGTCCTCTCAGAATCAGGAGTGATTATAATAACGCTTGTCCCAGTCATGCCCTCTTTTTTGCTGAGCGCAGACCTAACCCCTAGCTTATTCATCTCAGCCTCAAAAATCCTGCCGTACTCGTCATCTCCTATGACATTAGAGAACACAGCCTTCCCGCCGAGATTTGCGACACCTATCATCGTATTGCAGCCGCTTCCGCCCGGCATGATTTTCTTCTTCTTGTCTTTTAGGGCAGCCAGCAGCTTCTGCGACTCGTCCACATCAACAAGTCTCATTATCCCCTTGTCCAGCCCAAGGCCGGCTATCATAGAATCATCTGTCTTAAGAAGTATGTCCACAATCGAATTGCACATCCCATAAACATCATAATCTGTCATTCTGATACCCCCAGAAAAACCCTTTATTTATAACCTTAATCCCTTTCAGAGAATATCTCTGCATGGAACTTGTAGATCTTGTTATCCCGGTCCTTCCAGGCGTCAGCTGAAAGCCCTGCCTTCTGGCACGTCATCTCAAGCGCCATTTTTGGAGTGCACTTGTACTCTGTGAAAACCTGGGGCAGCAGAAGCCCTGAGCCGTGCTTGCCCCTAATGATAAGCCCGTCCTTGCCTATATCTATCATCTTAAGGTAATCCTCTGCCTTCTCAACCTTGATAAGCTCCGGGAGGCTAAGCACAGAAATCTCAATCTCCACCTGCTTGAACTCCTCCTTCTGGAGAGGCGGAAACCTGGGATCCTCAAAGGCAGCGGACTGGGCAGCCCTTAAAATAGTCTCAAAAAGCGGAAAAACAGGCTCCACATATCCTATGCAGCCCCTAAGCTGCCCTTCTATTGTAAGTGTGACAAACCCGCCTTGAGGAGTGGAAAACTTTTCTGCAATCTCCGGGGGGGCATAGACTTCTCTGTCTGAGAAATATGCCCCAATAGAATCTCTTGCGAGCCCTATAAGCTTTTTGCCGTCAGCCTTGCTTATCATGCTTTACTTCTTGAAGGCCTTCTGGAAGTCTGCGTTATGCTTCTTTATCCTCTTTACCGCATCCTCCACAGCATCCCTTGCGCTCTTCTTGCCGTTGGTCTCAACAACCATCTTAGGAATGCCAATAAGCGGATGCGCCACATTGTAGCCCGCGGCCTTCACATCCTCATCCTTCCAAAGCTCCTTTTCCAGGAGATTAGATAAAGTATGATTCTCGCCCTTGATCTCAAATATCATCTTCTTCTTGTCTTCTTCAATAACATTGATTTCCATGAGTAACACCTATATCCAACAAATCAGGGGGTATTTAAATGGTTTTCTGTTTTATCCCCCATATTGCTGTACTATCTATCCTTTTTATCTATCCCTTTTCAAGCCTAAAACAGCCCACAGCCACCCGCTCAATCCTCCTGGTGTGGAAATCCATAGTCTTCTTGAGAGGCAGACTGTAGCGCCAGACATGGGTGAGCCTGAAATTGTTCTCCTTGGCAAGCCCCTCAATAAACCTCTGGCTCTCAATCTTGTGGAGGCTATACACTGCTTTACCCACCTCAAAAGCCTTAATGAGAAAAGGCCTGTCAGCATGCTCATTCTGCACCCCGAAAGGAGGGTTCTCTATTACAGTGTCAACCTCCTTGGAATATGCGCTTATGTCAGAATTGATAAACGTGATATTATTGCCCAGCCCAAACCTCTCTTTAAGGGATTCATAGTTTCTCCTTGCAGCCTCTATAGCCCTCCCGTCCGCCTCCACCATGATAACCCATTTTGCCCCAAGCAGCATGGCTCCAAGCCCAAGCACCCCTGTGCCCGCGCCCAGGTCAGCCACACTCATGTCCTTTATGTCGCCCTGCATAAGGGCACCCCATAGCATCTGCGAGGCGGTCTCGGAATCAGTGATGTACTGCTCTTTGGCAGGGTCTGGATTAGAGAAATCCTCCAGTTTTGAAAGGGTTATCGCAAGCTGCGCGCGTGTAAGCATAATAATATCCAAAAAAGAGCTAGCTATTTAAGATTTCGGTCACCGGCAGGATTCCTGCCTAAAGGCTCTGCCATGTCAGCCCTGATACCATTAATTACTAATTACGGCTCGCCTGCGCCTGGAGGGTCATACGGCCCGGAAGAATTAGCCTCCCAATCCCTCAGCCTGACAAGTGTGTTGTCACCCTCCTGCTCAAGATACACATCATAGCACCCCACGCATCTCAGCACCTTGATATCTGCAACTGTCAGGGCATACCTCTCCATTCCGTTATCTATAACATAATCCACAGCCTCCTTGGCTGCCCTCTCCTTGCCCTCATCATCAATCTCCCATTCCCTCACGCACGCGCCTATATCCTTGCTGTAGCTATACCCCGCTCCTGTAAGGCAGCCCTGCTTATCCCTGTCTCCCCCTATTATATCACCTGTATCACCCGCGCATCCGCCTGCAATAAGCGAGAGCGCAAGCGCCCCTGCCATTAAGAAATCCCTTGTGCTAGTTCTCATCTTGCTCTAACCCTCCTGTTTATCATTAACCCCATAAACCTGCCCTGCAAACCAGAGATTCCTTGTCATTATTTAATTATTCTGCAAAATCAATCATCCAATAAATCCCAAAACCCCCAAAACATCTAGAAAGCTTTTTATACACTCACCTCTCAGTCCTGCAATATGCAAAAAATCCAGTATGGGCAAATACTCTCAAAATGGAGGCTCACCCCTAAAGAAGAGTCCAATATAATGAGAGATATAAAAAACACAATCTCAAAGATAAACACAGCCCTAAAAAAGCTGAAGATAGACGCCTCTGCAATGCTGGGAGGCTCTGCGTCAAAGCATACACTCCTTAGAGGAGACTTTGATGTGGATGTGTTTGTGAGGTTCAGCCAGAAATACAGGGACAAAAACATCTCAGACCTGCTTGCAAAAGCCCTTTTGCAATTCAAGCCAGCCAGGCTCCAGGGCTCAAGAGACTACTTCCAGTTCAGCAGGGAAGGCATAAACTATGAGGTCGTGCCTGTCCTGAAAATCCGCACATGGCGTGACGCATTAAATGTCACAGACGCTTCACCCCTTCATGTTGAATGGGTGGCCTCAAAAATAAAAAAACACCCGAAACTGACTGAGGAGATAATCCTGGCAAAGGTGTTCCTTAAGGCAAACAGGCTATACGGGGCCGAGTCATACATAGGCGGCTTCTCAGGCCATGTTGTAGACATACTTGTGATAAACTACGGCTCATTCATGGGCTTCATAAAGGCGGCAACCAAATGGACACCCTACATAGTTGTGGACGTGGAAAAGCACCACAAGGGAAAAAGGCCAGACCTAAACCAGTCCAAGATAGGCCCGCTGATTCTGATAGATCCTGTCCAGCCAGGAAGAAACGCGGCTGCTGCAGTCAGCCTTTCAACATTCAACAGGACAATAGAGACAGCAAAAAGATTCCTTGCCTCGCCTAGCATGAAATTCTTTGAGAAAGAGGAGATGACACCCTCAAAACTCAGGGTAACCGCAGGGAAAAACAGGCTCATCATGCTTGCGCTCTCCTTAAATAAAGACAAGCTGGACGTGAACGGGGCCAAGATAGTAAAGGCGCTCGACTTCCTTTCTGCTCAGCTCAAGGAAAATGAATTCAAGCTGATAAACAAGGGCTGGGAATGGGACAAAGGCCCAAAAGCCATGCTCTGGCTCATACTTGAAAAGGCGCCTCTTGAGAACAAAAAAATACATCCCGGTCCGCCCATAGAGATGAAAGACCACGCTGCTTCATTCAGGAAGATGTACAAAAAAACCTCAGTCACAGAGGGCAGGCTCTATGCAGAAGTGAAACGCGAATACACCGAGCCTGAAAAGCTGGTAGGCTCGCTTCTCAAAGACAATTACCTGACTGAGAAATTCAGGAAAATAAGCATACCAGGCCAGAAATAAATCATTTATGCCTAATTTTTGCCAGGCCTAATTCTTATCTATCTCAGGAACAGTCATGTAAAACCCGCTTCCAGAAATGATATCTCTTAGATAAAAATCATTGTTGTCCCCATGATCTGCCCGGATAACTGCCTTTATCAGCACTTCGCCCTCATTTCCCAACGCCTTGTCTGACCTTGCTGCATATCCCATGAACTCGTTTAGGTCTGACTTTAGGACAGGCAAACCATACTGGTGGATTATATCTCCCTCGCCCACATAGGTCACAGCATGGGTATATGGCCTTCCCTCCTCATTGAAGCTGCTTCCGCTGTTGTACATCCCGATTATATCCCCTTCCTTTAATTCCTCTCCGCTCTCTTTCAGCTGAGCCACAAGGTCCTCAAGCGAGCTTGCCTCGCCCTCCCAGATAGGCTGGTTTACCCCTGAAGAAGGCAGCTCCCATGCGTCTGCCTGGACAAACTCTGCATCAGGATTGACAATCTCTGCAGCCCTCACAGCATATCCAGAACATGTGTAAGACCCCATATTGAGAATCTTTGGAACAGAAGGATCAAAAAAAGCGCGTGCAGTATCAGCTGCAATATTAACAGCATAATTGGGAGTGAATTTGCCTGCTATAGGCATATCAGGAGCGAATATAGGTAAAGCTGCAACTCCCATGACAATAGCAGTTGCGCCAATCCCAATATTTCTTCCGATACCTGTCTTTTTTGCCATATACCCTTTTATTGCAGAACTAGTATATAAACTTTTCGCTACTGGTCGGTAGTAAATATAATTTCAGAAGAATGAGGGCTTTAAATAAGCAGCACTGTAATATCTGGTCTGTTGGCAGCTTGTTCTTACTAAATCATGACTTGGGCAAAACACCCACAAAATAGCCAGATGATTCCAAATCGTTTTCTAGTACTCCATTTGATTCTGACCCTATCCAAATAATAGTTCCTTGAGATTGTTCAAAATTAATCCCGCTAAATACGAAATCATTTCCTAACCTATTGTCCAAATTGTCTT
Organism: uncultured Methanosarcinales archaeon; assembly: GCA_964383645.1. Lineage (GTDB taxonomy): Archaea > Nanobdellota > Nanobdellia > Woesearchaeales > JAGVZT01 > CAYLII01. The sequence goes on from CAYLII010000008.1 coordinate 26,466, forward strand.
TAGCTTTCTCAAAATACTCTTCAAGATATTCAAGAGTCCCAGCTCTCGCGATGACAAGCTCATTATTCATGAAATAATCTTTATTATATTTTCCAGCTGGATTTAATTCAGCAGTCTCTTTAGTCATCCACACAGCATACCTTCCGAAAGGGTCCGGAACTATGCCTTTTTTAACATCATCAACAGTATATAAGTTAATGCTCTCGCCAGACGGAAGCACACCCCTTAGCAGATTGTCAAATTCCTCGTCAGAGTATTTAGCAAACCCGTAAGAAATAAGTCCTTCACCATAAGCCTGCATGATTCTATCGGGAGTCAATATTCCTCCTCCATGAATGGTGAGAACTACAGCTTGCCCTTTCTTGCCAAGCCTTCCATTCCTGTCAATTCCCACATCCTCTTCAGAGAGTGCGTCATACCAGCTCCTCCACAGATATTTCCTTTTGTCTGCCTTGGCCTTTCCGGCAATCAGATAAGGAATAGAGGCGACAATAGCATTCGGTCCCATCTCATCATATGCATCCTGTATGGCAATAGCCATTCCTATTGGATTACCTTTGCTGTCTGCCTGTCCGTTGGAGAACACTTTTCCCTTATTTATCAGCGCATCAATGCTCTCAGCCCTCTGCTGCGCTGTCGTTGGCTGAGGTATCCTATCTTCAGCACTCGGCTTAGGCACACCCTCTTCAGGCTTCCACTCCAGGTGCCTTATCCTGTCGCGAGGAATGATCCTTGTCAT
>CAYLII010000009.1:0-25232 GCA_964383645.1 uncultured Methanosarcinales archaeon
AAAAAGCTCTGGAGCAAAATACAAAAGACCCATGAAGAAGACCAGGGCATGTTCCACTTCCTAAAAAAGCTCCTGAAAAAAAAGCCTGCCCGCAGATCCAAAAAAGGGTAAATACAATTCTTCTGCCCCATAAGTATTAGATATATTAGAAAGAAATATATATCCCTAGTATTAAAATGCAATCCATGAAAAAGAGGGGACAGTCTATATCTCTATTTATCATACTTGCCCTCCTAATAGTAATAGGCGCATCACTCTCATTCTACTTCCTCACATCAGTAGGCAGAGGCGCGCCAGGAACACAGATAGTCACAGACCAGGTGCTCACCCAGCAGGCAGGGATAGTAAAAAGCGCAGTCGAGGACTGCCTTGAGCAGAAAGCCATAGAAGCAAAAGAACTCTACGGCCTAAGAGAAGACTCAATCCCGCGCATAGAGGAGATGATAGAGGAATACGTGCCTGAATGCCTAGACTATAGCCTTGAGGGAACAGGCATAAAACTCCAGGATGAGGACATAGATGTCGCAGCCAGCCTCTCAAGGCAGGCACTCCAGATAGACATAGACTACCCAATAAAACTCACAAACGGAAAAAACAGGCAGGAGCTTTCAAGATTCACATACTACCTGCCCCTTGAATCGCGCGCAAAGCTTGAGCTTGACAGCTATGGCAGGACAACCTCTGAGTACAGGCTCATCAGCCACGACAGCAGGCTTGAATTAATCATACCCGAGGGCACAAGAGTCTCTGATGCCACAGGTTCCCCAGTAGAAGAGATCACCATACGGACAGCAGACCGCAATGAGGGCGGCCTTGTAAACAGCGTCGTTGTTGGAATGACACTCTATGACGGCCAGCCGGACGGCGTGAAATTTGAGCCAGCAATTACAGCAATAATGATCTACGACCCTGAAGAGCTAATGGGCCTTCCTGAGCAGGACCTAAAGATAGGCTGGTATGACGCCCAGAAGGGATTCTGGTGGGGGCTTCCAAGCTCGAAGGTCGACACCGCAAACAAAGTGATAAGCGCAGAGCTCTCCCACTTCACAAAAATAGGAGAAGTAGGCTGCACATCGCCAGAAGAGGGCATAGCAAAATTCAGCTACAAGACAATAACACCTCAGGAAGAAAGCCAGATCCCAGGCCAGGGAGAGCCATGCCCAAATTCCGGAGAGGGCGCCCCATTACTTAGCGATCCATCCTCAACAACCCCTGACAGCACAAGACTCTGCATCCCAGAGGGCGAGCCAGGCAATGAAATCCAGACAGGATACTACTGCCATAACAGCCTCTGGTACAGCGAGCCATGTGATCCTTCTGGCTGCAACCCTGAATTCACAGGCTGCATTAAGGCTCTTGAGAGCGAGCCCACAATAGCCCTCCAGATAGAGGAGGCAGAAGAGCAGGCCATGCCTGACAGCTGCGGCTGCCTCTGCAACAGCAACTGCAGAGACCTTACTGAAGAAGAGCTCTCACGGCTAGGCACAGGAGGGCTAGGCTATTTCAGCTTCACAATTGCATCAGGCGGACAGGGCTGCATCATGGAGACCAAAGACGGAGATGCAGACATAAGGGCAGAGGTGCTCGGCTCGCCCGGAGACACAATGGGCATAGCAGAAGCGCAGGGCGGTATCACATTCGAAGACCCAGGCGCATTCAGAAATGCTGTCATAGAAAGCCTGATAGCAGATGAGGCTCTTGTCGCAGGAGCCCCTATCCACATCTATTATCCAATAGAAAACACAAACCCTGACGGCTGCGCATGGTCAATAACCAGGCTCACAATAAACGGAAGGGGAATAACCTACCCTCACCAGTGCGCCTCATACTCTGACACAGGAAAGGCAACCCTGCTCTCTGCAGAAGCCAGCGAAAGCCAGGGCAGCTACGGAACCTGCACAGTCCAAAACGCGATAAACGCGCTCTGCGGAAAAGGCGACACAGCCTACAACGACAATTATCCGAACTGCGAGGAAAACACCCAGGGCAACCCCTTAGGATTCCTCGACCCTGCAAGAGGGCCAACACTAAGAAGCATGATATCTGAGGCCCAGGCCCTAAACCCTGACAGGTGGAGACTCCTATTATTCTCCCAATTGCCCAGCAGGGACACCTACATGGCCAAGATGAATGAGCTTCGCATCACAATGGTATGCGACAGCGGGATAGGCTACACATGCATCCCATACACTACTGAACTAAACGCAGGAGAGGGCTCTGAACTAGGGGCAGGAAGCTCAGCACTACTTGGCTCTGACCCTGAGGCGTCAAGCGCATCCTCTTCCTGCACAGCCTGGGAGAAGGCTCTTACAGACGAGCAGGTAAAGGCACTTATCATGGCCAAAACCAAGGAGGTCGTGCTCAACCAAAACCTTGGAGACGCGGAATATTTCGGAAGCCTCATGATAGGAATAGCCATGACAGAATCAGGCATGAAGCACTGCGCCGATAGTGGACTAGTAAAGACAGGCGACGGCGGAGCATCAATAGGCATGATGCAGGTAAACAAAGACTCAGTACAATGCTCAGGCACGACAAATTACAGGATAGGATGTAACATTGAGTCTGCAGTAAACCACCTGATAGGAAAATACATGGCATGGGGCTGCGCCGCAGGCCACACCCTGGACTGCAGAGAAAGATGCCAGGAGCTCGGCCAGACAGGCTGCGAAGACGAGGTAAGGCTTTGGGAGGGCTGGGACTGCGCAGTAAGAGGCTACAATGGGATGGGATGCAGCTGGTCAAGCCCGCCTATATATTGCGGCACAGACTGCAACGGCTATGTGGAAAAGGTCAAGAGCTACGCAGGAATAGCTGACACAGCCGGTTCAGAAGCCCCAGTTTCCCAAATCTCTACACAGATCATATGCACAAGCGACACCGCAGTCGGAAACTGCCAGCAGAGAAAAGGCGTGCTCCTAAACACAGTAGGAGAATGCGACTCAATCGGAGGATGGCCCATCTACTCAACATCAGATGAAGAAGTTCTCACAGGAAGAAGCGTATGCTGCAGGCAGGAGGGCTGCTGCATAAAAGACAATGAGATGGAAGCCTCAAGCATGGCAGCGTGCACAGGCTGGCCTGAGCCAGGCGCTTCAGAAGAGGACATAACAACTTTTGCCACATCCCAGTCAGGAGATGAGCCTGTGTTCGAGCAGATGGACTGCTCAGAGGTAGCAGGCTGCTGCGTCTGGCAGGATGACGGCTGCAAAAAAGCCTCCACAACAAAAAGCAGATGCGGCGACAAGACATTCTTCCCTCTCGAAACCAACTGCAAGGACCACCCCCAATGCGAGGAAGCAAGCCTGGGCTACTCAGGAAAGTGCCACTACTGCGGCTCTAATGTGAACACAGCAAAGCAGATAGACCCTGATGCAGAATGCGGCGATAGGTGCTGCACAGCAGACTGCCCGCCCGGAACAGTAATGGTGCCTGACACAGTCTACTACAACCAGTGCGGATTTGGCAACAATGCCTATTGCGGATCAGCATGCGGCCCGACCTCGCTAAAGATGGGCGCAGAGACCATAGGGATTGGCACACAGGACTTATCTGTATATTGGGACGGCTGCGAGACAACATCTGCAGGGACAGCATATTCCTATCTTAACAGCTATGCGTGCACTATAGGTGCTTGCGAGAGCTCAAGCGGATTAGTCTCTCCAAGCAGCAATGTGATAGAATCAAAAATAGACCAGGGCAGCCCCATGGTTCTCACTGTAAGAATGTATGATTACTACAATGAGGGCTGCTCAACTGCAGGCGGCCACTATGTCCTCATAGTAGGCTACTCTCCCGAATATGTGATAATAAACGATCCCTACACAGGAGGCTGCCCCCATGAGGTGGGAGAGCACCTTGTGCTTACAAGATCCCTGTTTTACAACACAGTGCTTCCCGGGCATTATGGCATAGTCATGCCCCTAAAGAGGTCCTAAGATGAAAAACACACACCTTGCAACAATGATTCTTTCAGTATTCCTGCTGACAGCGCTAATGGCATCTCCTGCTCAAGGGCAAAACTACATCCACCTGGACTTTGAGGAGAGCGCGGGAACATACACCTTATCAGTCATAGGAAACAACCTGTTCTACAAAGACCTATTCTTCAGAGGGGTGATGCCAGAAAGCGATGACTACAGAATCAGTCTATATGATTATCAGGGAAATCTCCTGTACGAGGACAGAGTCTATCTGGGAGAAAATAATTTCTACCCGTTCCAGCCAGCCATATCACGAATAACAATCAATGATAATGACAACAGCCTTATAATATCAGACAGGCAGGTCTCGTTCTGCAACTACAACAGCATATGCGAGCCATGCCACATCCCTGACTGCACGCTGATAGAAAACAGCCTAACCTGCGCTGACTGCCCAAGCGGCGCAATTGACTACATCTGCGACCTCGCAAATGACGGCGTGTGCGATCCTGACTGCAGCGGAAAAGACGCAGACTGCCCAGGCTGCGAACCGGACTGCTGGTATAAAGACAGCATGATTATATCAACAACATGCGCAAACGACAAGGGCGGAATCAGCTGCACCCCTGGCCAGCTCTGCACAGGAGAATATGTCTATGCAGACGACACAGGCTCGCTCTGCTGCACAGGTGGGCAATGCATGGACAGAGAAGTCTATGTTGAGCCGGATAAAACCATGCCTGGCACTACACCTTCAGCGCCTGAAAAACCAGACCAGATGCCTGAAGAAATCAAAGACTCAGAAGGCAAATCTCCACCACTATGGCTCATCCCGCTTATTGCAATAATCGCAATCATACTTCTCGCCTACTTCCTCCTGAGAAAGCCAGAGCCTGACAGATGATTGAGAAAAGGGCTCATCCAAAAAAAAGACCAGCAGCAAAAAATATGTAAGAAATTTAGAAATATATGGGCTCACACGCCGCACAGCTTCTTGAGTTTTGCCCATTCGCTGTCAACATTATCCTGGATCTTCTTTAGCAGCTCATCATTACCAGGCGCGAACAGGTGGGCAAACCTCTTCTGGGGCTTAAGCCACTCTGTTATCGGAAGCTTCTTTTCGCCAGGGTCATAATTAAGCTTATACACCCCGTTCTCTATCTCATAAAGAGGCCAAAAGCAGGTCTCTACTGCAAGCTTGGATATCTCAAGGCTCTTGGCCTGGGCAATGCCCCAGCCAGGAACGCAGGGTGTGAGCACATTCATGAAGCTTGGCCCCTTTGTCTCGAATGCCTTCTTGGCCTTTGCGAACATGTCATTGTAATTATGCACAGCAGCCTGGCAGGCATATGGTATGTTATGCGCAGCCACTACAGCAGTGAGATCTTTAGAGAACTCCTGCTTTCCTGGCCTGACCTTTCCTGCAGGGTCTGTCTTGGTGTCTGCGCCAAAAGGCGTAGCCGAAGATTTCTGCACGCCTGTATTCATATAGGCCTCATTGTTATAGCAAACATAGAACACATCATGCCCCCTCTCAAGCATGCCTGAGAGGCTCTGAAGCCCGATGTCATAAGTGCCTCCGTCTCCTCCGAAGCAGATGAACTTGATGTTCCTGTCAGCAGGGATCTTTCCAGATTTCTTAAGCACATGATACGCGGTCTCGACCCCGCTCATAGTGGCTGCGACATTCTCAAAAGCATTATGGATAAAAGGCACGCCCCATGATGTATAGGGAAATATTGTGCTGCACACCTCTAGGCAGCCGGTGGCATTTCCCACAATAATTGGGTTCTCAGTAGCTTTCACAATATTCTTGACTGCGATAGGCACGCTGCAGCCTAGGCACATCCTGTGGCCGGGCGTGAACCTCTCTGGCATCTTCGCCAGCTCTTTTGGGTTTACCATTTTTTTCTTTTATCCCTCAAACATAAAACCTATTATTCTCTTACTCCAAGATACCTTATATAATCGTAATTCTCCTGAGCCCTTATCTGCTCTGCCTCTAAAAACACCTGCCTGATATGCTCAAGCGTAAGCTCTCTTCCGCCCAGGCCGTAGATGTAATCTACTGTCTTTGGCTGGCTCTTTGTCCCATAAAATGAGCTTCTTATATCAATAAACAGGGGCCCGCCCTGGAGGCTCATTGATTCAGCCCTATCCAGCACCGCAAATGCCTTGAGGTGCCTTAGCGCCTCCATTATCTGCACCTTTGGAAAAGGCCTAAACATCCTAATTTTGAGAAGCCCCGCCTTTATGCCCTTTGCCCTGAGCTCGTCAACAATGTATCTCACGCTGCCGGCTGCAGAGTTCATGCACACAATAGCCACCTCTGCATCATCTAGCCTGTATGGCTCGATAAGATTTAGCTTCCTGCCGCTGAGCTTTGCGTACTCGGCAGAAATCCTTTCAAACGCCTCGAACACATGGGTGAGAGCCTCGCTCTGCTGTCTCTTGTGCTCAAAATAATAATCGAACATGTCAATCGCGCCGTACGTGACAGGATGATCTGTGTCAAGCAGGGGATAGTGAGGCTTAAACTCGCCCACAAACTTTTTAACTTCTTCATCCTCTAGCACATCAACCCTAGTTACCTCATGGCTTGTGATAAATCCGTCCTGGCACACCATCGCAGGAAGTCTCACCTTCTCGTCTTCAGCAAGCTTTGTTGCCACAATCGTATTGTCATAAGCCTCCTGGCCGTCCTCGGAATACAGCTGGAGCCAGCCGCAGTCCCTTGCGAGCATGCCGTCAGAATGGTCGCAGTGGATATTTATCGGGCCGCTCAAAGCCCTGTTTACAAGATTCATCACAATAGGAAGCCTCATGGGAGGCGCTATGTATACAATCTCTATCATGAGGGCAAGCCCCTGGGATGAGGTGGCTGTCATCGTCCTTGCGCCTGCGGCGCATGCGCCAATAGCAGCAGACATCGCAGAATGCTCGCTCTCCACCCTTATCATCTGCGTCCTCACCTCGCCGTCAGCTATGTACTGGGCGAACTTGTGCATGATAGGTGTCTGCGGGGTTATCGGATAGGCAGGAACCACATCAGGGTCAATCTGCCTCATCGCCTCACCAGAGGCGTCCGCTCCGCTCAGGCTCTTGATCTTCATTTTTTCTCCGCCTTCCTTCCGTCTATAGTGACAGTTGAAGTTTTTCCTTTCTCGTCATAATCATGATTCTTGTTCTCTTCCAAAAACTTGTCTTCCTGCACCAGCTTGATGCATTTTATCGGGCAGGTCTCTGCGCATATGCCGCATCCCTTGCAGTGGTCATAATCATACCCGCCCATCTTTCCATCCTCGACAACGATGCTCATGTCAGGGCAGGTCATCCAGCAGGCGAGGCAGTTTATGCACCTCTTCTTGTCGACGACAGGCCTAAACGTCCTCCAGCCTCCTGTATAATAATCGCTTGCGCTTCCCGGCTCTGTGATGACGCAGCCTTCCGGAAGCTCTTTCCATCCCTTGAGCGTGTCTGACGCGCAGAGGAAACCGCCTATCTTTTTCTTTACAGCCATCGTGTCAGCCTTCCCTTACCTCATCATAGCCCCTGTTGAGGCAGATGATATTCTTGTCCATGGCCTCTCTGCCTATCTTCTTCTCAAGCTTGTTGCGCAATTCCTTTTCCAGCTGCTCCTTCTTGACAATATGCTCGCCAGCCACCTTTGATATCGCGCCAGCAGTAGGAGTGTTTGGGATATTCACGCCCATCACCTCAATTGAGATGCCTGTGCTGTTGACTGTAAAAACCCTGCCTGTCTTTAAGCCCAGCATCTCCCTTATCTGGGCAGGCGTCTTTTGGGTGTTGACTATAAGCATGGATTTTGGCTGCCTGCAGCTTGCCATCTCAACAAGGCCTTCATCCATTATAACAGTTAAATCAGGGTCAATGATTGTGGAATGGATTGTGATAGGCTTATCAGAGATCCGCACATAGCTTGTCATGGGCGCTCCGCTCCTCTCAGCGCCATACTCAGAAAAGGCCTGCATGTACTTGCCAAACCTAAGAGCAGTGCTCGCAATAACCTCTGATGTGGTCTTGCTGCCCTGGCCGCCGCGGCCTATAATAGTTATCTCAAAAATATCATCCATCTATCACACGCTCTTTTTCCTGGGAAAGCTATTGCCCCCAAACATCTTGCAGATGATACCAGACCTATATAAAAGTTTCTGCTTATGCTAAAAGGCAAAAAAGGAATCAATAATCAGAACACCTGGCATCAGGCATCTCTATGCAATATATGCAATATGCAGTTATGTAATATGTGCAGTATGCGAATTATGCAGATCGGCATTATCCCAATCAGCAGGCTCTATGCAACTCATATCGCTGAGAGCAGCTCTTTTAGCTTCTTGTATGTTTCAGAAAGATTCTTCTCCACATATCCTGTCTTTGGCCAGCTGTCAAGCCCGTCATCCTTGTACCTTGGGACAAGATGGAGGTGGAAATGAAAAACAGACTGCTGTGCTGCCTTGCCGCTCGCGTGGAGCAGGTTTACACCCTCTGCCCCATAGCCCTCTTTTAGCTTTTTGGAAATAAGCTTAACAGCCCTCATAATGAAAGTGAGCTCATCAATCGTGATGTCATAGATGCTCTCATAATGCTTCTTTGGCACAACCAGGAGATGCCCCTTTGAAAGCATATCCTTCTCAAGCGGCGCGAAAACAGCCACATGCTCATCATTATACACCATGCTCGAGGGAACCTGCCCCTCTATTATCTTGCAGAACACACAGTCATCCATAATCAACTCAATTTGAGCAGCCATTTATAAAATTATCCCCGCACCATTCCTGCTCGTGGTTGCAGACTATAAGATTAGAAACATTTATATTCTGGCTTTATAAAATGAAGCATCAAAGAGGGGTTAGATGTCAAAAGGGGTATTTCCATCCATACTATTTGTGATTCTTATAGTTATTGCGCTCATCTCAGGCTGCGCCACAAAAGAGCAGGAAACACCCGGCACTGCACAATGCACAGCTGACTCTGACTGCGCTCCTGCAGAATGCTGCCACCCCTCAACCTGCACAGCGCTTGAGAGCAGGCAGGACTGCAGCAATATTGGGTGTACAGATGAATGCAGGCCAGGCACGATGGACTGCGGCCAGGGAAGCTGCAGATGCATAAAAGGCAGCTGCGAAGCAGTCTACACCAACAGCCAGGAATCAGCAGAGGAGGCATCCTGATGAAATTCGCGCCTCTTGGAAAGGATGCATCCACAAGAAAGGCAAGCATATATTCCCTTGCTGTAATCCTCTTTTTCACATTCATAATATTTTCTATATTCGCCTTCTCGCAGGACATCGCCCCTGATGAAGGCACATCACAATCGCTTGAGGAAACCCCCTCTGATACCCCTCTGGTGGAGATACCCCAGACACAAGAGGGGGCTCTTCCTCCAGCAGAGCAGCAGGCGGCAGAAAAAGAGCCGCCAGCAACTCTGCCCCTCTTCGGGCTTGAGATCCCAGAAAGAGGTGGAGACGCTAAACAGGATGAATCCAACGAGCCAGAGGAAGCGCCTCTATTCACCTCAAGCTTCAGGATGGCTGCTTCCCAATTCACTGTACTGGACAGCGAGCCTGAAAGAAGAAGGGTGATAGTGCTTCTAAAGGAACCCTCTGATGTGGAGGGGTGGGCAGGCCAATCACAGCACATGGGAGGCTCTGAGCTCGCATCCCTAAAGAACATGATGAGAGACTATGTGATAATGGGGGAGACAGACGAAACAAGAGTAAAGACAAGATTCACCTCATTCAACGGCTTCTCTGCAGAGCTCACCCAGGAAGAGATAGATTCCATTGGGCAAAACCCTCTTGTCCAGCAGGTGGTAGAAGACCAGATTGCCCATATACTCCTGCAGGACACGACCCAGATAACCAATGCGACCACCACATGGGCATATTCATATAACGGAGAAAGCATAACAGGAATAGGCATAGGCGTATGCATACTTGACACAGGGCTCGATTATACACATGATGATTTCGGCGGCTGCTCAATAGATGTCTCTGAGCCCAGGACAGATGCAGCAGACGTAAAATCAGCCAACTACCCAGACAACTATGACCACCTCTATTCTGAAAACTGGACAATAAGCCAGCCAGGATACACCTCGATATCGCTCCACTTCGCAAACCTGAGCGTAGAGGAGTTCTACGATTTCATCTACATCTACGACAGCGAAGACACCCTTATCTACACATACACCGGAGTGCATGACGACTTTTGGACCCCGGAGATAGAGGGAGACACAGTAAGGGTAGAGATATCGACTGACGACATAATCGCATCTACAGGATTTTGGATAAACGAGACCAGGAACGGCACAGGCGTGAACTGGGCAGGCTGCAATAGGGTTCTTGGCGGCTATGACTTCGTGAACGGAGACGGCGACCCTGATGACGACCACGGCCATGGCACAGCAGTCGCAGGAATAGTCGGAGCCAACGGCACAGAGCTAAGGGGAATTGCGCCTGACTCAAACATCATCCCTGTCAAAGTAGCAGATGCTGACGGCACTGCATATTCCTCAGACATAGTTGCAGGAATTGAATACTGCACAAGAAACAGGGAAAGATACAACATCTCTGTAATAAGCATAAGCCTTGGCACAGAAGCGCCCCTGCTCTACGGCACTTACTGCGACGACGACCCGGGCCAGTGGATCTATGCTGACTCGATAGACACAGCAACCCTAGAGGGCATAGCAGTGATAGTCGCCTCAGGAAATGACGGCAATGCAGAAAACATAAGCTCGCCAGCCTGCATAGAATCAGCAATACCAATAGGCGCAACCTACAAGGACGACAGCATTGCATCATACTCAAACAGGAATCATCTCCTCTGGCTTCTTGCGCCGGGCGGAGATTCAGGAGAGGGCAACGGGATAAACACCACCGCTGCAGGCGGAGGCTATGCCGAAGTAACAGGCACTTCAATGGCAGCGCCCCATGCAGCAGGCGCATTCGCGCTCCTGATCCAGTACCTCAATCTAAGGGGGCTTTCAAGCACACCCTCATCAATAGAAGCGCTTCTCAATTCAACAGGCACTCCTATTATAGACCCTGTGGATTCATATGAATACAGGAGGATAAACATATTCGCTGCGCTCGGGGCAGAGCTAAACACTCCTCCAACTCTTTCGGAAGTCACAATCACCCCCAATATATCAGACACTGACACAGACCTGTCATGCTATGCGCTTGCCACAGACACCCAGAACACAAGTCTCATTGCAGAATGGTGGTGGTATAAGGACGGCGCAGAGATGCTCTCGGGCACAGCTGACATAGCCAATAGCACAAACACGCTCATCACTACACTTGGCAGCGGAAACACCACAAAAGGCGAGGAGTGGAACTGCACAGTAAGGATATCTGACGGAATTGATTATTCAGACTATCTCTCTGCAGTCCACACCATAGGAAACAAGGCGCCTGTGATGGTTTCATCAGAGATATCTGTCAACCAGACACCCTATTATCCGAACAGCATACTCGAGGGCTGGTGCGAGGCATCTGACGATGACCCTGACACCATAAGTTACACCTGGAACTGGTATCTTGACGGGCTTCTAAACCAGAGCGGAGGCGAGCTCATAACACACTCTCCATCAGAGCTTGTGCTTGTTGACACCCTCAACCAGAGCCTTGAGCCAGGCCAGGTCTGGACATTCGAGTGCCTGGCAAGCGACGGCACGAATACCTCTTATTACCTAAACTCAACATCTGTCGAGATAGTTGAGTACAACATAGCGCCAAACATCAGCACGCCCTCAATACTTCCGATTACGCCGGACACGCTTTCAGACCTATTGTGCTACGCAACTGCAACCGACATTGAAAACACAAGCCTCACAGTCGAATGGTGGTGGTACAGGGACGGCATAGAGATGCTCTCAGGTTCGACAGATGTCACAGCAGGAGAAAATGCGCTTGTGGCAACCCTTGGCGCAGGAAACACCTCCTTTGGAGAGGAATGGAACTGCACAGTGAGAGCCTTTGACGGAAACGACCGCTCTGGTATGGATTCAGCTATAATTACTATTCTAAACCGCGCGCCAGACATCGCCTCTGCAGAGATAACAGCTGACACAGGCTATCCATTCACATATTCCACATTGATAGGCTGGTGCAACGCCATAGACGAGGACGGAGACACGCTCACATACGACTGGAGATGGCTCTTGGAGGGCGCTGAATATCTTGCAGGCTCTACCTCAGGCGATCTCTGCTACCAGGAGAACGCAACCCTCTACTCTGGCTGCGGTGCAATAGGAACCGGCTCATATGCGCATGATGACGAGTCCAACGACGGGGACTGGGACACATACACAGATCACGGCGATTATTATGTTAACTACACAAAGCCCATTGGCGCAGAGCGCGCCGGAACCAGGTGGCAGGTAAAGACATGGGGCAACGGCGGAAATGAGATCCTGGACAACAAGACTATCCCATCAGGCTGCTGGGACCAGACTGAGCTAAAGCTCCTCACCTATGTATCTCTCGGCCAGGTCGGGCTCTACTGCTACAACGGCACAGGCTGGCAGGACCTGGGCTGCGGCTGCGTGGTAAGCTGTGTGTTCTATGAAGAGGCAATGTGGTGGGACATAGGCGCTGTCAGCTTCGCAGAAGGAGCAGATGCGAACGTGGCAAACCTAAGCATTGATTTTGAGGTGGGCCAGAACTGGAGCCTTGAGTGCACTGCATCTGACGGCACGAACACATCTTCTGCTCTCGAATCAGACGCGATAACAATACTTGAATACGATGATGAGCTGAATTTTCCTGAGTCTGTGTTCTCTGCAACCTGGAACACATCAGCAGTCTCTGACGGCTCAAGCAATGCAACAACCATCAGCCTGCCTCTCGAGCTGACAGGCACATATCTCTTCAGGGTCGACTGGGGAGACGGCAACAGCACATTGGTCACAACCTGGGACAGCCCTGAAAGCAACCACACCTATGCAGAGGAAGGAGTCTACACAGTAAACATAACGGGGACAATAGAGGGGTTCAGGTTCAACAACGGCAAGGACAAGCTCAAGATAGGCAATGTCAATTCATGGGGCCCGCTAAGGGTGGGAAACAATGGGGAATATTTTTATGGCTGCGAAAACATTAATAGTTCTGCGACTGACAATTTGAATCTTACGGGAACAACAGATCTATCACTTATGTTTGCTTATGCACCCAAATTCAATGGAGATATAAGCGGATGGGACACGAGTTCAGTTATAATTATTTCTAATATGTTTAGGAACTCAAGTTCCTTCAACCAGGATATAGGTGACTGGGACACGAGTTCAGTCTCAGATATGGCTGGAATGTTTATGGCTACAAGTTCCTTCAACCAGGACATAGGTGGTTGGAACACAAGCAGCGTAGTGACTATGTCAGGGATGTTTAATAGAGCAGTTTCTTTCAACCAGGACATAGGTGATTGGAACACAAGCAACGTAGGGACTATGTCAGGGATGTTTAGTGGCGCAAGTTCCTTCAACCAGGACATAAGTGGCTGGGACACAAGTTCAGTCATTGACATGAACCAGCTGTTTGCAGGTGCAACATCATTTAACCAGCCTATAGGCGGCTGGGATACCAGCTCAGTCTCAGATATGGCTGGGATGTTTTTGAGTGCAAGTTCATTTAACCAGGATATAGGGGGCTGGGACACGAGTTTAGTTACAGATATGTCATGGATGTTTGAAGACGCAGATCTATTCAACCAATACATAGGTGACTGGAATACGGGTTTAGTTACAGACATGAATAGTATGTTTGGAAACGCAGTATCCTTTGATCAGAACCTCTCAGGCTGGAATACAAGTTCAGTCACCGACATGAGTGGGATGTTTTGGCTTGCAGAGTCATTCAACCAGGACATAGGCAGCTGGGACACAAGTTCAGTTACTGACATGAATCATATGTTTGCCTATGCAGATTCCTTCAACCAGGATATAGGTGACTGGGACACGAGTTCAGTCCTGGATATGTCATATATGTTTGAGGGAGTCACCTTATCCACAGATAATTACGATTCCCTGCTCCTCGGAGGGAGCAGCATACCCCAACAGATGGATGTGGTATTCGATGGAGGTAATTCAATCTACTCCTCAGTTGGTGAAGCAGGAAGAGATATCCTCACAAATACTTACAATTGGACAATCACTGATGGCGGTCCGCTTGGCGAGCCAGTGATGCGCGAAGCCACAATCACCTCAGAGCCAGAGGGCTTCTATGACATCTCGACAATCATGGGCTGGTGCAACGCCACAGACGGAAATGAAGAAGATGTCACATACAGCTGGAACTGGTATCTAAACGGGCTTCTCAACCAGAGCGGCGGTGAGCTAATAAGCCACTCGCCTTCAGAGCTTGTCCTTGTTGACACTCTCAATCAGACACTTGAGCCAGGCCAGAACTGGACCTTTGAATGCACTGCATATGACGGCACAATATATTCAGAGCCCCTCAACTCAAGCGCAGTCACAATCCAGCAAGCGAGCATGACTCCTGCTATCGCACTTCTGAGCATATCACCTCCCACTCCGCCCACAACTGACAACATCACCTGCTATGTAAGGGGCATTGACACTGACAACACAACCCTCACAGCAGAATGGTGGTGGTACAAGGACGGCGCAGAGATGCTAAATGGCAGCACCACAATCACAACAGGAGAGAACACAGCCATCTCAATACTGGGCAGCGGAAACACCACAAAAGGAGAAGTCTGGAACTGCACAGCAAGAGTATTTGACGGAAATGAATACTCAGATGTTTCTTCAGAGACAGTTGCTGTTTTAAACACGCCCCCTGCCATGATAAATTCAACCATAACATCCTCGCCTGCAGGATTTTATGATTCCTCATCATTGATAGGCCGCTGCATGGCATTTGATGCAGATGGAGATAACATCACCTACAGCTGGAGCTGGTACCTTGAGGGTGTGCTCAACCTCAGCGGCACAGAAGAGCTAAACCACACTCAATCTCTGCTCGTGAATGTCTCTACCCTTAACCAGACCCTGGCAGTGGGCCAGAACTGGACATTCGAATGCACTGCATATGACGGAGAGGACTACACTGCCTCCCTTAGCTCAGAAACAGCCACAATCCAGGCAGGCATACCCTATGTATATAGGATCTCGATATATCCCGCATCCCCTGAAGACAGCGAAGACCTGGTGTGCAACGCAACTCTTATAGACGACTCAGAAGACCTGCTTACCGCATACTGGTACTGGTACAAGGACGGCGTGCTCTTTAGTAACGGCACTACCACCGATATAGAGAGCGGAATAAAAACAGAGATATCCACAATAGACGCTTCAGAAACATCTGTAGGCGACGAATGGAACTGCACAGTTATAGCCTATGACGGCGAATTTTTCTCGCTATCCAACCTCTCAGATGACGCCACCATAATATCCGACGATGATGAGGTGCTGGGCTCAGGCGGCGGCGGAGGCACGGTATCAATAAGCTCTTGGACAAAAACATATGCGCCTGACAGCTGGCTCGATGGCTATACCCAACTCCTTTCAGTCAATGAGAGAATAAAGATAACTATAGACAGCCAGAGCTATTATATCGGTCTCGCCGGCCTTGACCCTGACGAGGCCACATTCAACATCACAGGAGACTACAACCTCGAGTCATTCTTTGTAGGCGAGCAGTCTGACTTTGATGTTGGGGGAGACTACAATTACGACTTCAACCTAAGGCTCAATTCGATATCCGGCGATAAGGCAAATGTCACGATAAGCAGGGCACTTGGAATAGCTCTTGCAGAGCAACCAGTGCTCGCGCCCGAGCCTCCGCCTGAGCAGGTAGTCGTAGTCCAGCAGCCCGTGTCTGAGCAGCCAGCTCCTGAGCAGCCTGCGTCAGGGGATTCTTCAGACGAGTCATTTGGTGAGCAGGGCGAAAAAGGATTATTTTCATCGCTTCCATTCAGCCAGACCACCCTCTGGGTGATAGGCGCAGGGATATTGGTAATCCTTGTGGTTGGAGGCATCACAGCCTACAATTCAAGCCAGCCACACCTTCCAAAAGAGGTGCAGGAGAAAATGAGGCAGGCGATGGCAGCAGAGATGGCAACATCCATGCCGCAGCAAAAGCTCCCTGCCCAGGCAGGCATCCAGAAGCCAAAGCTCAGCGAACTTGAGAAGATAGGTGGAAAGAGCATTGGCCTGCCCAGCGGGCTTCTCACAGAATACGAGTCAGGGCTTGGCGTGCCAAAAAGCCTGATAGATTACACAGAACGCATGGTCTCCCACGGCTACTCTGAGGAGCTCATCCGCTCAGTCCTGCTCAATGTGGGGTGGAACCTCAGGCAGATAGACACAGTATTCAGGTACATCAAGAAATGAGAGCATATGAAAAGATTACATTGGAAAAGAACACAAAAGGCATATACAGAAAGGTTTAAATAAAGAGTTAGGGAGAAAAGCGGTTTGAAAAAGATGGTGATGAAAGGAATCTCAAAAATCTTTGGAGGCAGGCGCAGGGGAAGGCTTGCCAGGCAGTGGGAGTTCCAGGCTGATTCTCAGATACTCGGCTCGCCCGCAGTGGGCGAGTTTGACGACGGCAGGAAAGCCATCATATTCGGCACAAAAGACGGCCACGTCTACACACTTGACGAGCAGTCAAAGCTAAGGTGGAAGTATGAACTCAAGGAAAAGCGCACAGAAGAGGAGCTGCTCTTCCTGGATGAGGAATCCATCAAGAGCATAAGGGGCCAGCCCACACTCGCAGACCTCAACAGCGACTGCAAAATGGAGATAATTGTGGGCTCTGACAACGGCAACCTCTCAGTCCTCTCTGAAAAAGGAAAGCTTCTCTGGGAATACAAGACAGGCTCTCCCATAAGATCCTCTGCAGTTGTTGCAGACATAAACTTCGACAGCAGGCTGGAAATAATCTTCGGATGCGACAACTCCAGGCTTTATGCCCTCGACAATGAGGGCGCCTTGCTCTGGACATTCAACACAAAGTCACCCATAGAATCAATGCCCATGATACTGAAAAAAGACCAGCTCCAGATAATATTTGGCACAAACGACGGCACAATATACTCAGTCGGGGAGAAAGGCACAGAGATCTGGAAATTCAAGACCGGCGCAAAAGTCACTGCCCAGCCAATAGCTGCAGATCTGAAATCAGACGGGAAGACCTCAATCATAGTCGGCTCGCACGACAACAATCTATATGCCCTTGACGAGAGGGGGATACTCCTCTGGAAATTCAGCACAGACGGCTCAATCCACTCAAAGGTATGCATAGCAGACATAAACAATGACAGCATGCAGGAAGTGATATTCGGCTCATGCGACAACAGCATCTATGCCCTCACTGCCGAGGGAGTGAAGATATGGAGCTATGAGACGGACTTCTGGGTTGTCGCTAGCCCATATGTCATGGACTTCGACAACGACGGAAAGCCAGAGGTGATAGCAGGAAGCTACGACAACAGCCTTTATGTGCTGGACGCAGAGGGCTCATACATACTCAACTACATGCCGGGGATATCCGGGATAACCCAGCAGTCAGGGCACTATTCAAGCGTCATGACATCCCAGCCGGGGAATTACCAGGGCAAGAAGCTCTGGGAATACAAGACAGACAGCTTCATAGTCGGCTCTGCATACATAGACGACAAGAGCGGGAAAAAGATAGTGGTGGGCACAAAGAGCGGAAACCTGGACCTCTTCACCCACCAGGATTAAGAGGTGAAAACAAATGGCAAAAGATACGATTAAGGACAAAAAGCAAGTCAAAAGGATAAAGACCTATATAGAAGGCTTTGACGACCACATACAGGGAGGCATACCCGAAGGCCACGTGGTTCTTATCTCTGGTCTTGCAGGAACAATGAAATCATCGCTCGTGTTCAACATCATGTACAACGAGGCCCTGCACGGAAAAACATCGCTATACATCTCGCTTGAGCAGTCAGCCGCATCCCTCCTGACCCACATGATAAACCTGGACTATAATCTGGACAAGGTAAATGTGATCACATTAAGTGACATCTCTAAGCTCCAATCCACTCTCTCCAAGATAGAGACACTCAAGGGCAAGGGCTCGCTCATAATAGCAGACCTCGGCTCTATAAGAAAGCAGGTCACAGAGACAAAATCTGACGAGAACAAAGACTGGCTAAATGTCATAACAAACCTTGTAAAGAAAGTCAAGGCTGCAGGAGAGCTTGACATATTCTGCCTGGACTCGCTCTCGGCCCTATATGTTCTCTCAAGATTTGAGGAGCCCAGGGGAAAGCTATTCCACATCTTTGAGTTCCTAAGAGACCTGGAAGTCACATCATTCCTCATCTCAGAGATGCCGCTAAGCAAGGAGAAATACAGCGAGTACGAGGTAGAGGACTATCTTGCAGACGGCATCATCTGCCTCGACCTAGCCCACCATCAGAGAAGGGTGCTAAGAGAGATATCAGTCATCAAGATGAGGGGAACCGCCTGCAACAACGACGTGTTCAGCTTCGAGTTTTCAGACGGAAAATTCAGAGCCCTCTACGGCGGAAAGGTGCCCCTGATATAAGGGAGCGTAGGCAGGCCAGTAAAAAAAGAGGTGCGTAAAAATGGCATTCTGGACAGTAGTAGGCATAATAACCCTAGTTGTGCTGTTCTTCACAGGCATTAAGATAGTGAGGCCCACACACAGGGGCATTGTCGAGAGGCTTGGAAGATACAAGGGATTTGCCATGCCCGGATTTCACTGGCTTGTTCCTGTAATAGACAGGATGTACCAGATAAACATCACCGAGCAGATGGTCGATGCCGAGCCCCAGGAGATAATAACAAACGACAACCTGAACGCGAGAGTAGACGCCCAGGTATATTTCAGGGTAAAGCCCGACGAAGCGTCTGTGAAAGCGAGCATCTACAATGTCTATGACTTCAAGAACCAGATAGTCAACCTTGCGAGAACCACGCTCAGGAACATAATAGGCACACTCACCCTCAAAAGCGCAAACAGCGAGAGGGACAAGATAAACTCAGAGCTCATGAAGACCCTAAAAGAGGAGACCAGGAACTGGGGGCTTGAGGTGGTAAGGACAGAACTAAAAGAGATAGACCCTCCCAAAGACGTCCAGGACACAATGAACAAGGTGGTCAAGGCGGAAAATGAGAAGATTGCTGCCAAAGACTATGCGCTCGCGCGCCAGACAGAGGCCGACGGCGAAAGGATGGCGAGCATAAAAGAGGCAGAGGGTGTAAAGACCGCAAGAGTGCTCGAGGCAGAGGGCGAGGCCCAGTACATAAAGCTCGTCAACGAGAGCGCCAACAGGTACTTTGTGGGAAACGCCCAAGTATTAAGAAAACTCGAGGCAGTCGAGACCTCTCTTAAGAACAACGCAAAGATAGTGCTTCCCAGCGATTCAGAGCTGGTTAATGTTATAGGAAACCTTGGCGGAGTAATGCCTATAAAAAAACAGCCAATAAAGAAAAAATAAAAAAATATTTTTTTGCTATTCTTATTATTCTTCTCATCCTTCTCCTATCTGAAGATCTCGTCACCTTTTGCATAGAGGGTGTTGCCAAACCTGTCCAGCACCACCCAGTCTCCTATATCCGCATGATTGATAGGGACATTCTCTACCAGCTGCAGTGAAGACTCTAGGTCTATTAGGCGTCCATCTTCAACATTAACTATCCTGTAAGGCTTATCTGTCACAATACCGCATTTGTTATCTGACAGCCTACACTCACTGGAATTATCTGAGACTATGTAGATATCAAGATCATCCCATCTATCTTTAGGGATTCCCAAGACATCTCTCATGTCTCTACCTCCAACGTAACCCCAATTCAATACAACTGCCCTCTCTTTCATGCCTGACTCAAGCATCTCTTCAAATTCTCCCAGCTCATCAGGCTTGCAGAGCGCCACCTCTATAGCCTTATTTCCTATATCCGCTTCTGTTCTTGGAGGGGCTGCGCATCTTGCAAGGGAAATTCCCATTATAGCTGCCAGGCCCGCCCCTAATATCTCTTTTCTCATTTTAGTTACCTCCTGCAGTTAGGGCTGCAAGCCCTTTTGATGGGCGGCAGGTCATTGATTCCCAATACCTTTTTTTCCGTCCCTATCTAGTGGTTGCGCCCTGGACCTTAATATAATTGTTTGAATAATATTCAAAATTAAACCGAAATATTTATAAAAACTTGAATAATCTGCTAAAATATGAACAAACTCCACACCAAACTCATTGCAAAGGCCAAATCAGTGACTAAAAAGAGGAAACTTTCTGCAGGCTGCAAATCCGGCGATGTCGGCTGCGCCCTTATTACAGATAAAGGCAGGATCTATGCTGGAGTAAGCATAGTCGCTGACTGCGGCATAGGCTTCTGCGCAGAGCACAGCGCTGTCGCCACCATGATAACAAAAGGAGAAACCCGCATAAAAGCAGTTGTCGCTTTAGACACATACGGCAGACTGCTCCCGCCCTGCGGAAGATGCAGAGAACTCATGTTCCAGATAAACAACAAGAACCTATCCGCTGACGTGATACTGGCGGAGGGCAAGGCTGTAAAACTAGAAAAACTCCTGCCTAAAAGGTGGCAGGAAATTTACTTCCGATGAAAGACGTAGGGCCCAAACTGATTGGGTTGCTGAGGACAGGCTACTGCACCCCCCAGATAGCTCGGCTGGCGAAGAGATTGGGAGAACCTTCTACCACCCTACACTACAATCTCAGGAAACTTGAGAAAGTCGGCGCCATAAAGAGCTACAAAGCAGTGCTTGACCACGGCAGGATTGGCGAGGGCTTCTGCGTCTTCATACTGATAAACCTCTCGCCAGACGAATACGGCGACCCGGAGAGGATAGCAAAAGAGCTCGCAAGGCTAGAGCAGGTGGAGAGCGCAGACATCATAACAGGAGACTGGGAGCTGCTCCTCAAGGTGAGGGCAAAAGACCAGGACGCCTACTATGAATTCGTAAAAAACGTGCTCTCAAAAAAAGGAATAGCAAAAGTAAAGACGCTTACAAGCCTCAGGCAGCTAAAATCAGAATATGTCATGCTGGAACAGCCAGTCAGGCCGGAAAAGAAAAAAGCAAAAGGAGGCGCGGGATAGATGAAAATTGAGATATTCCTGGACAAGCCAATAGAGCAGAGCGCCTCAGCATATTTCGAGCGGGCGAAAAAGCTAAGGAAAAAGATGGAAGGCGCAAAAAATGCGCTCGCCAGGCACAATGCAGAGCTTGAAAAAGCACAGGCGGAAAAAGAGACTGCCTCGCAGAAACTTGGCCAGCAGAGAGAAGAGAAAGCAATAAAGGCAGAAAAGAGCGAGTGGTACGAGAAATTCAGGTGGTTCTATTCCTCAGAGGGCTTCCTCTGCATAGGCGGCCGCGATTCAACAACAAACGAGATCCTTGTAAAAAAGCACGCCCAGGAGGGAGACATAGTATTCCACACAAAAATAGAGGGCTCGCCGTTCTTCATAATCAAGTCAGAAGGAAAAAAGATTGGTGATTCAACCCTGGAGGAGACAGCCCAGGCCACAGCCTCGTACTCCAAAGGCTGGAAGCTGGGCATGCCCTCCCTTGAAACATTCTATGTCCAGCCAGAGCAGCTCTCAAAGAGCGCCCCCTCTGGCGAGTACCTCACAAAAGGCGCATTTGTAGTAAAAGGCAGCATGACATTTGTGCAGGCAAAGCTGGAGCTAGCCATAGGAATAAAAGAAGGAAAGATAATGGGCGGCCCGGTAAGCGCAGTCAAGAAAAATTCCGAAAAATATGTGGAACTTCAGCAGGGCAAAGAAAGCGCATCCCAGCTCGCAAGGCAGATCATAAAAAAGCTGGGCGGCGGAACAGCTGATGACATCATAAAATTCATACCCTCTGGCGGGGCAAGGCTCAAGTAAGGGCATCCCAAATCCATTATATCCTTTTATATAGTATCCGCTACCATTAAACATTTAAATCTAAGGCCATTTACATAGAGAAAAGAGGGTGAGAGATTCACTCCAGCCTAATTCTGGAGAGCAGGGTTTAAAAAATGAACAAGCACTCAGGCATCCAGCCGAAAATCTACCTCATAGGCTCTTTTCACAGCTTCAGGGATAAAATAATAGACTCACTTCCGGACTATTCTTTTGCAGACCCAAGGCTCCACCATCAGAGCTGTACTGCAAAAATGGTGGTCGACGACATGAGGGAGGCAGAGGAATGCCCAATAGCAATAGCCGTATTTCCCAAGGGAAAATCCAGGGGAGTCATGAGCTATGCAGAGATAGGCGCATCTCAAGTAAGCGGCAACACACTAATAACAGTAGATGAAGACCAAAATGCAGACTCTCTCCTAAAAAAACTCACTCTGCCCGAGCATTACTTTACCAGCCTTGATGACGCGATAGGCTATCTCGCCTCAGGGCCTGAGATTGGGCTCGGCCAACAGACGCAGCCCATAAGCAAGTACCCGGCCGGAACCACTGAGCCGGTTCCTGCAAACAGGATCTATTTCTGCGGGCATATCGACCAATTCACAGATATGCTCATAAAACAGCTTGCAAAAGAGAGGCCTGAGAAGGAATTCATAGCAAGAGACGATGATTACAAAGACTTTATTAACATAAGCGGCTATGACCTTATCGTAGCCAACTTCCCCAAAGGGCAGGACTGGGACAGGCACGCCTGCCTGATGCTAGGAGGAGCCTATGCCCATGACATCTCAACAATAGTGATGGACGGGCATGATGTTAAATACCCTCCTCTACAGGCGCTCGCAAGAAGGCAGATGGACAGGCTCTCTATGGCAGGCTACCTCAGGGCAGTAGACGACCTGAGAATCGAGAAAGAGGCAGGCGTCATGTACAGCCTATTTCAGGAAGAGCAGAAGAGAAGCGAGCAAGAGGCCAGAAGGCCGAAATCCAGCACAGAATGACAAACGAATATCATCCACTGACAAACAGCATATGCCACCATTTCTATGATGCGGGAGGCTGCCTCTTCTGCGGATTAAGCTTCCAGGAAAAGACAGTCTCAAAAGAATCCATGACAATTGAGGATATGATAAGCCATTTTGACAATTTTGCAGAGGAGAACCTGGCCGACATAGAGAAACACGGAAGGCTTGTTGTGGCGCCGAACGGCAGCTGGTTTACTGAAATTCCAAAACAGCTTAGAAAGCGTATCTACAGATTTATGGACTCAAATCTAATACCCTCCCTCAAATACGAGTCTCGCGCAAGCCTCTTTAACCCAGAGAAAGCGCGTGAGGAAGTGGGAGAGGAAAACTACAAAAAACTTGCGGCAGCGCTGAGGGAGATAAGACCAAGCCATGTGGTAAGCCTGGGGCTTGAGGTGGCAGATGACAAAGATCTAGAGAGCCTGAACAAGGGCTGCACCCTGGAAGACTATGTCATTGCATCAAACCACATCAGAAGCAGAGGCGCAAAGCTCTGCTGCAACATCCTTATAGCTCCGCCATACATAGAAGAGCCTGTGAAAAAGGCGTTTGAGACAGCAAGATACGCGGCAGAAACACTCAAGGCAGACGAACTCTACATAACGCCATGCATACCCATGAAAGGCTCATATTTCTATAATGACTGGAAAGAAGGCAAATGGGACCCGATATCCGCGACAGCAGCCTCAGAGATCTACAGGAGGATAGTCCAGGAGTATCCCCTCATAAAAGCAAAATACAAATCCATGAGGGTGTTTAGCTTCAACGGAAGATACGGCCCATTCAAGCGCGAGAGCAGGAAATGGAGCGAGGAGGAGAAGCTTGCCGAGCGAAGCAGGGTAAGAAAAATCGCTGATTCTGTTTTAGGATAACTATTTTGGTCACACATTTTTCTTAATCATTTGGCCCAAAACAACAGGAATCTGGCTAAAACATTAAAATCAGACTAATCATCATCAACTTTGATTAAACTAACTAGTCTAAATTTTTGGTTAAACTCCTACCAATATACAATTACATACATGAGTAGGAATAATGCTAAAAAAATAATAAAATTTATATACTAGTCTATTCCAGTTGGTGCCATAGGGGGTGTAGTAAGTAAGATGACAATACTATTCGATGTATTCAACCTGCCAGAGAACATCTACGAGATAATCTTTGCCACAGAGCAGCAGCAGATAGTTGCGAAGGTCTTTGTGGAGTTCATGAAGAGCAACGGTGGCGAAGTGGACAAGACCACAATGTCATTGTTCGCCACACGCCTCCACGACGGCGAGCTTGTGGCCCAGATAGACACCCCGCAGTACAAGGGCAGGGAAGTCAAGCTCTCATACAACAAAAGGCAGTTCTACGACAGGATTCTTACTCCCATGAAGAGCATGGGCCTAATCTACTACGACCTCTACAGAAAGACCTACAAGATCTCTGACAGGTTCAATAAAGAGATGATAAAGGTTGGCGTGATGTGGCTCTCAGAGCTCCAGAAAAAGGCCATGTACCCGCCAAAGTACTGAATATATTTTATACTTTCATCAATTCTATTTATCCCACTGATTAATCCTAATTCTCTCACTGATTGATCCTAATACTCAATATACTTGCATCTCCTCAATTATGCTTACCTCTCCCCAATATACTTGCATATCCACCATATAATCACATATCTATCTGAAAGAAATCTTAAGAAAACCCTATGTCAGTGACCTCAAACATCACGCCAGGGTCCATCTCGAACAATAGCACATACATGTCGCTGTCCGCGCTCCCGTGGAGTCGGCATGTCTCCCTGCAGGCGCTCCTCACATAGACAGGATAATCCCTGTCTATAAATGAGCCGATTCCAAGCTTTGCCTCATCCTCAATAACCCCCAGCCAGAGCTTCATCTCAGGCCCGCTCGCAAAGCTAAAAGAAGAGCTGTCCAGAAGAGTAGCCCTATCTATCATTCCCTTTGGCTCTATATATGGCGAGAACACCTCCGGCTTGTTTGTGTTTGAGTACACCAAAAAGCGCCTCTCCCCTGATACAAGATACACCCTGACATCGCCCTCTCCATATATTCTGCCTGACAGCCTTGCCGCGCCCATGGGAATTGGGCTGCTGTCATCTGACCAGATGACAAGTCTGGTGCCGTCATAGGCCATCTCGTCTATATGCACTGTGTCGATGTCCACATTAACATAGCCAGTATAGCTTGTGCCATAAATCCAGCTGAACACGAAAAGCCCGAGAATCGCCCCAATCAAAGTGATTATCATCGCCTTTGGATTCTTGTGCAGGTGGTGGCTTTCCGCCCCTGCTTTTCTCCTGGCAGATTTAGTCATAAGGCATACCCTAGAATCCTACTATTTATATATTTTGAAAATCTG